>NZ_CP108352.1:2704687-3005208 GCF_036237275.1 Streptomyces sp. NBC_01353 | reverse complement strand
CGTCGGCGAGCTCTTCGTCATGCCGACCCTGACGACCTCCGGCCGCGCCGACATCCTCTTCTGGGAGGGGATCCCCGGCGGCCCGCTCGACGTCTTCCAGGGCGTCAAGGACCCCTCGGAGCACCTCTCCCTCACGCTGGAGCTGATGGAGAAGTTCACGCCCTGGGAGTATGCGCGGGCCACCAAGGTCGAGCTGACCGACGCCAACGGCACACTGGCCGGCCGCTACGCCCCGACCGTGCGCAACCCGATCGGCCGGCTCCCCGGCGGCGGCCTGGTCCTCGGTGTCGCGGACGTCGTCGTCGCCAACGACCCGATCACCGGCCAGGGTTCGAACTCGGCCTCCAAGTGCGCGGCCGCCTACCTGGCCTCGATCGTCGAGAACGGCGACAAGCCCTTCGACGAGGCGTGGATGCAGACCACGTTCGACCGCTACTGGAACACCGCGCAGCACGTCACGAAGTGGACGAACGCGATGCTCGGCGTCCCGCCGGAGCACGTCCTCAACCTGATCGGCGCCGCCGGCCAGCTCCAGCCGGTCGCCGACCGCTTCGCGAACGGCTTCGACGACCCGGCCGACTTCGAGAACTTCTTCTACGAGCCGGAGAAGACCGGCGCCTACCTGGCGTCGGTCGCCGGGGCCTGACGGCCACGGCAGAGGGCGGGCGCCGGGCAGGTCCCCGGCACCCGCCCAGGGGTTTACCAGTCCACGGCCCTGTTTCTGAAGCCCTGGTTGTCGCCGTAGTGGCAGTCCCACAGCCGCGCGCGGGCGCCCGGCTGCGTGCTCCAGTCGGCTATCTCCAGGCACTTGCCATAGACGTACGCGTGGTCCATGTAGAGAATGCCGTCGCCGCCGAAGAAGTTCTGGTTGAGGCCGTAGTGGCAGTCCCACTGGTTGGCGGTCGCACCGTTGTTGCGCGCCCAGCCGCCGATCTCCAGGCACTTGTTGCTGTTGACGTTGACGTAGTAGGACGACCCGACGAGATTGTCCGACCGCCAGAAGCGGTGCCACTTCTGGTTGGCGCCACCGGTGCAGGGCCACTGGCGGACGGCCGCGCCGTTCGCCGTGCTCCAGTCCGCCACCTCAAGACACTGGCCGGAGTGGTCCACGCGGATCTCGACGGTGCTGAGGTAGGTGAAGGAGGGCTCGGCCGCCTGGGCCGGAGCGGCCGAGACGCCGAAGACGAGACCGAGGGATGCGGCGAGAACGAGCAGTCCGCGGCGGGCGCGGACGATCGGGTTGAACTTCATGGTCCTCTGCAATCAAGAAGGTTCCGGCCCATGGCCGGAAATCATTGTCATGATCGCATAAGTATCCGCATCAACTGATCTATCCAGAACGCCACTTGATGCGAGGAATCGGAATGCCTTCCTCCGTTCTGTCTGCTTCGGTGCGTCGGCCCTCGCCGGACGAAGGGTGCTCAGGCCCCGCCCTGATCGAACCCCTCGTCCGAGCCGTCCGTGGCCCCGGCAGGGAGCTCGGGCGGCGTGTACGACGGGAGGGCCGCGGCGGCCGGGTCGGGGCGGACGGCCCCGAGCAGTGGGTTGGAGGCGATCGGGGAGACCTTGACCTTCGCCCCCGGGCGCGGGGCCTGCACGACCAGACCGTGGCCGAGATAGATCGCCACATGCGTGGCCTCGGGGAAGTAGACCACCAGATCGCCGGGGCGCAGCTCGCGCAGCGACACCCTCGGAAGCGTCCGCCACTGCTCCTGGCTGGTCCGCGGGATCTCCCGGCCCGCGTTCGCCCAGGCCTGTGAGGTCAGCCCGGAGCAGTCGTACGACTCCGGCCCCTCGGCGCCCCACACGTACGGCTTGCCGATCTGCCGTACCGCGTATCGCAGCGCCTCCCCGCCCTCCTGCGAGGGGGTCCGGGCGGTGTCCAGGGCGCCGGAGTCGAGGAGTTCGCGCTGTGCCCCCGCGGTCTGGGTCCGCTCCAGTTCGGTCAGCCGGGCGAGCTGGTCGGCGGAGAGGCTGGCGAGCAGCTTCTGGACGTCCTTCAGCTTCACCTGGACGTCGTCCCGCTGTTTCCGCTGCCGCGCGGCGAGCGTCTGCTGCCGGTCCAGGGCCTGGCGCGAGCGGCTCGCGAGCGCGTCCGCCTTCTTCTCGGCCTCGGCGAGACGGGAGACGGTGCCCGCCCGGTCGCGGGCCGCACGGGCCATCAGATGACCTTGGTCCAGGGCGTGCTGGGGGTCGTTGGAGAGCAGGAGCCGTAGGTACCCGGAGAGCTCGGAGCGGCCCTGGTACTGCTCGCGCGCGAGCCTTCCGGCCGCGTTGCGGCCCTCGGCGAGCGCCTTGCGGGCGGCGGTGAGGGCGGCGCCGACCTGCTTGGTGTCGGCGGTCTGGAGCCGCAGGTCCTCGTCGGTGGCGTTGAAGGTCTCGGTGGCCTGCTCGGCCTGGCGGTAGAGGGTCTGGAGCCGGGTGAGGAGGGCGGTGACGGAGTCACCGCCGGCGGGCGGGAGTTCGGCGGCGTCGTCGAGGGGGGTGCCGTCGTCGGGGTCGGTGGAGTCGGCCGGGTCGGCCGGGTCCGTGGTGGCGCTCGGAGTCTCGCCGGGTGGGGTTACGGGGGGTTCGCTGTCGGAAGGCGGGTCTTCGGTCGGCGGATCGACCGGTGGGGCCTTCGATGCCTCGCCCGCGACCTCGGCGGGGGCCTCCACCGGTGGGTCCGCCGGATCGTCGGCGGTCGCCGGCGGAAGCCCCGCCAGCGCCGTCGTCGCGACCAGCACCCCCGTACAGACCGTGCGCAGCAGCCTTCCTGACACGACATCACCTCCATGGAGATGATGTGCGTGCCGGGTCGTGCGATGAGCTCACAAAGGGGCGATTCGGGCTAAGCGGCTCACCCGTTCGGCTTGGACCACGGCCACTTCAGCTCGCGGCGCTCCCGTCCTTCGGGGGCGTACTCGTAGACCCAGCCGCGCTGGAGCCCGAGCCGTTTGGTCCGCCCGGCCGGCTCGCGCAGGTACGCGTGGACGGTCGGCGGCCCGCCGTCGGGGTCCGGCACCGGCACCTCGTACCACTTCGGCGGATGTCCGGTCGGACCGACGAGGACGGGCAGGACCTGGCCGTCGAGGGGGCCGCCACGAAAGAGGGTGTTCTCGCTTCTCACGCCCCCAGTCTCATATGAGGTGTGCCGCCTCGCTCACCACGGGGGTCACTCGTCGCGCCAGGGTGCCGACCGGCCCCTCCGCGCGCTCCTGCGCGAGAAGCCGCTTGACGACCGCCGCCGTCTCCTCGTCGGTCGCGGCCGTGGCCGCGAGCAGCGCGATCAGATGGTCGACGAGCCAGTCCCGCAGCTCGGCGGCGGAGGGCTGCTTGTCCTCGTCGAGCCAGATCAGCGAAGCCGCCTCGACCGCGGCGATCCAGGTGCGGACCATCATCCGGAGTCGGGCGCGGGGCTCGTCCACCCCCAGGTGGACGAGGATCTGCTCGGCCGCGGCCCGTCGAACCTCGTCCACGATCGCCGTCGTACGGGAGGTCTCGGCGACGCTCCCGCCCTGGAGCAGGGCGCTGAAGCCGGCGTCGTGCTGGTCGACGAAGGCCAGGTACCGGTCGAGCACCCGGCCGAGGCGCTCGGTCGGAGGTCCGGCCGGCGGCTCGGCGAAGCACCGCTCCAGCTGATCGGCGGAGGAGCGCAGCGCGGCCTCGTACAGCTGCTGCTTCCCGCCGGGGAAGTAGCGGTAGACCAGCGGCCGTGAGACGCCGGCCGCCTCGGCGACGTCGTCGAGGGAGACCTCGTCCGGTGCCCGGTGGGCGAAGAGCGTCAGGGCGGCGGCGAGGAGCTGCAGCCGTCGTTCCTCGACGCTGAGCCGGCGGTACGCGGGCGAGGCGGCACTGGTCATGCCTCGCAGGGTAGCTCCGCGAGGTGACACGCAGGGGAGCTGTAGCGATGTGCGGCTCCGCCGCGCGGCCGTGGCCCCGGCCCCGCGCGGCCGGGCGGTCACGCGAGCAGCCCCGAGGACTTCCAGAGCCGCCGGCCCGGTCCCCGCAGCACGCCTATGTCGTCGAGGAAGTCCGTCAGCCGCTTCGCGCCCGACTGCATCACCTCTCGGCGGTGGCCGCTCGCGCGGACCTGGGCGAGGGCCTGGCGGCGGTCCAGGCCGACGTTCTCGTACACCTTGGGGTTGATGAAGCAGGTGGAGAAGACGCGGGCGGCCTCGCCGCAGCTGAGTCGGGTGAACTCCTGCTCCCAGCGGGGCGCGGTCACCATCTGGCGCCGCAGCTCCTCGCGGGCGTAGCGCACATGCCGTGCCTCCTCGACGACGTGGATGCGGGTCACGCCGCGCACCAGGGTCTGGACGCGCTCGTCCGGGAAGGTCAGACGCTGCATCCAGTCGAGGATCTCCTCGCCCAGGAGGGTCGCGGCGAAGGAGCCGGGGGTGGTGGAGACGGTCTTCAGGACGCGGGCCAGATTGTGGTAGATCCGCGGGACCCGGTAGGCGGGTGCGCCGCCCTTCTGGATCATCCGGGCGAACATCATCGAGTGCCGGCACTCGTCGGCGATCTCGGTGAGCGCGTAGCGCACGTGGTTGCTGGTGAGGGACTTGTCGTAGATGTGCCGGACGAGCAGCTGCATCAGGATGATCTCGAACCAGATGCCGAGCGAGGCGAGCGAGGCCGCCTCGTGCCGGGCGAGGTCCATCCGCTGCTCCTCGGACATCTTCCGCCACAGCGGGGTGTCGTAGAGGGACACCAGCTCCGGTGGCCAGAACCACTTGCCGTCCTCGACCGGGGCCTCCCAGTCGAGTTCGGTCTCGGGGTCGAAGGAGTGCTTGAGGGAGGACTCGAGCAGCCGCGCGGCGACCTGTTCCCGGTCGCGCAGGGGGCCGAGGGCGTCCCGGATGAGGGTGAAGTCGTGCTCGGTCCGAGTGGTCATGACGGTGAGACACCTCGCTGTGCACGCGGTGGAGTTACCTGTGGTCACCTCTTATGAGACTGCTCGTCAGTAAGACCGTCAATCCCTTGCGCACTACTTGTTGACCCTCTGTCTACCAACGTGTGAGCCTGCCGGAAGGAGCACGTTCGGCGAGCGAAGGAGTCGTCAGTGTCGACGCACGACCTTTACGTGAAGGCCCCGAGGGAATCTCTCTGGAACGTCCCCGCGGCCGGGCAGGCCCGCTTCAACTGGGAGTATGAGGACGGCCGCGAGCGTCTCCTCGCCCTCTACCAGAAGGGCAAGGACAAGCAGTGGGACGGCGCCACCCGCATCGACTGGGAGCTTGAGGTCGACCCGTACGACCCGCTGGGCACCCCGGACGACGTCCTCACACTCCACGGCACCCGGCACTGGGCGAAGATGACGGAGAAGGACAAGGGCGACCTGCGCAGGCACTACGCCTCCTGGCAGTTCAGCCAGTTCCTCCACGGCGAGCAGGGTGCGATGGTCTGCGCCGCCCGGATCGTCGAGTCGGTCCCGGACCTGGACGCCAAGTTCTACTCGGCGACACAGACGATGGACGAGGCGCGGCACGCGGAGATCTACGGCCGCTTCCTGCACGAGAAGGTCGGGATGCTCTACCCGATCAACGACAACCTCCAGGGCCTGCTCGGCGACACCCTGCGCGACTCGCGCTGGGACATGCCGTACCTCGGTATGCAGGTCCTCATCGAGGGCCTGGCGCTGGCCGCCTTCGGCATGATCCGCGACACGACGGACAAGCCGCTCCCGAAGCAGATCCTGGCGTACGTGATGCAGGACGAGGCGCGGCACGTGGCCTTCGGCCGGATGGCGCTGCGCGACTACTACAAGCAGCTGTCGGACGCGGAACTGCGCGAGCGCGAGGAGTTCGTGATCGAGGGTTGCTATCTGATGCGGGACCGGCTTCGCGGGGTCGAGGTCCTGGAGAACTTCGGCATCCCGAAGAAGGAGGCGGAGGAGCTCAGCGAGCAGAGCGAGTTCCTGCACCTCTTCCGCAAGCTGCTGTTCAGCCGGATCGTCCCGTGCGTGAAGGACATAGGTCTGTGGGGCGAGCGCCTGCAGAAGGCGTATCTGGACATGGGCGTCTTCGACCTGGGCGACTCCAATCTGGACCTGTTGATGACCCAGGACGAGGAGGTGGCCGAGGCGTTGGACCGGGAGCGCTTCGCCACGGAGGAGGGGGAGCGGATCGCGGAGGTCGACGAGGCCATCGCACAGGGCGCGACGGAGGGGTAGGCGGAGGACGAAGTCGCCGGGGCGAGGCCGAGGTCGGACCCGGGAGCGTGGGTGGTCATGCGGGTGACGTAGCGTGCCCGGCATGACCATGCCGCCATCGCCGAGCCAGCCGCCCCACGCCCCGTACGGCGGGCCCGTGCCGCCCCCGCAGCAGCCCGGTGCGTTCGGGGCTGCGCAGGGCTTCCCTCAGCAGGGCCCCCAGCAGGGCTTCCCTCCGCAGGGTGTTCCGCCGCAGTTCCAGGGGCCGGGCGCCGGGGCCTGGGGGCAGCCGCCCATGGGGCCGCCGCCGAAGAAGAAGCTGTCCGCCGGGGCGATCGTCGCCATCGTCCTCGGCTCCCTGGTTCTGGTCGGCGGTCTCGGTTACGGGGCGATCGCCGGGCTCTCCGGTGTCACCGGCTCCTTCCCCGAGGCGACGCACAAGCTCGTCGTCCCCAAGACCCTCCTCGCCGGCGAGTACACGCTGGTCTCCGACCTCTCCGAGACCGAGGGCAAGGAGATCGAGGACACCCCCGACCTCACCGTGAAGGACGCCAAGGCGGCGGTCGGGCAGTACAGCGGCAAGGACGAGTCCGCCCTCGTCGTCTCCGGGATGCACGGACGCATCAAGAACGCCGAGCTCACCCGCTCGTCCATCCTCAAGGGCGCGGCCACGGAGAAGGGCTCGACGCTCGTCGTCCGGCCCAAGGACTTCACCCCCGCCGGGTACGGCGTGACCATCAGCTGTCAGGTCACCACCTCGAAGGACGCCCTCGGCACGACCACGCTCCCCATGTGCGCCTGGGGCGACGACAACACCGCCGCCGCCGTGGCCCGCGTCACCCCCGAGTCGGCCACGGCCGACCCGAAGGACATCGACCTCGCCGAGCTCGCCGAGACCACGGCCAAGATCCGCGCGGAGATCCGCAAGCCGATCAGCTGACACCCTCGGTGGGGGCGGGGCGCAGCGCCTCCTCCATCACGGCCCGGGCGATCGGCGCCGCGCTGCCGCCGCCGCTGATGTCCGTACGGCTGGCCTCCGCGTCCTCGATGACGACCGCCACCGCCACCGCGGGCTGCGCCGCGTCCGCGGCCTGCGCCCAGGCGATGAACCAGGCGTACGGCGTCCCGGTGTTGCCGAGGCCGTGCTGGGCCGTCCCCGTCTTGCCGCCGACGAGTGCCCCGGGGATCGCCGCGTTCGTACCCGTGCCCTCCTCGACCGCCTTGACCATCAGCCGCTGCAGCTGGGTGGCGGTCGAGGGGCGCATCGCCTGGCGGTAGCTGCGGCGGCCGGTGGTGTCGACCGTCGTGCCCCCCGACGTCGTCGTCCGCTCGACCAGATACGGGTACGCGATCTCCCCGTTGTTGGCGACCGCCGCCGCCACCATCGCCATCTGCAGCGGGGTCGCCGTCGTGTTGAACTGGCCGATCGACGACAGAGCCAGCTGGTCGGGGCTCATGTCCGTGTCGAAGTTGGACCTCGCGACCCAGGCGGGGACCTTCAGGCGCGTGTCGTCGAAGCCGAACCTCTCCGCCGCGTCGACCATCCCCGTCAGGCCTACCTCCACCCCGAGCCCGGCCATCACCGTGTTGCAGGACCACTGGATCGCGTACGCCAGCGAGGCGTTCCCGCAGCCCTTCGCCGCGTTCGGGAGGACCTGTCGTGTGCCCGGCAGCACGAACGGGTCCGGGGTGTCCGTCGGCGCGTCGACGTCCCTCACCACGTCCGCGTCGAGCGCCGCCGCCGCGGTCACGATCTTGAAGGTCGAGCCGGGGGGATAGGTCTGCCGGATCGCCCGGTTCAGCATCGGCTGGTTCGGCGAGGAGTTCAGCCGTGCCCACGCCTCCTCGACCTTCGGGCCCGTCCCCGACAGCAACCCCGGGTCGTACGAGGGCGAGGAGACCAGGGCCAGGATGCGTCCGCTCGACGGCTCGATCGCCGCGACCGCGCCGCGCTTCCCGCCGAGTCCCCGGTACGCGGCCTCCTGCATCGAGGCCCGGACCGTCGTCACCGCCTTCCCGCCCGGCTGCCGGCCCCGGGTGATGTCGTTCCAGAACGGCAGCGGGGCGAGCAACGTACTCGTACCGGCGAGGATGCCGTCCTCGGCGCTCTCCGCGAACGCGGTGCCGTAGGTCTGGGAGGCGTAGCCGGTCACCGGCGCGTACAACGGGCCCTGCTTGTAGGTCCGTTCGTAGCGCAGCTGCTGCCCGCTGTCCCGTGAGCCGGTCACCGGCCGTCCGTCGACGACGATCGCGCCGCGCGGCTGGCCCCAACGGGCGATCGCGGGGCGCCGGTTGGCCGGGTTCTCGTCCAGTTCGTCCGCCTGGAGGACCATCACCCGCGCGGCGTTCACCAGGAGCGCCACCAGGAGGACGAGACAGAGCGCGGCCGCGCGCCGGATGTACGGGATCACCGGGCGTCCTCCACGATCGGCGCGATGACCCCGGTCTCGACGGCGTCCGGGAGCGGGGCGCGGGCCGAGTCGCTGACCCGGATCAGCAGCGCCACGATGACCCAGTTGGTGACGACGGACGAACCGCCCTGCGCCAGGAAGGGCATGGGCATGCCGGTCAGCGGGATCAGGCCCATCACCCCGCCGGCGATCACGAAGACCTGGAGCGCCAGGATGGAGGCGAGGCCGATCGCGAGGAGCCGCCCGAAGGGGTCGCGCAGCGCGAGCCCGGCCCGGTAGCCGCGTGCGACGAGCAGCGCGTACAGCAGGAAGAGGGCCGTCAGTCCGACCAGGCCGAGCTCCTCGCCGGCCGTGGCGAGGATGAAGTCGGACTTGGCGGCGAATCCGATCAGGATGGAGTGCCCGAGCCCGAGTCCGGATCCGAGCACTCCGCCGGCGGCGAAGGAGAAGAGGGACTGCGCGAGCTGGCCGGGTCCGTCGCCCGCCTCGATGGAGGCGTACGGGTTGAGCCAGTCCTCGACCCGGCTGTGCACATGGGGCTCGAGGGAGCCGACGGCGAAGGCCCCGACGGCCGCCAGGAGCAGCCCGACGGCGATCCAGCCGGTCCGGCCCGTCGCCACGTACAGCATGATCACGAAGAGTCCGAAGAAGAGCAGCGAAGTGCCGAGGTCCCGCTCCAGGACCAGGACGCCCACGCTCAGCACCCAGATCGCGACGATCGGCCCGAGCACCCGGCCGGTGGGGAACTGAAGCTTCCAGATCCTGCGGCCGGTGTACGCCAGCGCGTGGCGGTTGGCCGCGAGGTAGGCGGCGAAGAACACGGCCAGCAGGATCTTGGCGAACTCGCCCGGCTGGAAGGAGAGTCCGCCGATCCGGATCCAGATCTTGGCCCCGTTCACGGCCGGGAAGAAGATCGGCACGAGCATCAGGACGAGCGCGGTGACCATCGACAGATAGGCGTACCGCTGGAGCACCCGATGGTCGCGCAGCAGCACGACGACGGCGATGAAGAGCGCCACCCCGAGCGTCGACCAGACCAGCTGGGTGAAGGCGGCCTGGTCGTGGGGGGTCTCCAGGTCGAGCCGGTAGATCAGCACCAGGCCGAGCCCGTTGAGGAGCACGGCGATGGGCAGCAGCAGCGGATCGGCGTACGGCGCGCGGAAGCGGACGGCGAGATGGGCCAGGAGCGCGAGCGCGCCGAGACCGGCGCCGTAGCGGACGGCGTCCGGCGGCACGGCGCCACTCCTGGCCAGGCCGACGTCGGCGTAACCGAGCACGGAGATGAGGACGGCGCAGACGAGGAGGGAGAGCTCCACGCCGCGGCGCTTCGGGGTGCGCGACCCGGGCGGGGGAGCGTCCGCCGTCGTTGCGGTCATGGTCCGCAACGTAGCAAGCAATAACCCTTATATCCCTTATGTGTGACGGTGCGCCGTCAGGGCTCCGGCTCGGCCTCCACCGAGTCGAAGGACACGTACTCCGGCAGGGTCAGCCGCGCCAGCGCCCCACCCCCGTCGTCCGGCGCCTGGCCGAAGACCAGTTCCGCGCCGATCACTTCGGCCTGCCCCACCGCGATCGTGAGCCCGAGCCCGTGCCCCTTGCCGCCGCTCTCCGTACGGAACCGCTGCGGCCCGGTCGCCAGCAGGTACTCCGGGTATCCGGGACCGTGGTCCCGCACCGTGACGACCGCGCCGTCCACGGTCAGGACCACCGGTGGCGCGCCGTGCTTGTGCGCGTTGGCGACGAGATTGCCGAGGACCCGCTCCAGGCGCCGCCTGTCCGTCTCGACCGTGGCGTCCCGGACGATCCGCACCTCGGTCTCCGTCCCCGACGCGCTCCCCCATGGCTTGTCGGCATGGGGGGACCCCCATTTCGCTTCGCTCACCCGTCGCGCGATCGGGCCGAGGTCGTGGACCGCCAGATCCACCGTCTCGTTGCGGGCGTCGAGCCGCGAGATCTCCAGCAGGTCCTCGGTCAGGTCGCGCATCGTCTTCACCCGGTCCCGTACGAGCTCCGAGGGCCGCCCCTCCGGCAGCAGTTCGGCGGCGGCCGACAGACCGGTCAGCGGGGTGCGCAGCTCGTGCGCGACATCGGCGGTGAAGCGCTGCTCGGTCTGCAGCTTGCGCTGGAGCGAGGAGGCCATCGTGTCGAGCGCCCCGGAGACCGTGGCCACCTCGTCCTGGGGGCGCGAAGGGTCCTTCGTGCGGGGGTCGTTGACCCGCGCGTCGAGGTCGCCCGCGCTGATCCGCCGGGCGACCTGGGCGGTCAGGTGCAGCCGCCGGGTGACCCGGGTGACGGCGAAGGCACCCAGGAGCAGCGTGGCCCCGATCGCCAGGACCGAGGATGCCAGGATCGAGCGGTCGAGCCCGTCGATGGTCTCCGCGCTCGTCGTGTAGTCCAGCTGCACGGCGAGGGCTCGGCCGTCCGCCGGGCCCGCCGCCCACATCGTCGGCCGGCCCTCGTGCTCCACGACCACCGTGCCGCGCTCGCCCCGAAGGGCGAGGGCGCGCAGCGAGCCCGGCAGACCTTCCGGGTCGACACCGGAGAACCGGGGGAGCGGTTCGCCCGCCTCGTAGGCGCGGGTGGCGGCGGTGAGCCGGGTCAGCGCCCTCTCGCGGGAGTCGTTCACGGTCTGTCCCGCCACCGAGACATGGACGAGTACGCCGAGCAGCGCCGCCAGGGCGCAGCACATGACCGTGATGAAGACCGTGGACTTCCAGGTGAGGGTCGCCGTCCAGGCAGGGAGGCGCAGCCGTGCGCGCCGGGTCACCGGGGCTCTCCGGAGAGCACGTCGGCCGAGGGGGACGGGGTCGGCGAGGGGGAGGGCGGTGCCGTGGGCTCCACGAAACGGGGCTCGGGGGTCGGGGAGGGCGACGGGACCGGCGGTTTCACGCGCACGATCTCGTCCCGGGTCGGCAGCATCGCGCGCTGCTGCTCGTCCCAGGACCACGCGGTGCGGTACTCGTACCCGGGAATGCCGGCCGAGGCGGCCCGTACGATCACGTCCCGGCCCGCCAGCTCCACGCTGATGACCTGGTCGATGGTGGACATGACCCGGGTGAGGCCGTCGTTCTCGGCGAGATAGACCCGCAGGCCGACCTGCTGATCGGGCATCCGGATGCCGACGATCAGCTCGTCGCGGCCGTTGCCGGTCAGGTCGCGGTAGTACGGCTGCATGACCGGGCACTTCGCGGGCTCGGTGGTGCACCGGCCGATCTGCCGGGCCGTCTCCTCGTACATGCCGTCGGCGCCGGAGTACGTGTCGGGGTGGGCGTTCACCTCGGCCCGGACCACGGCCACGGCGTCGACGCGGTGGACGTCGTTGTCGGGGGCCTTGATGCCGGGGACGCTCTGGGTGTCGGTCTCGCCGTAGTCGAGGGGCGGCTCGCTCGCCGGCGGCAGGTCGGGCCAGAGGCGGACCGGGCCGACGGCGGTGGGCGTGGGGCCGGCGCTCTCCAGGCCACCCACGCCGCCGCAGCCGGAGAGCACGAGCGGCGCCGCCGCGGCCAGGGCCACGGCGGCGACGAGCGGCCGTCCGCGCGGTCTCACACTGCTCCTCGGGGCTGATGGGCTCGCTACTTCACCAGGTCGGCGAAGAGGATGATGTCGTCGGTGCGGTGACCGTCCTTGATCGGGCCCCGCAGGTGATCAGCCGGAGCTCGGGACGGTCGGTCTTCCCATAGACCTTATTCGTAGGGAAGTCCTTTTTGTCTACCGGCCGAATCTCGCGGACCTCGAAGGTGGCCGTGGAGCCGTCCGCCCGGCCCACCTCGATCAGGTCCCCGGTCCCCACCTCGGCGACGTCATGGAACAGCGCCGGGCCGTTCGCCGTGTCCTGCGCGACCAGCATCCATAGGCGCCGCCACGGAGCTGTTACAGCTCCATCCGGTCGAGCGCCGCACGGCAGAAGGTGAGCAGCTTCTCGTCCTCGTGGACGTCATGGCTGCTGAAGCCGCTCTCGCGCACGTTGTGACGGCGGCGCCGGGCCAGCTCCGCACGGATCAGCCCCTCCGCCGCCGCCGCGGCGGGCCCCATCTCCGCCAGGCACTCGGCGATGTCCCCGCGCGCGTGCCGGTTCTCCTCCCAGCCCACCATGAGCACCGGGAGCGCCGACTCCACGTCCCCGGACACCCGCCACAGGGCCGTCGCGCTATGCACCCGCACCCACAGGTCGCGCGCCGTGAGACCGGGGAGCAGGGCGGGTGCTCCGGCGGCCGCGGCCGGGCCGATCTCGCCCAGGGCCCGGGCGGCCACGCACCGGTCGGCGTCCGGCGCGCCGGAACTCAGCCGGGCCTCCAGAGCCGGCAGCACGGTACCGCGGTCGCCCTCCACCGACCAGAGCGCGAGCGCCGCCTGCGCCGAGACCCCCGCCGCGTCGCTCTCCAGCAGCGCCCGCACCTCCGGCAGCGCCTCCCGGGCGGCGGGCCCGAAGGCCGCGAGGGCCCGCAGCGCCGCCTCCTGCACCCAGTCCCTACGGTTCGGCGGCGCCCCGCGCAACACCCGCAGCACCTCGGGCAGGGCCTGGACACCCCGGACCGAGGCCAGCGCGAAGAGCAGCGGCGCCGCGTGGTCGTACAGCCGGTCGTCCAGCTCGACCCGGGCCAGCCGGCGGCGCAGCGCGGGGGCGAGCGGGACGGCGGCGGGACCCAGGGTCGGGACCGCGTACAGCAGATCGCGCCGCACCTCCGGCTCCCGCAGGGCCCGGGCGAGCAGCGGCACCGCCCGCGGGTCCCCGGACCTGGCGAGGGCGAGCAGAGCCCTCGCCCGGCCGTCGGGCGCTCCGGGGCCCGGGGCGGCGAGCCACGCGGCGAGGGCGTCGACAGCGGGGCCGGTCAGCTCGAACAGCCCCTCCAGGAACGAGGCGGCGGCCTCGCGCAGCCTCGGCTCGGGGTCGGCGAGCTGCGCCCCGACCAGCCGCACCACCTCCTCGTACCGCCCGCGCCACACCCGTATCAACCCGCCGCACAGCCCGATCGCGTCCGCCCTCTGGGACCGGTCGGGGCTGCGCAGCTGGGAGAGGACCAGCGCGATCCTGTCGTCCACACGGTCGTCGAGCGCGGTGTGGAGCGTGCGCATCAGCTCGTCGGTCCACGGGGTCGGGCGGCCGGCGGAGCGCTCCTCGAACAGCTCGCGGACCTGCCCGATCAGGGTGGGCGTGGACGGCCGGGGGCTCTCGGGGCGGGCCGGCTCGACGGGCGTGGTCCGCACCTCGTCGAGCAGGTCCGTCACCCGCTCCACGACGTCGTCCGGGACCTCGCCCGGCGCACACCGGGCCAGCTGGGCGAGGGCCGCGAGCCGCAGGCCGGGCGCCTGTGCGGCGCGGGTGAGCCAGCCGAGCCACTCGACGGTCTCGGCCCGCAGCGACTCGTGCCGCCGCGCGATTCGCCCCACGGCCTCCACCAGGGCGAGCCGCACCTCCGTGTCGCACTCGACCGTCAGCCGCTCCCGCAGCAGGGTCAGGACGCGCGCCGGGTCGGGGTGCAGCGAGGCGAGCGCGCACGGGGCGGCCAGCCGCACCTCGGGATCGGGGTCGCCGACCAGACCGAGGAAGACATCCGCACCTGAGGCGACGGCAGCAGCCGCCATCGCGTAGTTGGCGGCGGGGATGAACTCCTCGTCGTCCGGGTCCAGTTGGTCCAGCTCGTCGTCGCCGCTCAGGTCGATCCCGCCGATGCTGGTCAGCAACTCGACGATGCCGCCCCGGTCCTGGACCTTCGGATCGGCGACGAGTTCGAGCAGGAAGGGGATGCAGGCGAGCGTCGAGTCGTACACATCGCCCTGGTGGTGCACCGCGCCGTACATCCCGTCGAGGGCGACCTCGCGCTCCGCCGGATCCGCCGAGGCGAGCCCGCGCAACAGCCCCGGCACATCGTCCGCGGGGCCGTAGGCATGGCCCAGCGAGGCCCAGTCGACCTCCTCGATCCCCGTCAACATGCCGGCCGCCGCCTTCCCCGTGAGCGCTGTACCAGGCAGCAAGTGTGCACCACGGTCCCGACAACAAGGACCCGCTGACCGGACGCGGTCCGCGAACCGCCCCTGGGGCGCATGCTTTGCGCCACGCGCCCGGCACGGTCCGGGAGTTGCCCCGGGGCGCGTTCGGCGCGCCGGGCGGCCCGAACCGCCGCTTCCGGGTGCCTTCCGTGTGTCTCATGGCTGAATCGGCCGGGATCGGGGAGTAGTGGCGGCCGTCCCGGGTGAGGACTGACCCGTGGATCTTCCTCGTATCGCGCCGATGCTCGCCACGCCCGGCGCGCTGCCACCCCCCGGGCGGGACGCCGCGTGGGCCTACGAGACCAAGCAAGATGGCCAAAGGGCGATGCTCTATCTCGGCGGGGGCGGCGGCCTTGTGGTGCGCTCGCGGTCCGGCGAGGACGTCTCCGCCGCCTACCCGGAGCTCCGGCCGCTGGGCCGGGCGCTGCCCGCGGGCCGGGCAGCGGTGCTGGACGCGGAGATCGTGGTGCTCGACGAGAGCGGGCGCAGCGACTTCGCCCGGCTCCAGCCCCGGATGGGCCTGGCGGGCTCGCCCGCCCGGGCGCGGCGGATGGCGGTGAGCGACCCGGTGCACGCCGTCCTGTTCGACCTGGTGTTCCTCGACGGACGGCTGCTGACCGGTCTGCCCTGGACCGAGCGGCGCCAGGAGCTCGAAGGGCTGTCGCTGGAAGGCCCGGCCTGGTCGACGCCGCGCGCCCTGGTGGGCCACGGCGAGGCCGCGCTCCGAGCCACCCGCGAACACGGCCTGGAAGGACTCCTCTGCAAGCGGATCACCTCCCGGTACGAGCCCGGGGTGCGCTCGAAGAACTGGATCAAGATCCGCAACATGCGCACCGCGGACATCGTCGTCGGCGGCTGGCTGCCCGGCGGCGGACGGCTGTCCGGCCTGCCGGGGTCGGTCCTCATGGGGCAGCGTCACGCCGGCGGCCTGCGCTACGTCGGCAGCGTGGGCACCGGCTGGAGCGAGTCCGAGCGCACCGCCCTGGCCCGGCTGCTGCACGCCGCCGAGATCGACGACTGCCCCTTCTCGGAGGTGCCGCCGGTGGCCGGGGCGCACTGGGTCCTGCCGCGCCTGGTGGGCGAGGTCCGGTACGCCGTCCGCACCCGGAACGGGCTGCTGCGCCAGCCGTCCTGGCTGCGCCTGCGACCGGACCTGACGCCCGAGGAGTCCGCCGCCGACTTCGAATGATGTGATGCTCGTGTCAGGGCAGGGCCCCGGCCCGGTCCGCGTCGAAGAGCGGCGCGAGGAGATCCCCGTACCGCTCCAGACGTGGCGCGATGTCGTCCATCAGCAGGACGAGCTCCCCGGGGTCCCGGCACGCCTCGACCTCCTCCCAGGTCACCGGCGCGGAGACGCCCGGCCGCGGCCGGGCCCGCAGGGTGTAGGGGGTGGCCGTGGTCTTGGCGGCGGCGTTCTGGCTGAAGTCGACGAAGACCTTCCCCGGCCGGAGGGTCCGCGCCATCCGGTGCACGACCAGGGTGGGGTGGTCCGCCTCGGCCTGGACGGCTAGCTGTTTCGCGTACGCCGACACCTGGTCGGAGGGCGTCGGCTCCACCGGTACGAGCAGATGCAGGCCCTTGGCGCCGGAGGTCTTCGCGAACGCCTCCAGACCGTCCTCCGCGAGCCGCTCACGCAGCCAGAGCGCCACCCGGCAGCACTCCACGACGGTCGCGGGCGGGCCGGGGTCGAGGTCGAAGACGAGCCGGTCGGCGACGGCGGGGGAGTCGGCGCGCCACTGCGGTGTGTGGAACTCCACCACCAGGTTCGCCGCCCACATCAGGGAGGGCAGGTCCTGGATCATCACCTGCCGGGCGCGCGGGTCCTCGGAGCGCGGCACCGGGGTGGTCTTCACCCAGGCGGGCGTGCCGGGCGGCGGGTTCTTGGTGAAGAAGAGCTGTCCCTCGGGACCGTCCGGGTAGCGCAGGAAGGACACCGGACGGTCGCGCAGATGGGGGAGGAGCGCGGTGCCGACGGTGGCGTAGTAGTGCAGCAGCTCGCCCTTGGTGGTGCCGGTGGCCGGGTGGAGGATCTTGTCCAGGTTGCTGAGCGACAGGCGCCGCCCCTCCACCTCTGTGATCGGCGTCATACGATGAGAATCCCATGATTCCGGGAATCTCGTGTGAAAGGGATGAAACGTGCGATCCATTTGGAACGGCGCCATTTCCTTCGGCCTGGTCAGCATCCCGATCAAGCTGGTGAACGCCACCGAGAGCCGGTCCGTGTCCTTCCGCCAGATCCACGCCGAGGACGGCGGCAGGATCCGCTACCGCAAGGTGTGCGAGCTGGACGGCGAGGAGGTCTCCCAGGCGGAGATCGGCAAGGCGTACGAGGACGCCGACGGGACCATGATCCCGATCACCGACGAGGATCTGGCGTCCCTGCCGCTGCCGACGGCGAAGACGATCGAGATCGTGGCCTTCGTGCCGGCCGGGGAGATCGACCCGCTCCAGATGGACGCCGCGTACTACCTCTCCGCGAGCGGCGTGCCGGCCGCCAAGCCGTACACCCTTCTGCGGGAGGCGCTCAAGCGCAGCGAGAAGGTGGCGGTGGCGAAGTACGCACTGCGAGGACGGGAGCGGCTGGGGATGCTCAGGGTCGTGGACGATGTGATCGCCATGCACGGGCTGCTCTGGCCGGACGAGATCCGCGCCCCCGAAGGGGTGGCCCCGGAGACGCCCGTCGCGATCCGGGACGCCGAACTGGACCTGGCGGACGCCCTGATGGCCACGCTCGGCGAGGTGGACATCGCCACCCTGCACGACGACTACCGGGAGGCCGTCGAGCAGATGATCGCCGCGAAGGCGGAGGGCGGCGAGGGGGTCGCGCCACCGGAGCCCGAGGCGGAGGGTGGCGGCAGGGTCATCGACCTGATGGCCGCGCTGGAGAGCAGTGTCCGCGCGGCGAAGGAGGCGCGCGGGGAGGGCGGGGTCGCCGAGGTGACCAAGCTGGCGCCGCGCAAGGCGGCGTCGCGGACCCCGAAGGAGACGGGCGCGCGGAAGTCCACGGCGAAGACGGCCGCGAAGAAGACGGCGGCACCGGCGCGCAAGTCGACGTCCAGGACGGCGACGGGCGGCAAGGCGGCGACCGCGAAGTCGACGGCGAAATCCACGGCGAAGTCCACCGCGAAGAAGGCGGCGGCGAAGAAGACGACGAAGAAGGCGACCCCGCGCAAGCGCAGTGCATGAGGCCGCCGACCACGGCCCTTCGGGGCACTCCCTAAGGGGTGTCCCGGAGCAGCTCCCGCAGTGACCCCTTCATGGCGTCGACGAACGCCTCACGCTCCGCCTCGCCCACCAGGTCGAGCGAGAGGTACGGGTTGAGGTCCTCCAACTCCACCAGCAGCAGTTCCCCGTCCGGGGCCCGGCAGGCGTCCACGCGCTGGATACCGAAGTCCAGGTCGTTCCAGTCGACGAAGCGCTGGGCGAACTCCAGGTCCGCGGCGGTCGGCGCGTACGGCTGGAGCACCCAGCGGGCCTCCGGGTCCGGGGCGTACAGCGCGTACCGGAAGCTGTGCCCGACGAAGTAGAACGACACCTCGTACGCGAACGGGATGCGCGGTTGGACGAGCATCCCGGCCGGGTCCACCTCGTCGAGACGCGCCCGTTCCACGAACCTGAGGCCGACCGAGTCCGCGCCGAGCAGGGGCTTCACGACGTACTCGTCGGCCTCCGGCAGCCGGTCGAACTCCTCGCGCCGTCCCGCCGTGGGAATGACCGGAAACCCCTCCCTCGACAGATGGAGGAGATAGTCCTTTCCGGCCATGTCGCCCTTGCCGGAGAGCGAGTTGAACATGCGCACGCCGGCCTCGCGCGCGGCGCGCGTGAAGGTGTCGTACGCCTCCTGGTAGTGGATCACGGGCCCGCTGTTGCGTACGACGACGGCGTCGAAGCGGTCCATCAGTGCGACCGCGTCGAGGGGATGGCAGAGCGCGACCTCGAACTCCTCGCGGAGCCGGCCGGAGAGCCAGATGTCCTCGTCGCAGTAGCGACGCCCGCGCGCCTGATAGCCGAGGTCGGTGACGTAGAGAAGCGTTCCCATGGAGGCATCCAAGCAGAGGTCGGGCGAGGGTTCGCACTCCGATCAGAAGGGCTAATCAACGGGCCCTGGGGCGGCGGCCGTTACCTCCGTATCGTTTTTGGAGGTAACAGCTACGGAGGAGGAACCTTCAGATGAGCCCCATCGCCTCGCGCCACTACTTCGAGACCCAGCTCCAGCTCACCGAGGACCCGCTGCTGGTCGCGGCCCGCCTCGCCGACTCGGGTCTGCACGAGTCGTACGTCGTCTACGAGAACGGTGGCAGCTGGTCCTACGCGGGCGGCGTCCGCGCCGAGCTGACGCTGGACCGCTCCGGCGCCCGGCTGACCCAGGAGGACGTCCCGGACACCTTCCGCGCCTGGAACGACCAGCCCCTGCGCCTGGTGTCCGAGCTGCTCGACACCGTCACCGTGCCGTACTGGCGGGCCTACGGCTGGGCCACCTTCGAGCTCTCCTACGCCAAGGACGGCAACCTGGACGGAATCGGCGACGGCCGGCTGATGCACCTCGTCGTGCCGCGCGCCGAGGTCCGCTTCGAGGCCGGTCACGCCCTGCTGCGCGCCTCCGACCAGGCCACCCTCGACGCGCTCCTCACCACCGTCGCCAACCCCGGCCCGGCCCTGGACGGGCAGCCCCGCCCGCTGGACGTGCACGCCACCGGCGGCGCCCAGTACCGCGAGGCGGTGAGGCTCGCCGTCGACGAGATCAACGCCGGACAGCTGCACAAGGTGATCCTCTCCCGCGTCGTCGAGGTCGACGACGACGTCGACCTGACCGGCACCTACGTGGCCGGCCGCCGCGGCAACAACCCCGCCCGCTCCTTCATGCTCAACCTGGGCGGCACCGAGGCCATCGGCTTCAGCCCGGAGATCGTCGTCCAGGTCTCCGAGGACGGCCGGGTCGTCAGCCAGCCGCTGGCCGGCACCCGCGCCCTCACCGGCGACCTGCTCACCGACGAGGGCCTGCGCGCGGACCTGTTCGGCTCCCCCAAGGAGGTCTACGAGCACGCCATCTCGGTCAAGGTCGGCGCCGACGAACTGGTCGACGTCTGTGTCGAGGGCTCGGTCGAGGTGCCTGAGTTCATGGCCATCCGCGAGCGCGGCAGCGTCCAGCACCTCGCCTCCCGCGTCGCCGGCAAGCTCGCCCCCGGCCGGGAGGCCTGGGACGCCTTCGGCGCCGTCTTCCCCGCCGTCACCGCCTCCGGGGTGCCGAAGTCGGCCGCGTACGACTCCATACGCCGGCACGAGCCGGAGTCCCGCGGCCTCTACAGCGGCGCGGTCCTCACCGTCGACCACACCGGGGCGATGGACGCGGCCCTGGTGCTGCGCAGCGCCTACCGCAAGGACGGGCGCACCTGGCTGCGGGCCGGCGCGGGCATCGTCGGACACTCCACGCCGGAGCGCGAGTTCGAGGAGACCTGCGAGAAGCTCGACAGCGTCGCGCGCTTCCTGGTGCCGGCCGGCGCGGGGGCGGGCGCGGGCGGTACGCGATGAGGGTCGCCGCCGAGCTCTACCTCGCCGGAGTCGGCAGCTGGCTGCCGGACGAGGTGACGACCGCCGACGCGGTGGGCCACGGCTGGTACGAGGAGGCCGACCGCAAGGCGTCCGGGATGCTCGCCGTCCGCGTGGCCGGGGAGCTCCCGGCCCCCGAGATGGCCGTACGGGCCGCCCGCACCGCGCTGCGCAGGGCGGGCCGGACCGGGCTCACCCCCGACGACTACGGCGCGCTGCTGCACTGCGCCACCTACCACCAGGGACCCGACGGCTGGTCCGCCCCGCACTACGTCCTGCACCGCACCCTGGACCGGCCGGTCGGCGCGGCCCAGGTCGGCCCCGGCTGCCTCGGCATGCTGACCGCCCTGGAGATGGCCGCCCACCGGCTGACCGCCGACGACGGCAAGGACGCCGTCCTGCTCACCGCGGCCGACAACTTCTCCGCACCCCTGGTGGACCGCTGGAACTCCTCCCGGTTGTTCCTCCTCGCCGACGGCGGCGCGGCCGCCGTGGTCTCCCGGCGGGACGGCTTCGCCCGGCTGCTGTCGGTCGGCTCGGTCTCCGCCCCGTCGATGGAGGAGCTGCACCGCGGCGGAGAAGAGCTCTTCCCGCCCGGCATCACCGTCGGCCGCTCGCTCAACTTCGAGGAGCGCAGCGACCACTGGCGCCGGCGGTGGGCCGAGGGCGCGGCGCCGCCGAAGGTGCACCTCGGCGACGTGGTCGCCGAGGCGGTGGACCGCGCCCTGGTGGACGCCGACACCGACCTGGAGAAGGTGGCGCGGATCTGCCACACCGGCTACTCCGACGGCGCCCTGCACACCATCTACCTCGACCCGCTGGACGTCGAAGCCGCCCACGGCACCTGGGAGTTCACCCGACACATCGGCCACGTCGGCGCCGCCGACCCGTTCATCGGGCTCGAACGTCTCTGGACGCGGGGCGAGGTCGCCCCCGGCGACCGCGTGCTGCTGCTCGCGGCGGGCCCCGGCATGGAGGTCGCCTGCGCGGTCGTCGAGATCACCGCGCCCTATCTGCCGGCCGCCGGCACCGACCACGGCACCGCACCTCAGGAGGAGGACCAGTGATGCTCGAAGGATGCACCCCCTGGCCGGCCGAGACGGCCGAGCACTACCGCCGGGAGGGCGTGTGGAACGGCACCGACCTCGGGTCGCTGCCGCGTGCCTGGGCCGACCGGTACGGCGGCGCCACCGCGCTCGTCGCCGGCGAGACCCGGATCAGCTACTCCGAACTCGCCGACCGGGTGGACCGCCGGGCCGCCGGATTCGTACGACAGGGGGTCGAACCGGGCGACCGGATCGTGCTCCAGCTGCCCAACGTGCCCGAGTTCGTCGAGGTGGCGTTCGCGTTGTTCCGGGCCGGTGCCAAGCCGGTGTTCTCGCTCACCTCGCACCGGTCGAACGAGATCCGGCACCTGTGCGAGCTGTCGGGCGCCACCGGATACGTCGTCCCCGGCGTCTTCCGCGGCTTCGACCACACCGCGCTGGCCCTGGAGATGGCGGCCGAACTGCCCGCCCTGCGCAGGATCTACGCCCAGGGGGAGAACTCCTCGCCCGCCGTCGTCCCGCTGGAGGCGGTGGACGCCGACCCGGTCGAGCTGCCCGCCAACGACCCCTCGGACGTGGCCTTCTTCCTGCTCTCCGGAGGGACGACCGCGCTGCCCAAGCTCATCCCGCGCACCCACGACGACTACGCCTACCAGACCCGTACGGTCGGCGCCCTCGCCGGTCTCACCACCGAGGACGTCTATCTGGCCGCGCTGCCGGTGGAGTTCAACTTCACCTGGGGCTGCCCCGGAGTGGTCGGCACCCTCTCGGCCGGCGGCACCGTCGTCCTCGCCCCGGACCCCACCGCGGACGACTGCTTCGCTCTGATCGAGCGGGAGCGCGTCACGCTCACCTCGGTGGTGCCCACCGTCGCCCGACTCTGGCTGGACGAGCGCGAGTGGTCCGACGCCGACCTGTCCAGCCTCAAGGTCCTCCAGATCGGCGGGGCCCGGCTCGAACCGGAGCTCGCCGCGCGCGTCACCCCCGAACTCGGCTGCCGGCTCCAGCAGGTCTTCGGCATGGCGGAGGGGCTCCTGACGATGTCCCGCCCCGACGACGACCCGCACTCCGTCCTGCACACCCAGGGGCGGCCGGTCTCCCCGTTCGACGAGGTGAAGATCGTCGACGAGCGGGGGGAGGAGGTGCCCGTCGGGGCCACCGGAGAGCTGCTCACTCGGGGCCCGTACACGCTGCGCGGCTACTACCGGGCCCCCGAGCACAACGCCAGGGCGTTCACCGCCGACGGCTTCTACCGCACCGGTGACCTCGCCAGTCTCACGGAGGACGGCCGCCTGATCGTCCAGGGACGGCTCAAGGACGTCGTCATCCGCGGCGGCGACAAGATCGCGGCCGGCGAGGTGGAGGCCCATCTGCTCAGTTGCCCGGGGGTCGCCGCGGCGGCCGTGGTGCCGGTGCCGGACGAGTTCCTCGGCGAGCGGATCTACGCCTTCCTGGTCGGCCGCCCCGACGGCGAGGTGCCCTCCCTCGCCGACCTCAAGGCCGCGCTGCACGCACGCGGGCTCGCCGACTACAAGCTGCCGGACCGCGCCGAGTTCGTCGCGGACCTGCCGCTGACACCCCTCGGAAAGATCGACAAGAAGGTGCTCTCGGCAGCCGCCGCGGATCCCTCCCTGCCGCGCCGCTGGACCCCCGCGCCCCGGCCCGAGGCCACGCCCGAAGCAGCGCCGGACACCACGCCCGAGGCCACACCGGACACCACGTCCGAGGCCGCGCCCGCGCCCGTTCCGTCTCTCTCGACCTCACAGAAAGGGTGAACCGCCATGGCCGGCATACGTGCCGCACGTACCGCACCGCGCACCTCACCGCTCTCCGCCGTCGAACTCCGCCAGGAGGTGGCCGCCGTCCTCGGTGCACAGCCCGACGCCATCCCTGGTGACGCCCATCTCGTCCACCTCGGACTCGGCTCACTGGAGATGATGCGCCTCGTCACCCGCTGGCGCAGGCAGGGCCTGCCCGCCGAGTTCGCCGAACTCGCCGCCGCCCCCACCCTCGACGACTGGCACCGCCACCTCACCGCCGCCTGGAACGCCCGGACCGCGGAGGTGGCGTGATGAGCGCCCTGCTGGTCAAGGGCGGCTGCCTCTACCCGGCGGACGCCGGCGACAACGTCGTCCCCGACGGCGCTGTCCTCGCCGAGGACGGCGTGGTGATCGCGGTCGGCCCGGTCGCCGAGGTCGAGGCCTTCGTCCGGCCCGAACAGCGCGCCGCGCTGCGGACCATCGACGCCCGGGGCCGGATGATCCTGCCCGGCTTCGTCAACCCGCACTGGCACGAGATGTTCGCGATGCGCTTCCCCTTCAAGGGTGCGCTGCGTGACGCCTCCGACCGCGACGACAAGCCCGTGTTCATGGCGCTCGGCGGCGACGTCCCGCAGATCTCCGTCATCTTCGACTCCTTCCACGGACAGGTGGACCGCCTCACGCCCGACGAGGCGCTCGCCATCGCCCGGTACTCGATGTGGACCCAGCTGCGCTCCGGCGTGACCGCCCTGGGCGACGTCGGCTCCCTCAACAAGCCGGAGGCGCTCGCCCGCGCCGCCCGCGACCTCGGGATGCGCCTCACGGTGAGCACCTGGGCCTCGGACGCCGTGTGCGCCCCCGGGGACACCCGCTTCCGCCGCACCCGCGACGCCGACGACGAACTCCAGCGCATCGAGAAGCTCCTGATCGACTGCGCGAACGACCCCGAGGGGCTCGTCCGGGCCTGGCCGACCGCCGTCTACGGCACCAACATGACCGACGAACTCGGCGCCGGATTCGCCGAGTTGGTGGCCCGCTTCGACGTTCCTTTCGCCGCCCACGTCGGCGCGCTGCGCAACGAGGCCGACGTGATGCTCGCGTACCACGGCTCCACCCCGGTGCGGCGGTTCGCCGACCTCGGGCTGCTCTCCGACCGGTTCATGGCGGTGCACTGCGCCTTCGCCGACGCGGGCGAACGGGCGCTGCTGATCGGAGCGGGCGCGCACATCAGCCACTCGCCGGCCAAGTACGGGCCCGCGGGGGAGGCCTCCCTCACCGAGACCCGGCTGTTCCCGGAGTTCCGCCGGGCCGGACTCGACGTCTCGCTCTCCACCGACGGCGCCGCCATGCCGATCGGCGGGATGGCCGAGTCCATGCGGGTGGCGTGGCAGATCTACAACGAGATGTACGCCGACCCCACCGAGGTGCTGCCCACCGACGCGCTGGCGATGGCGACCCGACTGCCCGCCCGAGGGCTCGACCAGGGCGAGCGGATCGGCAGCCTCGAACCGGGCAAGCAGGCCGACCTGCTGCTGGTGAAGGCCGACGACTGGCGCTACCTCCTCAACCCCCGCCCGCTGGAGGGCTTCCTCGCCCTGGGCGGCTCCATGGACGTGGACACCGTGATCGTCGCCGGCCGGGTCCTGATCGAGGACGGCCGGTCCACCGGCCTGGACGAGGAGGTCCTGGAGGCCGACTACCTGGAGGCGCTGAGCTCCTTCACCGTCCGCTGCCTGGGGGTCGACGCCGACGCGGTCGCCGCCCGGTTGCGGCAGCGCACCGAGACGCTCGCGGTCCGCCGGCTCGCCAAGGCCGGCCTGGTCTCCCTCCCCACCGACCGGAAGGAACGGCGATGAACACGAAGACGGCCCTGGTCACCGGGGCGGCGGGCGGAATCGGGGCGGCCGTCGCCCGGGCCCTGGCCGCGGAGGGCGTGCGCGTCGCGCTGCTCGACGCCGATCCGCTCGCCCTGGAACCGCTGACGAAGGAGCTGAAGACCGCGGGCGCGTCCGTCCTGGCGCTGGGCGTGGACGTGCGCTCCAGCGGAGAGGTGGACGCCGCCGTCGACCGTACGGAGCGTGAACTGGGGCCCCTCGACCATCTGGTGAACGCCGCCGGTGTGCTGCGTACCGGCGAGGTCGCGGACTACAGCGACGAGGACTGGGACACCACCTTCGCCGTCAACGCCACCGGTGTCTTCCACGTCAGCCGCGCGGTCGCCAACCGGATGGTGCCGCGCCGGTCCGGGGCGATCGTCACGGTCGCCTCGAACGCGGCGGGCATCCCGCGCTGGAACATGGCGGCCTACGCGGCCTCCAAGGCCGCCGCCACCAGCTTCACCAAGACGCTGGGGCTCGAACTGGCCAGGCACGGCATCCGCTGCAACGTGGTCGCGCCCGGCTCCACCGAGACACCGATGCTCACCGCGATGTACGCCGACGGCGACGCGGCCCGCCCCTCCGTCGAGGGCTCGCCCGGCACGTACCGCCTGGGCATTCCGCTCGGCAAGCTCGCCCAACCCGAGGACATCGCGCACGCCGTGCTGTTCCTGCTCTCCGACCGGGCCTCGCACATCACCCTGCACGGTCTGACGGTGGACGGCGGCGCCGCGCTCGGCGTCTGAACCGCGCGCCCTTGTTCCCGTTCCTCCTCCTCTTATCCCTGGAGCCACGATGGCCATTCCTCTGATCGACTCCTATCCCATGCCGGCCGAGGACGAGCTGCCGCGCAACACCGCGCCCTGGACGGTCGACCCCGACCGCGCGGTCCTGCTCGTCCACGACCTGCAGAACTACTTCCTGAGCCCCTTCGGCCACGGCGGCCCGGACGAGGGCCGTCAGCCGCTGACCGATCTGATGGACCACACCGAGGCGCTGCGCGGGGCCTTCGCGGCGGTCGGCGCGCCGGTGGTCTACACCGCCCAGCCCGGCGGGATGACGGAGGAACAGCGCGGACTGCTCAAGGACTTCTGGGGCGCCGGGATGAGCGCCGACCCGGACCACCGGGCCATCCCGGACCGGATCGCGCCCGCCCCCGGCGACCGCGTGTTCACCAAGTGGCGGCCCAGCGCCTTCTGCCGTACCGATCTGCTCGCCCTGCTGCGCGACACCGGCCGCGACCAGCTGGTGATCTGCGGCGTCTACGCACACGTCGGCATCCTGATGACCGCCCACGAGGGCTTCTCCCACGACATCCAGACCTTCGTGGTGGGCGACGCGGTCGCCGACTTCTCCGCCGAGCGGCATCGCGAGACGCTGGAGTACGTCTCCTCCCGCTGCTCGGTCACCGTCTCCACCCGTGCGGTCCTGGCCGCGCTGGACGGAGGGGCGCGATGAGCCTCCACCCCCTGCTCGACCGGGTGCTCGGCGCCGATCCACCACCGTTCGCGCTGCTGCACCGGCCCGGCGCCACCGGGCCCGACCGGATCGACCTGATCGTCGGCCCGACCGCCGAGCGCGACCTGATCGCCGACATCCCGCTGGCCGCCGAGGCGCCGGGCGGCGCACGGCACGAGGTCCTGGCGCTGCTGCCGTACCGGCAGATCCGAGAGCGGGGCTACGCCTGCCCGGACGACGGGGCGCCGCTCCTCACCATGGACGTCGAGGACCAGGCGGTGCTGCCGCTCGACGAGGTGCTCGCCGCGCTGCCCGACCTGCCGATCGCGATGGACGAGGGGTCCTTCGACGCCGACGACGAGGAGTACGCGGCCCGGGTGCGCCGTGTGCTCACCGAGGAGATCGGGAGGGGTGCCGGGGCCAACTTCGTCATCAAGCGCTCCTTCACCGCGAGGATCGACGACTGGTCGGCGCGGACCGCGCTGTCGTTCTTCCGCCGGCTCGCGGGCCGCGACCCCGGAGGCTACTGGACGTTCGTCGTCCACACGGGGGACCGCACCTTCGTGGGCGCCTCCCCGGAGCGCCACATCAGCCTGGACGCCGGCCAGGTCGTGATGAACCCGATCAGCGGCACCTACCGCTACCCGGCGGACGGCCCCGACCTGACCGGACTGCTCGACTTCCTCGCCGACCCCAAGGAGGCCAACGAGCTGTACATGGTGCTCGACGAGGAGCTCAAGATGATGGGCCGGGTCTGCGACCTGGGCGGCCGGGTCACCGGCCCCGCCCTCAAGCAGATGGCCCGGCTCGCCCACACCGAGTACCTCATCGAGGGCCACAGCTCCCTGGACGTACGGGACATCCTGCGCGAGACCCTGTTCGCGCCCACCGTCACCGGCGGCCCGCTGGAGAGCGCCTGCGAGGTGATCAGCCGTCATGAGCCGGAGGGGCGCGGGTACTACGCGGGCGTCGCCGCGCTCATCGGCAGGGACGAGCACGGCGCCCGCAGCATGGACTCGGCCATCCTCATCCGTACGGCGGAGATCGACGCGGCCGGACAGGTCCGCATCCCGGTCGGGGCCACCCTCGTCCGCGACTCCGACCCGGCGGGCGAGGCCGCGGAGACCCGGGCCAAGGCGGCCGGACTCATCGAGGCGCTGCGCTCCCCGACGGGCGCCCCGGCCGGACAGGCCCGGGCGGCGGCCGCCCTCAAGGCCCACCCCGACGTGCTCCGTGCCCTGGCCGCCCGCAACGAGCCGCTGGCCGACTTCTGGTTCAGGCCGCCCGCCGAGCGCAGCCGCCCGGTGCCCGGCCTCGCCGGCCGGCGTGTCCTGGTGATCGACGCCGAGGACACCTTCACGGCGATGGCCCGCCATCTG
This sequence comes from Streptomyces sp. NBC_01353, assembly GCF_036237275.1. GTDB lineage: Bacteria > Actinomycetota > Actinomycetes > Streptomycetales > Streptomycetaceae > Streptomyces. The sequence goes on along the minus strand of NZ_CP108352.1, from coordinate 2,977,609 downwards.
CTGGAGGCCCAGGGACTGCGGATCGTGGTGAAGCGCTACGACGAGGACTTCCGGCTCGACGCGCACGACCTCGTCATCGTCGGGCCGGGGCCCGGCGACCCGAGGGACACCGCCGATCCCAAGATCGTGCGGATGCGGCAGGTGACCGCGGAACTCCTCGACCGGGGCATCCCGTTCCTCTCCGTCTGCCTGGGCCACCAGGTGCTGAGCACCCTGCTCGGGTTGCCGCTCGTCCGGCACCCGCTGCCCACCCAGGGGCTCCAGCGGCACATCGAGTGCTTCGGCCGCACCGAACCCGTCGGCTTCTACAACACCTTCGCCGCCCACGCCGAACGGGATCTGATCGACTGCCCCACCGCCCGTCCCGGGCAGGTCCGGGTGTTCCGCGAGGAGACGGGCGAGGTGCACGCCCTGCGCGGTCAGGGGTTCGCCTCGGTGCAGTTCCACCCCGCCTCGGTCCTGACCCGGCGCGGCGGCGAGCTGCTCGCCGAGATCCTCTCCGGGCTGCTCGGAGAGGTAACGGAGCTTTATCGGGAGGCCGTTGTCCCCACTGCGATACCTGCATAACGTCGTAACCGGTAACAGAAGTCCGGGCCGTACCGCCTCGGCCCGCCCACCGCGCCCACCCAGGAAGGACCTGTCCGATGCGCTTCGACAACATCTGGATCGCCGGCACCGGAGGCACCCTCGGTGAATCCGTGCCGGTGGACGAGGCGGTGGCCGACGGCTCCTACTCGGCCGACGCCGCCGCCAGCACCGGCATGATCAGCTACTCCCGCTCGGCCGAGGCGCCGCCGGAGATGGCCGTCACCGCCGGCCGGCAGGCGATCAAGGAGGCCGGCGAGAAGGGCGCGACGATCGACCCGGACTCCCTCGTCCTGCACAGCCACGGCCACTTCCAGGGCATCGACATGTGGCCGGCCGCCTGCTGGATCGCCCGAGAACTGCTCGGCCCGACGCTCAACAGCATGCCGATGACCGTCGCCGCCTGGTCCAACGGCTCGCTCGCCTCGCTCGACGTCGCCGCCTCCACCCTGATCGCCCGACCCGACGTGCCCTCCGCCCTGATCACCCTCGCGGACCGCTTCGCGCCGCCCAGCAACCGCTGGTACACCTCGCCCGGCATGGTCTTCGGCGACGGCGCCGCGGCCGCCGTGGTCACCCGCGACACCGGCCGGCTCCGCCTGCGGTCCCTGGTCAGCGAGACCGACACCGTCCTGGAGGGCCTCTCCCGCGGCACCGAGCCCTTCCGCACCGCGCCCGGCGAGCAGCCGGACATGCGCCGCAGGACCCGCGAGTTCCTCGCCACCGGCGAGGTGTCGCTTCGCGACGTGCAGACCAGGTCGGTCGAGCGCACCCGCAGCGTCGTCGGCCGCGCCCTCGACGAGGCGGATGTGGCACCGGACGGCATCGACTGGCTGGTGACCCCCTTCGTCGGCCGGACCCTGCACCGCGAGAGCTTCGTACGGCACCTGGACATCACCCCGCGGAACTCGCTGCACGAACTGGGCCTGACCATCGGTCACCTCGGCCCCTGCGACCAGCTGTACGGCCTCGACCACCTGCTGAAGAACGACCTGCTGAGCGCCGGGGACCGCGTCCTCGTCATCGGCACCGGCATGGGCTTCACCTTCTCCGCCGCGGTCCTCACCGCCGACGGGATCTGACCTTCCCGCCCCACCACGCTCTTCACCTCCCCTCAGGAAAGGGACATACGCAGATGAGCCTCGTCCGCACCCCGGCCACCACCCCCACCGACACCTTCACCGGCATCCCCGCCGCCGCTCGGCTGCCCACGCCCGCCGAGCTCCGCGAGGAGATCCCGCTGCCGCCACTCGCCCGCAAGACCACCCAGAGAGCCCGGCGTGAGATCGCCCGGGTCCTCTCCGGCCAGGACGACCGCCTGCTCGTCATCGCGGGACCCTGCTCCGTGCACGACCCGGACGCCGCCCTCACCTACGCCGAGCGGCTCTCCGCGCTCGCCGCCGAGCTGGAGGACCGGCTCCTCGTCGTCATGCGGGTGTATGTCGAGAAGCCCCGCACCCGGGTCGGCTGGAAGGGGCTCCTCAGCGACCCGCGCCTCGACGGCTCGCAGGACCTGCCCAGCGGGCTCCGGCTGGCCCGCGGGCTGATGGCCCAGATCGCGGGCAGCGGGCTGCCGGTCGCCTGCGAGTTCCTCGACCCGCTGGTGCCGCACTACCTGTCCGACGCGGTCTCCTGGGGCTGCGTCGGCGCCCGTACCGTCCAGAGCCAGGTGCATCGCCAGGTCACCAGTGGCCTCGGTATGCCGATCGGCTTCAAGAACGCCACCGGCGGCAGCGTCGAGGACGCGGTGGACGCCATCGTCTCCGCCTCCCACCCGCACGTGTACCCCGGTATCGGCGACGACGGCAGGGCCGCCGTGGTCAGCACCGACGGCAACCCCGACGGCCATGTGGTGCTGCGCGGCGGCAGCGCGGGCCCCAACTACGGGGCCGAGCCGGTCGCCGACGTCCTGGCGCAGCTGGCCGCCGCCGGGTTGCCGCAGCGGCTCGTCGTCGACGCCAGCCACGGCAACAGCAACAAGGACCACGAGCGCCAGCCGCTGGTCACGAGCGACATCGCCCGACGCGTCGCCGCCGGCGAGGAGGGAGTCGCCGGCGTCATGATCGAGAGCTTCCTCGCCGCCGGCCGGCAGGACCTCCGGATCGGCCGTACGGACCTGCTCACCTACGGCCAGAGCGTCACCGACGCGTGTGTGGACTGGGAGCAGACCGCCCACATGATCGAGGAGCTCGCCGCCGCAGTCGCCACCCGCCGCGCGACGCAGGCGGCGAAAGCGGCCTAGGCGACGCAGGCGGCGTAACCAAGCACTGACCCGAAGGGCCACCGCAACGCCCCGAGCGCAAAGCCCCCCTCGCAAGGCCCCACCGCCGGGACCCCACGGGCCCCCCACCACCGCGCGCACCCCCTCCGCGCGCGGTGCCCGCCCCGGCGCCCCCTCCCCGGCTCCGCCCTCTTCCGACTTCGTGAACATCCCGAGAGGAATCAACACCGTGGCAGTCAACACGAGTTCGACCCTGCCCCTGGCCCGCGTTCTCGACGGTGCGCGGACCGCGGCTCCGCACCGGCACACCCTCACCGTCCCCGCGCCCGCCGCGGCCCGCCCCGAGGAGTACGCGACGGCCGCGCTGGCCGCGCTCGTGCACCGCTACACCGGAGAGACCGAACTCCTCGTCGGACGGCAACGACACCCGGACTCCGTCGAGTCCGTCGCGATACGGGTGGCCGGCGACACCACGGCCGCGCAGCTCCTGGAGGCCGCCGCCCAGGCCGGTGCCGCCGACGGCGCCGAGGCCCCCGCAGGCCGTCCGGCGCACGCGGCCGTGACCACCGTCGGCAGCCCCGCCGGCGAGGCGCCCGCGGCGCTGACCCTGGCCGTCTCCCCGACCGAAGGCACCTTCGAACTCTCCCTGGACGGTGCCGAGTTCGACGCGCAGGCGGCCGAGCAGTACGCCCGCCACCTGGAGCGCGTGCTCGCCGCCCTCGCCGCCGAGCCCGAGGGCACGGTGCACGACATCGAGCTCCTCACGAGTGAGGAGCTCCATCGCACCCTCGTGGAGTGGAACGACACCGCGGGCCCGGTCCCGCAGCCCTTCTTCCACGAGCGCGTCGCCGAGCACGCCCGCCGCACCCCCGACGCCCTGGCCGTGATCCTGCCCGGCGCCCGGCTGACGTACCGCGAGCTCGACGAGCAGGCCAACCAGCTCGCCCACCGGCTGAAGGCCCGTGGCGTGCAGCCCGGAGCCCGGGTCGGCGTCTGCTTCCCGCGCAGCGCGGAGAGCCTCATCGCCCAGCTGGCCTGCTTCAAGCTGGCCTGTGCGGCGATCCTGCTGGACAGCGACTTCCCGGCGGAGCGGATCCGCTACATGATCGAGGACGCCTCGGCCGCCGCCGTCCTGACCCTGGCCGCCCACGAGTCGAAGGTCGAGGGCCTCGCCCCGGTCCTGGCCCTGGACACCGACGACTGGCGGACCGAGCCGGTCACCGAGGTCAGCGAGCCCGTCGGCGCCGACGACCTCATCCACATCTGCTACACCTCCGGCTCCACCGGCGCCCCCAAGGCCGTCATGGTCCGCTTCGGCGCCGCCCGCAACCTGATCCACAGCATGAGCGAGCTGTGCGGGATGTCCAGCGCCTCCCAGGGCACCTGGCTGGCGGCCCCCGGCTACGGAATGATCGAGGTCGAGTGCTTCCCGGTGCTCGCCGTCGGCGGCACCGTGCACATCCCGGACGTCTCCGTGGTCGCCTCCGAGTACCGCCTCCAGGAGTGGTTCCTGCGCGAGGGCATCACCACCACGCTGCTGATGAAGCCGATGGCCGAGCGCCTGTGGCGGCTGGAGTGGCCCGAGGACACCCCGCTGGAGAACATCCGCGTCTGCGGCGAGCGCATCCAGTCCTGGCCGCCGGCCGGCCTGCCGTTCCGCCTCGTCAACCTGTACGGCTCCGCCGAGGCGACCGTCGTCGCCAGCTGCGACATCACCGAGATGGGCGAGCGGCTCGGCGAGGAGGGCCGCGCCCGCAGGCTGCCGCCCATCGGCCGGCCCACCACCAACGTCACCATCTACGTCCTCGACGAGGACCTCCGCCCGCTGCCGCCGGGCCTGGTCGGCGAGCTCTGCATCGCCGGCGTCAGCCTCTCGGCCGGCTACCTGGGCCGCCCGGAGGCCACCGCCGAGAAGTGGATCACCAACCCGATCGACCCGGCCCGCCACCCGATCATGTACCGCACGGGCGACCTCGCCCGGTACTGGCCGGACGGCAGCATCGAGATCGTCGGCCGCACCGACAACCAGGTCAAGGTGCGCGGCAACCGGGTCCACCTCGGTGAGATCGAGGTCGTCCTGACCACCCTGCCCGGTGTCCAGCAGGCCGCGGTCCTGGCCCGGCAGGACGGCCTGGGCGATGTGCAGCTGACCGCCTACATCGAGCCCGACACCGGCGCCACTCCCTCCGTACGGGAGATCCGCCGCGGACTCGCCCAGCGGCTGCCGTCCTTCATGGTCCCCGCGGCCTTCGTCGTCGGCGGCCTGCCCACCAGCGTCAACGGCAAGATCGACCGCGCCGCGCTGCCCGAGCCGCCGCGCTCCCGCCCGGACGTCGACACCGCCTACCAGGCGCCGACCGGCGAACTGGAGGAATCGCTGCACGGGCTGTGGACGAAGGTCCTGGAGCTGGACGGGGTCGGCGTGCTCGACAACTTCTTCGACCTGGGCGGCGACTCGCTGCGGGCGGCCCGGCTGACCGAGCTGGTCCGCGAGGAGCACGGGGTCGAGCTGGAGCTGGTCGACCTCTTCGACGAGCCGACGGTGGAGAAGATGGCCGAGCTGGTGGCCCGTACCGCAGCCGCTGCCTGACCCGGCCCGGCCGGCCCGAGCGGCCGGCGGACGACGGTGGCCCCCACGTCCCGCGTGGGGGCCACCGTCGTATCCGCGGTGCGAGCGCCGAGACCGGGAGGGCGCGTCAGGCGCCCAGCATCTCCAGATAGTGCTCGTTGTACATGATGCCCAGGACGTTGCCGAAGGGATCGGTCACGGACGCGGTGACGAAGCCGGGACCGTACTCGGTCAGCGGCGTGTACAGCGTGGCGCCCATCGAGAGCAGCCGGGCGAGGGTGCCCTCCACGTCGTCGACGTGCCAGTGGCCGATCGCGCCGCCGGGGACGTCGGGCAGACCCGGCGGGGCGTAGCGCCGGTCGATGAGGCCGAGTTCGGTCTGGTGGTCACCGATCCTGAACTCGTAGTAGGCGGCGGGCTGTCCGTCGCCCGGGCGCTCGAAGTACGGCTCGACGCCCAGCAGTTCCGCGTACCACGTCTTGGCTGCTTCCACGTCGTCGGCAAAGAAGTTGACGGTGGCAAGTCCTCGCAGCATGGGTGGTTCCTTCCTTCGTTCCGTATCCGTAACCATCCTCCGACCTAAAGCGCTCACCAACTGAGCACTTTACGAGAGAAGCTGGGAACATGCGCGCTGACCGACTCGTTTCCGCCCTTCTGCTCATGCAGCGCAGGGGCCGGGTGACCGCCGCCGAGCTGGCGAAAGAGCTCGACGTGTCCGTCGCCACCGCACGCCGTGACCTGGAGGCGATGTCCGCCGCCGGCATCCCGGTGTATCCGCAACCGGGCCGCGGCGGCGGCTGGTCGCTCGTCGGTGGGGCGCGTACCGACCTGAGCGGCCTTTCGGCCGACGAGGCCCAGGCGCTGTTCCTGCTCGTCGGCCCGGCCGCGGCGGCCTCGGGGGACGCCAAGGCGGCGCTGAACAAGCTGCTGCGGGCGCTGCCGCAGACCTTCCGGGCCGATGCGGAGGCCGCCGCCGACGCCACCATGGTCGACCCCACCCCGTGGGGTGAGCGCGACCGTGACCGGCCGGAGATGGTCGACCGCCTGCAGACCGCGGTGGTCCGTCGGCGCAAGGTCCGGCTGACGTACACCAACGGCGCCCGGGAACGGACCGAGCGGCTCGTCGATCCCTGGGGCCTGGTCGACAAGGACGACATCTGGTACCTGATCGCCGGTACCGAGCGAGGGCGGCGCACCTTCCGGGTCGACCGGATCGGCGCCGCGGAGCAGACCGGCGAAACCGCCGAGCGTCCGGACGACTTCACGCTCGCCACGGCCTGGCAGGAGGTCGTCGGCGACGTGGAGCGCAAGCGCTCGCGCACCTGGGCGACCGTGCTCGTCGAGACGCGGTACGTGAACGTCCTGCGCGACCGGTTCGGCCGCCACTGCCATGCCGACGGCGAGGCCGCCGACGGGCGCGCCCGGATCCGCCTCGCCTCGCCGACCCCGCTGGACGTCGCCCGGAACCTGGCCGGCTGGGGCGGCCTGATCGAGGTGCTCGAACCTGTCTCCGTACAGGTGGAGTTGGCGCGGATAGGTGCCGAACTGGCCGCCCGGTACGCGGGGTTGAGCACGGACGAGGACGACCAACGGAACGAGGACGACCGCCACCCCTCGCTCGAAGCGGGGTGGCGGTCGTCGTCGGATGCGCCGGAGGAGCCGCGCGTCATGCCGCCTCGGCAAGCGCCAGAGCGGGCTCTCGGGTCTCGGTGAACGACGTGGAGCCGTGCAGCCACGCCACGGCCTCACGCAACCCGGCGGGGGAGAGACCCGCCAGCATCGCGTTGCGGACCGGCACCTCGTCCCCCGCCGCGTGGTAGAGCTGATCGCCCAGCTCGCGCGCGGTCAGGGTGGTGCGAGCGGTGCGGTCCCGCCGCAGCGCGTTGTACTCCACCAGCCACCGCGGTACGTCCGCGGGCTCACGGGCGCCCAGCAGCCCGCCCAGGACCACCGCGTCCTCCAGGGCCATGCAGGCGCCCTGCGCGGCGTACTGGAGCATCGGATGCGCGGCGTCCCCGAGCAGCGCCACCCGGCCGTCCACCCACCCGTCGATCGGATCGCGGTCACAGAGCACCCAGATCCGCCAGTCCCGGCCGAGCTCCAGCAGACGCCGTGCCTCCTCGCAGAGCCCGGGGAACTCGCCCAGGACCCGCGAACGGCTCGAGGCAGCCCCGGTGATCTCCTCGCGGGCGTCGTCGTCCCGGGTGGCCGCGAGGTTGAGGAACGCGCCGCCGCCGATCGGATAGTGCACGAAGTGCCAGCCCGGGCCCGCCCACAGGGTGACGGCCTTCGACCGCAGCTCCTCGGGCACCTCGGCCATCGGGATCACGGAACGGTAGATGGTGTGCCCTGAGATCCGCGGGCCGCCGTCGCCGACGAGCTGGGCCCGTACCGCCGAACGCAGTCCGTCGGCACCGAGCAGCACGTCCGCGGAGAACCGCTCCCCGGCCGAGGTCAGCGCCGTCACGCGGTCACCGGTCTGCCGGTAGCCGGCCACCCGGTGTCCGGCGAGCAGCTCCACGCCGGCCTCGCGGCAGCCGTCGAGCAGTGCCCGGTGCAGATCGCCCCGGTGGACCACGGCGTACGGACCGCCGAACCGGGTCCGGTACGCGCCGGTCAGCTCCATGGCGGCGACCCGCTGCCCCGACGTGCCGTCCAGGAACCGCAGTTCGTCGATGAAGTCGGCCCGCTCGGCCACCCGCTCGCGCACCCCCAGGATGCCGAGCGCGTGGAAGGCGTTGGGCGCCAGCTGGATTCCCGCACCGATCTCCGAGAACTCCGGCCGGCCCTCCAGAACCGTCGCCCGGTGTCCGGCCCGGGCCTGGGCCAGAGCGGCGGCGAGTCCGCCGATGCCGCCGCCCGCGACGAGTATGTGAGTCATCGTCTGCTCCTCTTACGATGCGGCGGCCGGCCCCGTCACCACGGGGCCGGCCGCCGGAATCAACAGCTGGGACCTACTTCGCCGTGGCCGGAGCGCCGACCGTGGCCTTCTTCTCGCCGCCGGAGGGGGCGGCGGCGGGGGCGGTGTGCGCGGCCGAGGCCACGGCGGTGCGCCGCAGACCGAGGACCGAGACCACGACGATGGCCACGGAGAGGCCGGTCGTGAACCAGAAGGCGCCCTGGAAGCCGCTGACCGGGATGGTCGCGACCTTGGCGCCGTGCACCACGCCGGCGAGGGCGACACCGACCGCGAGGCCGATGCCGACACCCAGCTGACGGCTGGAGTTGAACAGACCGGAGGCGAGACCCATCTGCGGTCCGCTGACACCGCTGGTGCCCGCGATGGCCGTGGAGATCATCATCACCGTCACGCCGAGACCGATCAGCACACCGCCGGGCAGCACACCCAGCCAGTACGAGCTGTCCGCGGTCACCTGCGCCAGCAGCGCCGCACCGGCGGCCAGCAGCACACCGCCGGCGATCAGCACGTTGCGGGCACCGAGCTTGTGGGTGAGCTTGACGACCGGGAGGCTCGCCAGGAAGACCACGAAGGCCTGCGGGAAGAAGCCCATGCTCGCCCGCAGCGCCGAGTAGCCGAGCACCTGCTGCATGTACATCGTGATGAAGAAGGTCGACACCGACATCACGCCACCGGACAGGAACGCGATCCCGTTGCCCGCCGACAGCGCGCGGTTACGGAAGATCGACAGCGGCACGAGCGGCCCGGAGACCCGGGTCTGGACGATCAGGAAGGCGATCAGCAGGGCGGCGCCGCCGCCGAGCGAGACGAGGACGCTCGTGGCGCCCCAGCCCTCGTCGGAGGCCTCGGTCAGACCGTAGGTGAGGGCGCACATCGCCGACGTGACCAGGATCGCGCCGGGCAGGTCGAGCTTGGAGGAGCGGGTGCCCTTGTGGTCGGCCAGGAGCCGGCGGGCGGCCAGGGCGACGAGCAGGATGCCGACCGGGACGTTGACGAGCATCACGGCGCGCCAGGTGAGGAACTCGGTGAGCAGACCGCCCGCGACCACACCGCCGGTGAAGCCGGCCGAGGAGACCGCGCCGAAGACGCCCATCGCCTTCACGCGCTCGGGGCCCTCGGGGTAGCCGCCGGCGATCATCGCGAGGACCGCGGGGGAGACGGCCGCGGCCGACAGGCCCTGGACCGCGCGGGCGAGCACGAGGATCCAGGGCTCGTTGGCGATACCGCCGACGAGCGAGGCGATCGTGAAGACCGCCAGACCGGTCACGAACATGCGCTTGCGGCCGAAGACGTCACCGGCACGGCCGCCGAGCAGCAGGAAACCGCCGTAGAAGAGCGCGTACGCGCCGACGACCCACTGCAGTCCACTGGCGGTGAACCCGAGGTCACGCTGCATGGCGCCCAGGGCCACGTTCACGATGGCGAAGTCGAGGACGAGCATGAACTGTGCGGCGCACAGCAGGCCGAGCGGCGGCCGGGTGGACCCGGCCGTGCTGGTGGAGCTGGTCATGATGTTCCTTTCACGGGGAGAGAAGCGGGAGCGGGGGATACCGGCGAAAGTGATTGGCCGGTAGGGTCTGCGGGATGACGGAACCCAAGCGCGTGCGACAGCCGGGCGACCGTGAGGTGGCCCCCGGCCGGCTCGCTCTGGTGCAGTCCTTCGTCAACAGCGTCAATGTCGAGTTCGGGCCGGACGAGTTCACGTCCGTCGCGGGGCTGACGCGGTGGATGGAGCGGCAGGGCTTCCCCGCGGGAGCCCTCGCCCCCTCCGAGCCCGACCGCGTCGAGGCGGTCGAGGTCCGGGAGGCGCTGCGCGCCCTCATGCGGGAGAACAACGGAGCCGACGCCGACCCGGCGGCCCGCGCCGTCGTCGAACGCATCGCCGCCGACTGCCCGTTGGTCCTGGCCTTCGACGCCGAAGGCGTCCCCGGCCTGCTCCCCGGTGGCACCGGCACCCGGGGCATGATCGGTCAGATCCTGGCGATCGTCGTCGAGGCCGCCGGCGACGGCTCCTGGCAGCGCCTGAAGGCCTGTCACGAGCACCGCTGCGAGTGGGCCTTCTACGACCGGGCCCGCAACCGCAGCGGCCGCTGGTGCTCCATGGCCGTCTGCGGCACGCGCTCCAAGATGCAGACCTACCGTCAGGGGCTGCGCACCCCGGCCGGCGCCCGCTGACAGCAGCGCGGCCACGGACCGTACGGCGTCCGCCGGTCGTAACGCGCCGACCGGACTCTCGGCCACCGGGGCGGTCACGGCGCGTACTCCCTGCCGAGCAGCATCCGGGCCACGGTCAGCTTGGTGGCCGCCGCGGTGCCGTCCGCGAGCTGGAGGCCGATGACGTCACGCAGCCGTTGGGCGACCGGGCCGTCCTCGCTCCACCCCTGGTGGCCCATGGTCAGCAGTGCCTGGTGCACCGCCTCCACGGCCGCCTTCGGCGCCCACCACTTGGCCATGTTCGACGGGATACGGGGATCCTCGCCCCGGTCCGCCTTCCACAGCGCCTCGAAGGAGACCAGCCGGGCCGCGTGCAGCAGCGTGGTGTGCTCGACGAGCGGGAACACCACCGACTGGAAGCGGCTGATCGGCTGCCCGAAGGCGGTGCGCCCGGTCGCGTGCGCATACGCCTCCGCGAGGGCGGCGTCCCCGACGGCGATCGCCATGAGCGCGATGTACGCCCGGGAGACCCCGAAGCCGCGCATCACCGCGCCGAAGCCCCCGCCGGGCGTCCCGACCAGGTCCTCGGGCCCGACCCGCAGTCCGTCGAAGACGATCCGGCCGCGACCGCCGGAGCGGCAGCCGAGGTCGGTCAGCGGCTCCTTGCGGACCCGGTCGCCGTCGAGCCGGGTGTAGAACGCGCTGATGCCGTGCGCGCCCTCGCCGCCCGTCCGGGCGAAGACCAGCGCGTGGCTGGCGTACGCGGTGACCATGATCGAGGTCTTCTCGCCGGAGAGCAGCCAGCCGTCGCCGTCGGGCTCGGCGCGCATCTCGATGCCCGCCGCGTCCGTCCCGTGCCCGGCCTCGGTCAGCGCGAGCGCGACCACGGCCTCGCCGCGGGCGATCGGCGGCAGCCAGCGCTCCAACTGCTCCGGGCTCCCGTTGGCGGCCAGGACGCCGCCGATGAGCGCGGCGTTGAGTACGGGGAAGCACACGGACAGATCGGCCGCCGCCAGCTTCTCGAGCGCGATGCCCGCGCTGACCGCGTCGAGCCCCTGCCCGCCGTACTCCTCGGGCACCCGCAGCGCGAACAGACCGGCCGCGGCCATGTCCTCGATCAGACCCGGGCGGTACGCGCCGCGCCGGTCGTTCTCCCGACGGTACGGGGCGATCTTCTCGCCGGCGAACTCCTCTATGCGCTTGGCCAGTTCGTCCTGCCGCGCGGTGAAGGCGTAGTTCATGAGGCCGTGCGTCCTTCCTGGGCCCGGAGCCGGTCCCGCAGAGCGAATTTCTGGATCTTTCCGGAGGGTGTCCTCGGCAGCGCCGACACGAGTTCCAGCCGCTCGGGCCAGTACGTACGCGCCATGCCGAGCCCGGCGAGGTGGCTGCGCACGCCCTCCAGGTCGGGGGCGGCGGCGCCGGTGGTCACGAGGAACGCGCAGGCGCGCTCGCCGAGTCGCCGGTCCGGGTAGCCGACCACGGCGACGTCCTTGACCACGGGGTGGCGCAGCAGGGCCGCCTCGACCTCCACCACCGGGATGTTCTCGGCGCCCCGCATGATCACGTCCTTGACCCGGCCCGTGATCCGTATCCCGCCGTGGCCGTCGGCCCGGGCGAGATCGCCGGTGTCGAACCAGCCGTCGGCGGTCACCGAGGCGTCGTACACGTCCTGGCGCCGGAAGTAGCCCAGGCACTGGGCGGACCCTCGCACCTGGAGATGTCCGGCGGTGCCCGGCGCCACCGGCTCGCCGTCCTTGTCGACGATCCGGACCTCCATGCCGGGCACGGTGGTGCCGTCGCTCTCGGCGGCGCGCAGCGGCGGCTGCTCGGGGCGGGTGACGGTGACACAGCCGTTCTCCGTCATGCCCCACAGCGCGTACAGCCGGCAGCCGAGCACCTCGCGCGCGTCCTCCACGAGCAGCGGCGCTATCGGAGCGCTGCCGGTGGCGAAGCTGCGCAGCGCCGACAGGTCGTGCGGCGTCTCGCGCTGGGCGTAGATCAGGTCGGAGAGGAAGGTCGGGGCGCCCATGAAGAAGGTCACCCGCTGCTCCTGGAGCGTCCGCAGCATCTGCCGCGGATCCCAGCGGTCCACCTGCACGGCGGTCGCGCCGAGCAGCAGCGGCATCACGAAGTTCCAGGTGAACCCGGCCTGATGGGTGGTCGGCGACCCCATCGCGGTGACCTCGGACCCGGTCAGACCGAGCACGTCGGCCTGCGCCTTGTTCATCGAGTACAGCGTGTTGTGGCTGTGCAGCACACCCTTGGGCTCGCCGGTGGTCCCGGAGGTGAACATGATCTGGGCGGCGTCGTCCGGCCCGGCCTCGATCGTGTCGAGGGAGGCGAGCAGCTCCGGGTCCGGCTCGGGCTCGTACAGATCGCGTACGAAGTCCAGCGCGCCGGCCTCGATGTCACCGGTCCCGGCGCCGAGCAGCACCCGGTGGCGCAGGGTCGGCACGGCCTCGGCGATCTCGGCGCTCATCTCCCCGTAGGAGAATCCGCGCACCTCGGCGGCGGCGATGTAGACCGGGCTCGCGGTGAGCCGGGTCATGAACTCCACCTCGCGCCGGCGCATCACCGGAACCACCGGGCCCGCGATCGCGCCGACCCGGGCGGCGGCAAGACAGAGCGCCACCAGCTCCCAGGAGTTGGGTATCTGCAGGGTCACCACATCGCCGCGGCGGACCCCGAGACGGAGCAGACCGACCGCGAGCCGGTCGACCCGCCGGGCCAGCTCGGCATAGGTCAAGGTCTCCTGATCGGCGCCCTGGTAACAGACCAGAGCCGGCTTGTCCGGCTGCTCACGGGCCCAGTGGCGCAGATCGTGCAGGACGGTCTCGTCCCGCCACCAGCCGGCGGCGCGGTAGGTGTCGGCGGCGGTCAACGGATGCCTCCACGGCGTGAATCGAGCGAGGCACGGGCGCGCTCGGCGATCGCCCGCGCGCTGACCCCGCCCCGTTCGAGCAGATAGCGCTGGCTTCCGGCGACGGGGACGAACTCGTCCGGCAGCGCCATCCGATGCACCCGCACCGGGCGTACGGCGCTGAGCGCCTCGGCGACCGCCGACCCGAAGCCGCCGGAGCTCCAGTGCTCCTCCACGGTGATCACCGTGTCGCGCACACCGAGCGAGCTCAGCAGCGCAGGGGTGTCCAGCGGTTTGACGGTGTGCAGGTGCAGCACGTTCGCGGTGATGCCCTCGGACTCCAGCAGGTCGGCCGCCTCCAGGGCGGCGAGCACCGGGTAGGGCCCGCAGGCCGCCAGGGTGATGTCCGTACCGTGCCGCAGCTGCTGGGCCTTGCCGAGCCGCACCGGCGGACCGGCGGGCAGATCGGGGGTGGCGCCCCGGCCGAGCCGGAAGTAGACCGGGCCGCCCAGCGTCAGCGCCTGGCGCAGCAGGTCCTCGGTCCCGGCGGCGTCGCCCGGGACCACCACGGTCATGTGGGGCAGGGCCCGCATCACCGCGAGGTCCTCCAGGGCGTGGTGGGTCGGGCCGAGATGCCCGGCCGACACCCCGGAGTGGGTGGCCGCGATCAGCACCGGAAGGTTGCCCATCGCGATGTCGATCTTCACGGCCTCCACCGCGCGGGAGGAGGCGAACGCCGCCATGGTGTTGACCAGCGGGATACGGCCCTCCCGGGCGAGGCCGGCGGCCGTGCCCATCAGGGTGTGCTCGGCGATGCCGAGATTGAGGTAGCGGTCGGCGGCGGAACCGAAGTCCACCCCGCCGAACAGTCCGGTGTCGCTGTCCAGGACCACCAGCCGCGGCTCGCCGGGGAGCAGCTCGGCGACCGTGTCGCGGTAGACCTCACGGGCGGCGCGGGCCGGAGCGGGGGCGGGAGCCGTGGTCATCGACGGTCACCGCCCGCCGGGGTGCCCGCCGAGGCACGGACCGCGTTGAGCGCCCGCTGGTGCTGCCGGCCGCTCAGCCGGGCGTAGTGGCTCTTGGCCTGGCCCTCGATGAAGGGCACGCCCTTGCCCTTGACGGTGTGGGCGATGATCACGGTGGGCCTGTCCAGGTCCGCGGGCAGCGTCAACGCGCTTGTTAGCGCCTCCGCGTCGTGGCCGTCGGCCTCGACGACGCGCCAGCCGAAGGCCCGCCAGCGATCGGCCAGCGGCTCCAGGGAGTTGACGGACTCGGTGCCGCCGGTGATCTGCAGACCGTTGCGGTCGACGATCGCGGTGAGGCTGTTCAGCCGGTGTGCGGAGGCGACCGAGGCGGCCTCCCAGACCGAGCCCTCCTGGAGCTCGCCGTCGCCCATCACCACGAAGCAGCGGCGGGCCGAGCCGTCGAGGCGGTTGGCCAGTGCGTAGCCGACGCCGAGGGCGAGACCGTGGCCGAGCGAGCCGGAGGCGATCTCCACGCCGGCGATCTCGGGGTGCGGATGGGCCATCAGGTGGCTGCCGGGCCTGGCGTACTCGTCGAGGTCCTCGGCCGGGAAGTAGCCGGCCTCGCAGAGCGTCGCGAACAGGGCGATACCGCCGTGTCCCTTGCTCAGCAGCAGGACGTCGCGCTCGGGCAGGCCGGGGAAGCGGGGGTCGTGCCGCATGACCCGGAAGTACAGGACGGACAGGATCTCGACGAGCGACATCGACCCGCCCAGGTGGCCGCCCTCGGGGCCGGCGCACATGGCGACGATGTGCTCCCTGATCCGGCCGGTGATGTCGGCGAGCTCAGCCGCGTCGGGGCCGTGTGCGTCCGGGCGGCGCTCGTCGAGGCCGGTGCCGGTGAGATCGGTGCGGGCGGGGGCGCCCCGCAGCAGAGGCGGGCTGCTCATGCCTGGGTCCTTTCGGCTGGTACGTGAGGCGGCTGATGGGTGAGGCGGCTGATGGGTGGGGCGGGCTGCTGGGTGGGGCGGCTGCCGGCCGGGTCGGTCACGGGGTGGGGGAGACGGTCAGTTGGGGTGCAGGCCGGTGAACTCGAGGCCGCGCGTCTCGGGCTCCCCGAAGCGCACGTTCATGCACTGCACCGCGTTGCCCGCGCCGCCCTTGACGAGGTTGTCCAGCGCCGCGATCACGGTGACGGTCGCCGCGCCCCGGTCCAGGGCGAACCCGACGTCGCAGAAGTTGGAACCGGAGAGGATCTTGGCGTCGGGGAAGCGGTGCATCCCGCGCCGGGCGGCGACGATCCGCATGAACGGCTCGTCGGCGTAGCGGGTCCGGTAGGCGGACCGGATGGCCCGCTCGTCGACACCGTCGGCGAGGGTCGCCCGGCTCAGCAGCTGGACGCCGCGGACCGCTTCGACACCGGTCGCCGACATCCGGACGGTGTGCCCGGTGGCCTGGGCGATCTCCGCCTCGTGCCGGTGCCGGGTCGGGGCGAACACCCGGAGGGCGCCGCTGCGTTCGGCGTGCAGGTTCTCCGCGCCCGCCTTGGCGCCCGAGCCGCTGGAGCCCGTCCTGGCGTCGACCGTGACATCGCCCGTGATGAGTCCGGCCTCGGCCAGCGGGACGAGGGAGAGGATGCCGGCGGCGGCCATGCAGCCGGGCACGGAGATCCGGTCCGCGGTGCGCAGCCGCTCGCGGTGGAGCTCCGGAAGCCCCTGGACGAAGGTGCCGATGAGCTCGGGGGCCGAGTGCGGGGTGCCGTAGTAGTCCTCGTACACCTCGGGGTCGCCGAGCCGGAAGTCGCCCGACAGGTCGATGACGACATTCGCCTTGGTGAGGAACTCCGGCATCCGCTGCATCGTCTCGCGGTGCGGGGTCGCCAGGAACAGCACGTCGACGCGGGGGAGTTGGTCCTCGGACGAGAACGTCAGCCGGGTGCGGCCGCGCAGGTTGGGGTGGACGCCGTCGATCTGACGTCCCTGGAGGGTGCGCGAGGTGGCGGCCGCCAGGTCGACCTGGGGGTGGTTGACGAGCAGCCGCAGCAGCTCCCCGCCGATGTAGCCGGCCGCTCCCAGCACTGCCGCGCGGATCATGACTCTGCCTTTGCTGTCAGGAGGGCGGCGATGGTGTCCGCCACATCGAGGTCGGATCCGTAGGTCGACTGCAGGCCGCGGAACTCGACCCGGTCGTTGACCTCCAGGACGGTGAGCCGGCCGCCCGGCTCCTCCAGGAGGTCCACCCCGGCCACACAGGCGCCGACGGTGTCCGCCGCCGCGACCGCGAGCTCGGTGAGGTCCGCCTCGAGCGGGCAGCGCTCGCTGACCGCGCCGCGGGCCACGTTGGTGCGCCAGTCCTCGCTTCGGCGGTAGGTGGCCCCGACCGCCCGGCCGCCGACGACCAGGACCCGGATGTCCCGGTCCGCCTTGGCGACCTCGCGCTGGACGTAGACGATGTGCGACTGCGGGGAGGGCAGGGCCGCGAGGTGCTCGAGCACCGCCTCGGCCATCGCCCGGTCGGTGACCCGGGTGACGAGCCGCCCCCAGGACCCCACCAGGGGCTTGATCACCGCGGGATAGCCCAGTTCCTCCAGGGCCTTCAGGGCCGCGTCCGGGGTCAGGGCGAGCGTGGTCTCCGGGGTCGGCAGGCCTCGGGCGACCAGGGCCGCCGAGGTCTGCCACTTGTCCCCGCAGACGGCCGTGGCGGCGGCACTGTTGAGCACCGTCACGCCCGCCGACTCCAGTGCGGAAGCCGCGTACAGGGCACGGTAGTGACCCACTTCGCGGTTGAGCACGATCTGCGGGCCGTCCCAGGGCGTTCCGGCCCGGACCGACAGAGCGCGGGGGTCGATCTGTTCACAGGCGACGCCGCGCCTCTCCAGCGCGGTCAGGATGTTCTTCTCCTCGAACCGGACCCGGGAGGCGAGGACACCGAGTCGCGCTGCCGCAGAGCTCATCAGGGAAATCTCCTTCTCGTCTTCTCGTCGGGATGGCCGGGCCCGTTACTCGCCCCAGTCCTCCTCGACCTCGGGAGCCAGCAGAAGTCGCGGCGGCTCGACGGACTCGATCTCCAGCTCCAGCCGGCATTCCGGGCACTCGACTATTTCGCTCACCCGGGCATCCGTTCCCAGCGACACCTCGGCGTCGCACTCGGGGCACTCGGGGGCGACAAGGGTTTCCTGCATGGCGATTTCCTCAATTCTTCCGTGGAGTTGGCGAACCGGAAATTACTGTAGTGCCGTTGCGGTGCCCTATTCCGTGGTGCTCCGACGCATGATCTGATCGGAACGAGGGCGATTGCTTATGGGGGCGAAGAGGCCGTCAGGCCGTGGCGGTCGCGAGCACGGGAGCGCCGGCGGAGCCGGAGGAGTCCGAGGTCGGGGCCGAGGTCGGGGCCGTGGCGGTGGCCGGTGCGGACGTCGGGCCGGCGGTGGCGTCCGCGGGCTTGTCGGAGGGCGCTTCCGAGGTGAGCGGATAGCCCCGGAGGGCCTGGCGGAACGCCTTCTCCGCGATGGCGGTGAAGCCCTCCGGTACGCCTCCCGGAGCCAGCGCCATCGTCACCGGCACCGGCTCGGGCGGCTCCGGAAGCCCGGGGCGTACGGACGGGGTCAGGCCCCACAGCTCGTCCCCGTTGGCGACCAGGCAGGTCATCCCGAGACCCGCCTTGGCGGCCGACCTCAGTCCGATCAGCTCGCTGCTCTCGTACGCCACCCGCCACTCGATGCCCGAGGCGTCGAGGACCTCGCGGACCCGGCCCCGAAGCGTGCAGGGCTCGGGGAAGAGCGCCAGGGGCAGCGCGCCCCGCTCTCCGTGGGCCGGCCGCCCGAACCAGGCCATGCGCATCCTGCCCAACTCCCGGCAGTCCGTGCCGGAGGCGGGCGGATCGGCCTGGAACAGCAGCGCCGCGTCGAGCTGACCGCCGGCCAGCTGGGCCGCCAGTTCCTCGCTCGCCCCGGTCCGCACGCTCAGCTGGGCCTGGGGCATCCCCCGGTTCAGCAGCCGGAGGAACTCGGGCAGCACCTCCGCGAGCTGGCTCGACACCCCGATCGAGAGCATGAGCTGGCCGGCCTGCGGGATGAAGCGGTCGACGGCCTCGTCGTTGAGGGCCACCATCCGGCGGGCGTACCTCAGGAGCTCCTCGCCCCGCGGGCTGAGCCGCAGATTGCGTCCCGTGGAGGCGAACACCGGGCTCCGGATGAGACCGCTCAGCTGGCGTATCTGCTGGCTGACGGCGGGCTGGGTGATGTGCAGTGACTCCGCCGCCCTCCGGAAACCGCCGAGTTCGACGACGGCCACCAGAGTCCTCAGCCTGTTTATCTGCAAGTCGTGATGCATTCTCCCACCCACATCGTCGAAGGACGTTCCGTGAAGTCTGCGCTCAGCCTAGGGTCGGCGGTTTCGACGGCGCCATGGATGCGGTCACGGACCGGATGTGACATCTTCATGTGACGGGTGTGCAACGCTCAAGAAGGAGTCCGGGGGCCGGAATCAACGCCCCTTATTCGAGCCATAAATACAAGCCATCGACTTTCTCCCTCGAAATGCTGTCGGGTGCCTAATGTGAATGGCCGACCGAACATTTCACCGAACACCCGAGGAGACGTCATGCTGGCAGCCACCGCCGATTCCGCAGTGCAGCAGGGAGTCCAGATACAGCTCGCCGACCCGGCCCTCGCCACCCGCAGCCCGGGCGAGGAGTTCGCCTGGTCGGTACGCGCCGCCGGCCAGGACCAGGACCACGAGGTGCCCTTCCGCGCCCATCTCCCGGCCGTCTTCCCGCTGTTCGCGACCCGCCCGCGGTACGCCGTGCGGCACCTGCTGAAGACGGCGTCGGTCGGCGACGCGCCGGTCACCTTCGTGCACGAGCCGCCGGCCGCCCGACTGGCCGCCGCCGGCACCTCGTACCAGGCCACCCCCGAGGGCGCCTTCGCCCCGCGCCTCGAGCAGGCCGAGCTCACCGATCTGACGGTGCGCGTGCCGCTGCCCGCCGGGCTGCTCGACCAGCCGGCGCTGCTCGCGTCCTTCGTCGACTACCGCGTGCTGGTCCGGCTCTCCGTCGTCGAGAACGAGACGCTGCTGCACGGCAGCGCCGACAACGCGATCAGCGGCCTGCTGAACCTTCCGGAGATCCGGCGCGGCACGCTCGGCGAGGACGTGTACGCCGCCATCACCGAGGCCGCCGCCGAGGTCGAGGAGACGGGCGGCTCCTGCGACGGGATCGTCGTCCACCCCTTCACGTACTGGGAGTTGGTACGGGCCGGCGTCCTCGGCCAGCTGGGCGCGGCCGGCATCACCGTCTCGCGCACCCGCATGATCCCGCGCGGCCAGGTCCTCCTCGGCGACTTCCGGGCCGCCGTCACCCTGCTCGTCCCGGGTGTGGCCTCGCTGGCGCTGCGCCGCGGCGCGGGTCCGGACGGCTCCGACGCCATCGAGGCGACCAGCCGGATCGGTCTCGCCGTCCACCTGCCGCAGCACTTCCTGCTGCTGACCCGCGACTGACGCGGACCGACCCCGCGACCGACCCGCGACGACCGCGTCCGAGGCGGACCGACCACATCGGGCCCGTGCGCGATCCGTGTCCGACCGTGTCGGTGGCACCACGAAGGGACCCCCACCACCATGACAGGCCCCTCCCCGCGCGTCCTCTACATCACCGGATGGATGCGCAGCGGCAGCACCCTGCTCGGCAACGTCCTCAACGAGATCCCCGGCGTCCGGCACGTCGGAGAGCTGTACTACCTCTGGCGCAACGGCGTCCTCGGCGCCGGTACCAACTCCAGCTGCGGCTGCGGCAGTCCGCTGCGCGAGTGCCCGCTCTGGGCCGGCATCCTCGCGGCCCTGCCCGAGGGGACCGCCGATCACACCGCGCACCGGATGGCCACGCTCCAGCAGGCGCTGCTGCGTACCCGGCACACCCCCGCCCGGCTCGCGGAGGCCCGCGGCGAGCGCCCGACCGCCCCCGGCATGACGGAGCTCCTCGACCACTCGGCCTCCGTCTACCGGCAGGTGGCCGCCCTCGGCGGCGACCGCCTGATCGTGGACGGATCCAAGTACCCGGCGGAGGCGGCCGCGCTCCTGGGCCGCACCGACCTGGATGTACGGGTGCTGCACATCGTGCGGGACCCGCGGGCCACCGCGCTGTCCTACCGCAGCGCCAAGGACTACATCGACCCCATGTCCCCGGCCCGCAGCAGCGGCTACTGGACCGCCTTCAACCTCGCCTCCGAACTGGTCGGCCGGACGGCGGGCGAGCGCTACCTGCGCATCCGCCACGAGGACCTGGCTCGCGACCCCCGCGAGGTGACGACCCGCGTCCTGCGCTTCGCGGGCCTCGACGACGAATCCCCGGTGGACGCATCCGGCCGGATCCCGCTCGGCGCCAACCACACC
Organism: Streptomyces sp. NBC_01353; assembly: GCF_036237275.1. Taxonomy (GTDB): domain Bacteria; phylum Actinomycetota; class Actinomycetes; order Streptomycetales; family Streptomycetaceae; genus Streptomyces. The sequence continues at coordinate 2,956,952 of NZ_CP108352.1, read as the reverse complement.
GTCACCGGCAATCCGGACCGGCTGCGGCGCGGCGTCACCCAGATCCGCCCCGACGAGCGCTGGCGCACCGCACTGCCCGGCGCCGACATCGCGGCGGCCACGGCGGCGGCCGCACCCCTGCTGACCCGCTACGGCTACCCGCTCGCCCCCGTCCGCCCCTCCCGGACGACGAGCTCGGGCAAGGGCGTGGGCGTCGGCTCGGGCAAGGGCGCGGGCTCGGGCTCCGGCGCGGGCACCGGCCAGGGCTCCGGCAGGACCTCCGGACCGGCCGGCCGGCCGGCCTCGCGGACCTCAGGACCGCCCTCGCGAGGTGAGGCCTCGTGAACCTGGGCCTCTCCGGACGCTCCGCCCTGGTCGCCGCGTCCAGCAGCGGAATCGGCCTCGCCGTGGCCCGCGTCCTGGCCACCGAGGGCGCCGACGTGTCGATCTGCGGCCGTGACCCCGAGCGGCTGGCCCGCGCCCACAAGGAGGTGGACGCCTGCGGTACGGGCCGGGTGCTGAGCACGGTCGTCGATCTGAGCGACGAGGACGCCGCCGCCGACTGGGTGCGCCGCACCGCCACGGAGTTCGGCGCGCTGCACGTGGTCGTCACCAACTCCGGCGGGGTGCCCTTCGGCCCCGTGGAGGACTTCGAGGTCGCCGAGTACCGGGAGGCCGTCAACGCCAACCTGCTGCCCCATGTGTCGATCTCGCTGGCCGCCGCGCCCTATCTGCGGCACGCCGGCTGGGGCCGGATCGTCATGATCACCTCCGAGTCGGTGCGCCAGCCCCATCCGGGCAGCGGACTGTCCTCGGTGGCCCGGCTCGGCGTCCTCGGGTTCGCCAAGGGCCTGGTGCACGCCTTCGGCCCGGCCGGGGTGACGGTGAACGTCCTGGCGCCCGGCTTCCACCGCACCCCGATCCTCGACGTGCAGTACGGCGACGAGGTCGAGGAGCGCCTGGCCGAGGTCGCCGCCGGGATCCCGCTCGGCCGGATCGGACGGGCCGAGGACCTGGGCGCCCTGGTCGCCTTCCTCGCCGGCGAACAGGCCGCGTTCGTCACCGGCGCCGTGCTGGTCGCGGACGGCGGCAACACCCGCGGCATCGGCTGACACCCGGCCGCCCCCGGCCGCGCAACCCGGACAGCCCCGCCGGCCACGGCGGCGAGACTGCCCCGCCGCCACGGCGGTCAGGCGGCCTCGCCGGCCACACGGCGCCCCGTCGCCCCGGCCGCCCCTGTCGTCCCGTCAGCCCCCAGCCCACCCGCCTCCCCCGCCCCAGGACCGTCCACCCTCCCAACAGCCGAAGGAGTTCCGTACATGCCAGCCCTCGGGGAAGTCGCCAGCTCACGCGAGGCCGCGCTCTACGTGGTCAAGCTGGGCAGCGCCACTCTGCTCCACAGTCAGGTCTTCGACGAACTGCTCGAACTCAACCGGCGCGGCGCGCGCCTGCTCGTCATCGCCGGGGGAGCGGCCGGCATCCGGGAGCACTACCGGCGCACCGGACGCGAGATCCGCACCCTGCTCTCCCGCAACGGCGACGAGATCCGCTACTGCCCGCCGGAGGAGATGCGGCACATCGTCGCCGCGTACGAGGAGGTCACCCTGCCCCTGGTGGAGGAGGAGCTGACCCGGCGCGGACTCTCCGTCTTCGCGGCGGTCGCCCGCACCGGCGCGCTCGTCAAGGCCACCGTCAACGGCCCGCTGCGCGTGCAGGAGGACGGCAGGACCCGGGTGATCCGCGACCACCGCGCGGGCACCGTCAGCTCCGTGGACGTCCCCAGGCTCAACGGCCTGCTCGCCACCTTCGACGTCGTCTGCCTCTCCCCGCCGGTCGCCGACGCCGACGGCGGTACGGCGCTCAACGTGGACGCCGACGTGCTCGCCGCCGAGGCCGCGCTGGCTCTGGACGCCGACCATCTGCGGCTGGTCACCGGCACCGCCGGGCTGCTCACCGACCCGGCCGACCCCACCAGCAGCCTGCGCCACCTCACCGAGGGCGAGGGCCGGCGCTACGCCAAGGGCCGGATGCGCCAGAAGGTCAGGGCCGCCGAGATCGCCCTCAAGGGCACCTCCGACACCGCCATCACCGGGCCGCACACGCTGTCCGCCGCAGGCGCCACCTGGTTCTGGCGGGCCCCCGCCCCCGCCCCCGACCTCGATCTGCTCGCCCGCACGGTGGAGCTGTCCTCCGTCTCGCGCGACGAGCGGGAGATCGCCGAGTTCCTCGCCGAATGGTGCGCGGAGCGCGGCATCAAGGCGGAGATCGACGCCGCGAACAACCTGGTGGCCACCAAGGGGTCCGGCTCCCGGCGGCTGCTGATGCTCGGTCACCTGGACACCGTCCCGCACCGCTGGCCCGTCCGCTGGGACGGTGAGGTGCTGTCCGGGCGCGGCTCCGTGGACGCCAAGGGCAGTCTGGTGACCTACCTCCAGACCCTCGCCGACTTCGACCCGCCCGAGGGCGTCGAGGTGCGGGTGATCGGCGCCGTCGAGGAGGAGATCACCGGTGCCGGCGCCTTCCACGTCCGCGACGCCTACCCGGCCGACGCGGTGATCGTGGGCGAGCCCAGCGGCGCGGAGGCCCTCACCCTCGGCTACTACGGCCTGGTCAAGGTCCGGTACGGCGTGGAGGAGCCCACCGGCCACACGGCCGGCGAGGGCGTCCGTACCGCGGGCGACCGGATGGTCGAGGTGCTCGCCAAGGTCCCGGGGACGGTGGCCGGACTGCACCCGGACGCACTGACCGCCGTGCTCGGCGTACGAGCCCTCAACCAGGGCGACGCCCAGGTCGGCGAAGCCGTCGTGGACGTCCGCGTACCGCCGGGTCTCGACGTGGAGGCGACCGTGGACGCGCTGTGCGCGCTGGCGACCGCCCCCGTGCGGATCGACATCCTGCGAGCCACCCCCGGAGTGACCACCGGACGCACCAGTCCGCTGGTCAAGGCCTTCCAGCGGGCCTTCAGGGCGGAGGGGATCACCCCTCGGTACCTGATGAAGAAGGGCAGCAGCGACATGAACACGCTCGCCACCACCTGGCACGGCGTCCCCATGGTCGCCTACGGCCCCGGTGACGCGAAGCTCGACCACACCCCCGACGAACACCTGCACGCGGACGAGTTCCGGCGGGCCCAGTGCCTGCTGGCCGCCGCGGTCCGAGAATGGAGCTTGCTGTGACCGTCCTGACGGCCGCCCCCGGGCACGACCGCGCGGCCCCCGTCGTCCACTGCACCTGCTACCCCGGCTCGACCCTCTGGCTGACCGGTCTGCCGAGCGCGGGCAAGACCACCCTCGCGTACGCCACCGCAGGACTGCTGCGCTCGCACGGCAGACGCGTGGAGGTCCTCGACGGCGACGAGCTGCGCCGGACGTTCTCGGCCGGCCTCGGCTTCTCCCGCGCCGACCGGATCGACAACGTCGAACGCATCGGCCGGGTCGCCCAGGTGCTCGCCCGCAACGGTGTGACGGTCCTGGTCCCGGTGATCGCCCCCTACGCCGAGTCCCGCGACACGGTGCGCTCCTGGCATCGGGAGAGCGGCACCGACTTCCTGGAGGTCCATGTCGCCGCCCCGCTGTCGGTCTGCGCCCGACGGGACGTCAAGGGCCTGTACGCCCGGCAGGCGGCGGGCGAGATCAGCGGCCTGACCGGGGTGGACGACCCGTACGAGGAGCCGGCCGCACCCGACCTGAGGATCGCCTCGCACACCCAGAGCGTCGCCGAGTCCGCGCAGGAGCTGCTCGATCTGCTCACCCGGCGGGGACTCCTCGCCGGCGCGGACGAGAAGGAGAGGAGTGCCGCATGACCGCCACGACCGTCACCTCGGCCGTCACCACGTTCGCCGCCCCGTCGCTGCCCCCCGTCCGGACCGGTGACGCCTTCGGGCTCTCCCACCTCGACGCCGTCGAGTCCGAGGCCGTCCACATCTTCCGGGAGGTGGCGGGCGAGTTCGAGCGGCCGGTGATCCTCTTCTCCGGCGGCAAGGACTCCATCGTCATGCTCCACCTGGCGCTCAAGGCCTTCGCGCCCGCGCCGCTTCCCTTCTCCCTGCTGCACGTCGACACCGGGCACAACTTCCCCGAGGTCCTCGACTACCGCGACCGCGTCGTTGCCGAGCACGGCCTCCGGCTGCACGTCGCCCGGGTGCAGGACTTCATCGACGACGGCCGGCTGCGCGAGCGTCCGGACGGCACCCGTAACCCGCTGCAGACCGTCCCGCTGCTCGACGCCATCGCCACCGGCCGCTACGACGCGGTGTTCGGCGGCGGCCGGCGCGACGAGGAGAAGGCCCGCGCCAAGGAGCGGGTGTTCTCGCTGCGCGACGAGTTCGGCGCCTGGGACCCCCGCCGTCAGCGCCCCGAGCTGTGGTCGCTGTACAACGGCCGCCACGCCCCCGGCGAGCACGTCCGGGTCTTCCCGCTCTCCAACTGGACCGAGCTCGACGTCTGGCAGTACATCCAGCGCGAGAACATCGCCCTGCCGGAGATCTACTACGCCCACCACCGCGAGGTCTTCGCCCGCGACGGCATGTGGCTGGCCCCCGGCGACTGGGGCGGCCCGCGCGCCGACGAGCACCTGGAGACCCGGCTCGTCCGCTACCGCACGGTCGGCGACATGTCCTGCACCGGAGCCGTGGAGTCCACCGCCGCCACCGTCGAGTCCGTGATCGCCGAGATCGCCGCCTCCCGGCTCACCGAACGCGGCGCGACCCGCGCCGACGACAAGCTCTCGGAAGCCGCCATGGAAGACCGCAAACGCGAAGGGTACTTCTAGCCGTGAACCTCACCGAAGCTCCGAACACCGCGCCGTACCCGACCGGTCCGCACGCCGCCGACCAGCGCACCGCCGACCCGCACAGGGCGGTGGACACCCTGCGGTTCGCCACCGCCGGCTCCGTCGACGACGGCAAGTCCACCCTGGTGGGACGTCTCCTGCACGACTCCAAGTCGGTTCTGGCCGACCAGCTGGAGGCCGTCGAGGCGGCGTCCCTCAAGCGCGGCCAGGAGGCGCCCGACCTGGCGCTGCTGACCGACGGACTGCGCGCCGAGCGCGAGCAGGGCATCACCATCGACGTGGCCTACCGCTACTTTGCCACCGCCCGCCGCCGGTTCATCCTCGCCGACACCCCCGGCCATGTGCAGTACACCCGCAACATGGTCACCGGCGCCTCCACGGCCGACCTCGCCCTCGTCCTCGTCGACGCCCGCAACGGCGTCGTCGAGCAGACCCGCCGCCACCTCGCCGTCGCCGCCCTGCTCCGTATCCGCCACGTCACCCTCGTGGTCAACAAGATGGACCTGGTGGGCTGCTCGGAGGAGGTGTTCGCCCGCACCGCCGCCGCGTTCTCCGAGTGCGCCGCCGCGCTCGGCGTCGAGCGGGTGACCGCCATCCCGATCTCGGCCCTGGCCGGCGACAACGTCGTACGCCCCTCGGAGCGTATGGACTGGTACGCGGGGCCCACGGTGCTCGAGCACCTGGAGTCGGTACCGGTGGGCGCCGATCCCCGTACCGAGTCCGCCCGGCTGCCGGTGCAGTACGTCATCCGGCCGAACACCGCCGCACACCGCGACTACCGCGGCTACGCGGGGCAGATCACCTCCGGAGTGCTGCGGGTCGGCGACCGGGTCACCGCCCTGCCGTCCGGCGCGGTCAGCACGATCGCGGCCATCGACACCCTGGACGGCACCGTCACCGACACCGCCTGGGCGCCCCAGTCGGTGACGGTCCGGCTGACCGACGACCTCGACATCGCCCGGGGCGATCTGCTGGCCCCGGCCGACGCCGCGCCCCGCGCCGTCCGGCTGCTGACCGCCACCGTCTGCCATCTCGGCGAGCAGCCCCTCCACGCCGGCCGGCAGGTCCTGCTGCGGCACACCACCCGCACCGTACGGGCCGTGGTCGTGGACATCACCTCGCGGCTCGATCTCCAGGACCTCTCCGAACGCCCGGGCCCCGACACCCTCGGCGTCAACGACATCGGCCGGATCGTCGTCCGCACCGCGGAACCGCTCGCCCTGGACGGTTACGCGGACTTCCGCCGCACCGGATCGTTCCTGCTCATCGACCCCTCCGACGGCAGCACCCTCACTGCCGCGATGGCGGACGAGCCGGCCCCCGCGGAAGGGGTGTGACGCCATCGCGAGATGACCATGAGAACTTCATGTCGGCCCGGTGACACAGGCACTGTCGGCCCTTCCCGGCGCCCAGCAGACTCTTCCCCGTCAGCAGGTCAACGACTCCAGGAAGGGCCGACATGAACCTCACCGTCGCCACCGCCGTCACCGTCACCCCGGTCACCGAGGACCTGGTCATAGAGGACTTCGGCGCCATGGCCACCGAGCCGTACCAGCCCGGTACGTGCATCTGCTGGATGGGCGACTCGGTCGCGGAGTAACCGCCCGCACCTCGACGCACACAACCGACCGCAGGCTGCACACCAGACAGGGGGAAACACGGTGGCACACCGCCAGGGCACCACGACCGGACTCGGGTTCAAGCCTCATCTGAAGGCCGAGGTCGTCCCCGGGGAGGGCGTGTTCCTCATATCCGAGCGTGGAGTGACCGCGCTGCGAGGATCCTGCGTCACCGCTCTCGCCCCGCTGCTCGACGGCACCCGCAGCCTCGACCGTCTGATCGCCGACGCCGCCGGCTCCCTCCCCGCCGACCAGGTACGCCAGGTCGTCACCCGGCTCCTCGGCTCCGGACTGCTCGCCCACCGGGCGCCGGACACAGCCGCCGCCGGCTCGGGCGAGGCGTTCTGGGAACTGGCCGGAGTGGACGGCGGCGAAGCCGCCCGCCGCACCGGCAGCGCAGCCGTCGCCGGCCTCGGCCGCGGCACGGAGGCGGGCGCCGGCACCGAGGAACTGCTCGCCGCGCTGGCCGCAGCCGGCCTGCGCATCCACCGCGCCGACACGGACACCGAACCCCCCGGTCTGGCCGTCGTCCTGTGCGACAGCTACCTCGACCCCGCGCTCGCCGAGCTCGACGCCACGTACCGCGCCAGTGGCACCCCCTGGCTGCCCGTCCGGCTGACGGGCGAACAGCCCTGGATCGGCCCGGTGTTCCAGCCGGACGACGGACCGTGCTGGCACTGTCTTGCCGAACCCCTGCGCCGCAACCGCCCCGCCGAGACCTATCTGGGTCGGGCCCTCGGACGCCCCGTCAGCGTGCCGCCCTCCGGTCTCGCCGCGGGCCGCGCCGTCGGTCTCCACCTGGCCTGCCTCGAAGCGGTCAAGTGGATGGCGGGACATCGCCACTCCGGCCAGAACGCCCTGTGGACGATGGACACCCTGACCCTGGCCGGCCGCCACCATCCCGTACGCCGCCGCCCCCAATGCCCCTCGTGCGGCGACCCCGAGGTCACCGCCCGCCGCATCTGGGCACCGGTCCGGCCGGTCAGCCGGCCCAAGTCCGGCACCGGCACCGGCGAGCGGTCCCTGACCCCCGAGGAGATGCTGGACACCTACGGCCACCTGGTGGACGAACTGACCGGCGTGGTCAAGGAGGTACGACGCGACCGGCGCGACCCCGGCTTCCTCAACTGCTTCCACTCCGGCCACAACCCTGCCACCTCGCCCACCGGACTCGCCGCGGTCCGCGCCGGTCTGCGCAGCCACAGCTCCGGCAAGGGCACCACGCCGCTGCAGGCCCGGGTCAGCGCCCTCTGCGAGGCCGTCGAACGCCACAGCGGCTACCGGCAGGGCGACGAACCCACCCTCCGCGCCACCTACCGCGAGGTCGCCGACCGCGCCGTCCACCCCGACACGGTCCAGCTGTTCCACCCCCGCCAGTTCCCCGACCGGGCCGCCTGGAACGCCGAGCACGGCCCGGCGCACCGGATCGTCGCGCCCTTCGACGAGGACACCACGGTCGACTGGACCCCGGTCTGGTCGCTCACCGAGGACCGCCACCGGCTGCTGCCGACCTCGATGCTCTACTACGACGCGCCCTGCCCCACCGGCTTCTTCTCCTCCCACTCCAACGGCACGGCGGCCGGCAGCTCCCGCGAGGACGCCATCGTCCAGGGCTTCCTGGAGCTCGTCGAACGCGACGCCGTGGCCCTGTGGTGGTACAACCGCACCCGCCAGCCCGGCGTGGACCTCGCCTCCTTCGGCGACCCCTGGATCGAGAAGACCCGGGCCGCCCACGCCGACCTGGACCGCGAGCTCTGGGTCCTCGACCTCACCAGCGACCTCGGCGTCCCCGTCTTCGCCGCGCTCTCCCGGCGCACCGACAAGCCCGCCGAGGACATCACCCTCGGATTCGGCGCCCACTTCGATCCCCGGGTGGCGCTGCGCAGAGCCGTGGCGGAGGTCAACCAGATGCTTCCGCCCGTCGTCAACGTGACCGCGGACGGCGCCGGTTACACCTGCGACGACTCCGCGGCACTGAACTGGTGGAGATCCGCCACCACCGCGAACCAGCCCTATCTGCTCCCGTCAGGAACGGACCGCACGCCCGCCGACTTCCCGTACACGCCGCGCGCCGACCTGGCCGACGACGTGGCCGCGGCGGCGCAGCTCGCCCGCGGTCTCGGCAGCGAACTCCTGGTCCTCGACCAGACCCGGGCCGACATCGGTCTGCCCGTCGTCAAGGTGATCGTGCCCGGACTGCGCACCTTCTGGACCCGCTTCGCCCCGGGCCGGCTGTACGACGTCCCGGTACGCCTGGGCCGGCTGGCCACCCCCACCCGCTACGAGGACCTCAACCCGGTCCCTCTCTTCCTGTAACACCCGTCGCGCACCATCCGTGAGGTCCCGGCCATGAAGTCATCCGCCCCACCCGCCCCGCGGGAAACCCGACTGATCGAACTGTGGTCGCTCCGCGAGGACACCCAGGTGGAGACTGCGGCGGACGATCCCCGGACCGGCCTCGTCAGCACCCGCTGGGACGAGATCCGGCTGCCGTTCACCGACCCGGTGATCTCCCGCGCCCTGGAACGCATGACGTACGGCCCGGTGTCGCTGGACAACGTCCTGCCCGGCTTCAGCGACGCCGGGTCCCTCCCCGGCGACCCGCGCCGCGCCGCACTCCGGGCCACCCTCGAGTCGGTGCGCCACGCCGTGGTCCGTACGCTCGCCCTGTCCGACGGCACCGAACAGCTCGCGGTCGTGCCGATCGTGCGCGAGGCCCGGTTCGCCCCCGCCAGGCCGCCGCTGGACGCCGTCCACCGGCTGTCCCGGTTCGCCACCCTGCGCGTCGGGTCCCAGGACATGATCCTCGAGTCGCCGCTGAGCTCCCACCGGGTGCTGCTGCACACCCCGCAGGCGATGTGGCTGGTCAGCTGCTACGTACGCCCGACCTCGGTCCTCGACACGGCCCGGCTCCTCGACGTCCCGGTGGACGTGGTGCGCACCGCGGTCGGCTATCTGGAGGCATCCGGGATGCTCGTGCCCGGGACGCCCCGGGGGCGCGCCGACGGCCGCACCACCGGAGCGGAGGACCGGGGGGCGTACGCCGTCACCTTCGCCGAGGACCGGGATCCCGCACTGGAGCACTGGTCGCCGCGCGAGCTGATGCTGCACAACCGCAGCAGGCCGGGCCTGCACGACGAGCAGCTCGGCCTCGACGTCAAGGACGGCACGACCGCGCGGGAACACCCGGCACCCGGCGGCGCGCCCCTGGCGTTGCCGGTTCCCGACCTCGACCTGGTCCTCGCCCGGGACCCCCGTCTGACCACCGTGCTCGAATCCCGCCGCTCGGTCCGGACCGACGGCGGACTGCCGCTGTCCCTGGCCCAGTTGGGGGAGCTGCTCTACCGCTCCGCCCGGGCCCGGCCGGCCGCCGGGCGCCCGTACCCGAGCGCCGGATCGGTCTACCCGCTGGAGCTGTACGTCACGGTGGCCGGCTCCGCCGAACTTCCGCGCGGGGCCTACCACTACGACCCGGCCGGGCACACCCTCTTCCCCCTCGGCACCGAACCGATCCTGGTGGACGCGTTGTTGGGCGAAGCAGGCACCAACGCGGGGCTGAGCGAGGAACCGCCCGTCCTGATCAGCATGACGGCGCGATTCCGCCGCATGAGCACCGCCTACCCGGGCAGCGCCTACAGCGTGCTGCTCAAGGAGGTCGGGGCGCTCCAGCAGACGCTGTACCTGGTCTCCACGGCCATGGGAATCGGGCCCTGCGCCCTGGCGTTCGGCGACACCGCCACCTCGGCCCGCGCCTTCGGGCTCGACTGGCGCGCCGAGTCGGGCGTCGGCGAGTTCGTCCTGGCCGCGCTTCCGACCGGGGCGGCCTCCGCGGAACACCAAGTTCCGGACGCGTCAGGTGGTTTGGCCGCGAGAGGTTCCCGACCGGAGATACCTCCCAGTCCGTAACCTACTCGGCCTATGCTGCACACCCCGTGCGAAAACGCAGTCGAGTAGGGAGCCCTTGTGCGATGGTCCCGCACCGCAGATTCAGACGTATTCAGCCACCGGGCCACCGAAGGAGGTGACTTGGCGCCGCGCGTCGCCGGCACCATCACCATCGTCGTCATCCTCTGCTTCTTCGCCGTCGCGTTGACCTACGCCATCGGCGGAGGATTCGGAGGAGGGGAGCTCGCCCTGTGCGGCGTCCTCATGCTGATGCTGCTCTTCCTCCAGCTCAGCCACTCCTTCCCGGACTGGATACCGGCGGCCGCCCGCTTCCGCAAGGGGACGTTGGCCCTCCAAGCAGTCCTCACCTTCGCCCCGTTCAGCCTGTTCGGCGCCGCCTGGCTGGGAATGCCCGGCTTCCTCGCCGCCTCCTCGCTGCTCGTCCTGAGGTCGGCACTCGGCTGGACCGCCTTCGCCGCCGTCATCGCCGCGACCGGCGTCGTCCAGTTCGCCGTGGGGTACGGAGTGAGCCAGCTCGCGTACAACACCGTCGCCACCGTCCTCACCGGCCTGGTCGTCTACGGGCTCAGCCGGCTCTCCGGTCTGATTCGTGAAGTGCAGGCGGCCCGCGAGGAGTTGGTCCGTCTCGCCGTGACCCAGGAACGGCTCCGCTTCGCCCGCGATCTCCACGACCTGCTCGGTTTCAGCCTCTCCACCATCACGCTCAAGTGCGAACTCGCCCACCGGCTGGTACGGGTGGCGCCGGAACGCGCCGAGATGGAGATCACGGAGATCGTCCAGACCGCCCGCCAGGCGCTGACCGACGTCCGCTCCGTGGCCAGCAGTTACGTCCAGATGAGCCTGAGCCGCGAGGTGGACAGCGCGGCCTCCCTGCTGCGCGCGGTGGGCATCCGTACCGACATCCGGGTCACCCAGGAGCCCCTGCACAGCTCCGTGGACACCGTCCTCGCGACCGTACTGCGCGAAGGCGTGACCAACCTGCTACGGCACAGCAAGGCCCAGCACTGCGTGATGGAGGCGAGCGTCGACGGCGGCACCGCCCGCCTCCGCATCGCCAACGACGGTCTGCGCGACCGGGATTCCGCCCACTGCCCCGAGGCCAAGGGCGACACCGGCGGGGTGGGTCTACGCAGCCTCACGATCCGCGCCGAGGCCGTGGGCGGCCGGCTCGCCAGCCGTGTCCGCGAGGACGGCTGGTTCGAACTCACCGTGGAACTCCCGTCCCCGCCGGCAGGCGCCGCCGCGGAGACCTCCGACCGCGAGGCGGCGGAGAACTAGGGCCTCTCGTTTGGATCTTGCCGGGCTCGCGTGCCCTGGTGCCGCACCTCGCCGCGTCGTCGTCGGGAGGCATGGCTCCGCCATGCCTCCCTCCTCCGCCTTGCGATCCACGGCACCAGACCCCGCTCACTGATCCGGCCTGATCCAAACGAAAGACCCTAGGGGGCCGGCGGATCATGGCCAGGGCCTCGGGCGTGTCCCGCGGAACGTGCCGCGGTACGGACCGCGGGCCGATCCGCGGGACACGCCCCCGGCTCACAGCCAGCCGGCGTCCCGGGCGATCCGTACGGCGTCCATCCGATTGCGGGCGTTGAGCTTGGTCACCGCCGTCGTCAGATAGTTGCGCACGGTCCCCGCGGACAGGAACACCTTCCGCGCGATCTCCGGCGCGTCGAGCCCCTGCGCGGCCAACCGCAGCACCTCGCTCTCCCGCGCGCTCAGCGGACTCCCCCCTGCCGTCAGCGTCGCGAGCGCCAACTGCGGGTCCACGACCTGCTCCCCGGCGACGACCTGGTGGATCGCCGCCGCGAGCCGTGTCGGGTCGGCGTCCTTGAGCAGGAACCCGGACACCTTCGCCTCCAGCGCCCGACGCAGGTTCCCCGGCCTGCCGAGACTGGTGAGAATGATCGTCCTGCACTCCGGGAGTTCCCGGCTCAGCAGCTCCGCGGCCCTGATGCCGTCGATCCCCGGCATGTCGATGTCCAGTACCGCCACGTCGGGCCGGGTCTCCAACGCCACCGGAAGCACCCGGTCGCCGTTGTCGGCCTCTCCCACCACTTCGATGCCGTCCTCCAGCTCCAGCAGCGAGACCAGGGCCCGCCGGAGCATCAGCATGTCGTCCGCGAGCATGACTCGGATCACTGTTTCCCCCCTCACGAACCCCCCTGTGGAGCCCGTTCGCGAGGTGAATCGTAGTGCGGCAAGCGGGAATTGGCGGATAATCGTCACCGGACCCCGGTATTCGCCCTGGTCAGAGCTCCGGCGCGAGAGCGACCGCCGCAGCGTGATCGTCCGCAGTGGCCACATCCCGTACGGTCCAGCCGTCGGGCCCTGCGGCCGGTGTGACACCTGTACCCATGTAGTCCAGCGCGGGGGAGCGGCCGAGTCCGGTACCGATGCCCTTGAGGTACGCCTCCTTCCGCGCCCACGCCCGGGTGAAGGCCGACGGGCGCGACTCCTCGTCGAGCGCCGCCAGCTCGGCCTGCTCGTCCGGATGCAGGACCGTCATCGTCTCCGCAACCGCCTCGGGCGTCGGTACGCGCTCCACGTCCACGCCGAGCGGCACCGGCGCGAGGCCGAGCAGCACCATCGACCCGCCGTGCGAGAGCGAGAAGTACGCCCCGCCCCCCTCCACCACGGGCCGGCCGTGCGGCCCGCCGCAGCACGGGCACACCGCCCGCCCCAGCCGGACCGCCTCCGGCGCGAGACCGAGCCGTTCGCCGAGCAGCACCCGCAGCGCCACATGGGCCACGAGATAGCTCCGCCGGTCCACCTCCCGCCGGAAGGACTCCGCGCGCCGCAGCTCCCCGGCGTCCAGCACCCGGGGAGCGAGCCGCCCCGCCCAGTCGGCCCAGGCGTCCGCCTCGACCAGCCACAACGTCGTCTCCGACGCCCGCTGCACGGGCAGGGCGACGGGCGGCGCCACTCCCGGCGACTCGGGCAGGGGCGGGATCACGGCTTCCTCCGAGGCCCGTGCGGGGGATCGCCGGCCTCCAGCCGCTCCACGTACCCCGCGATCCTGCGCGCCCGCGTCTCCGACTTCACCGCCTTCTCCACGTTGAGGAGTATCTGGTACCTGTTGCTCCTGCTCAACACCTCGTACGCGGCGGCCGCCGCCGGGGACGCGTCGAGCGCCGCCCGCAGATCGGGCGGGACCTCCGCCGTGCTCTGCGGCGCGTACGCGGCGGCCCAGCGGCCGTCGGCCTTGGCCAGCTCGATCTGCGCGAGCCCCGCCGGCCGCATCCGGCCGGCGGCGATCAGCTTCTCGACCTTGGCGCAGTTGATCTTCGACCAGGGGCTGCGGCGTTTGCGGGGCGAGAAGCGCTGCGCCCACCAGCCGTCCGGCACGTTCCCGGAGAAGGCCTTGCCGTCGATCCAGCCGTAGCAGAGCGCGACGTCCAGGGCCTCGGACCGGGTGACCGAGGCGACCGCCGTGCCCTTCTTCGGCAGTGCGAGCCAGACCTCGTCGGCCGCCGCGTGATGCGTCTCCATCCAGGCGGCGAACTCCTCCACGGAGGAGCAGCGCAGATTGTCGTCCGTCGTCATGCCGCCGTGTCCACCTCCACCGCCTCCGTGACGCGCGCACCGGAGCGCGCGGTGTCCGGCACGCTGCTCAGCGGCCGGCCCTGCTGCTCGGCGGCCGCCTTGACGCGCTCCAGAGTCATCCGCATCCCCTCACGCAACTCCTCGGTGTGGTTCTCGTAACCGCCGAGCATCGAGTTGGCGAAGGACGCGGTGCGCTTGCGCTGCCCGGTGTTCTGCCCGGAGACGTCCCACACCTCGGTGACCCGTGTGCCTCCCTGGCCGTCCGGCTCGAGGCGGTACCCCCAACGCACCCCGTTGGTCGTGGTGTGGAAGGCGAAGGACCTGCCCCGTTCCCACTGCTCGACCGTGTTGGAGGTGATCCACGCGACCCAGCCGCGGCGGTTGATGCCGATGAACTTCGTCCCGACCCCGCGCTTGTCACCGCGCCAGTAGCAGCGGCGGCACTCGGGGCTCCACTCGCCCATCCGCGTCACATCGCTGATCAGGTCCCACACCACCTCGGGAGACGCGTCGATCCGGATCGACACCTCCTCGGGACGGTAGTCGGCCGCGATCGTCCCGCCGGACTTCTTCGCGAGCTTGGCGCCCCTACGACGTACCCCGCGCAGCTCCGCGAGATAGGGGTAGTGGTCCACCTGCATGGTGTGACGCTTGGAGGTGATGTAGCGCTTGGCGAGCTTCTCCTTGTACCGGGTGATCTCCTTGCGCATCTCCGACAGGGACGGCAGCGCGGCCTTGCCCTGGAGCAGATCGGCGATCCAGTGGGACTGGGCCTCGGCCAGCACCGTCGTCGCCCCCAGCGGCTGGAACAGCCCCACGAAGTACAGCCCGGAGTGCTGGGGGTCGACCACGCGGTGGAAGAGGGAGACGTCGTTGTCCGTCGGGGCGATCACGGAATTGTCGAGGAAGGGGAAGCTGACCTTGTAGCCGGTGCTGTAGATGACCGTGTCGATGACCTCGCTGCTGCCGTCGGTGAAGTGCACGGTGTCGCCGTCGAAGTGCGAGATGTTCGGCTTGACCGACAGACCGCCGTGGCCGAGCCGGGGGAGCAGGGACTCCGAGACGGTCGGGTGGGAGTTGAACAGCTTGTGGCCCGGCTCCGGCAGACCGAAGTCGGTGACCTTCCCGATCGTCATCCGCAACAGCGCGGCCATGACCCAACGCTGGGTCTCGCGCGGCATCACGCGGGTGATGAACGGGCTGATCATGTCGTCGCCCGGCTTGCCGAACATGAACTTGGGGAAGACGTAGCCACCGGTACGGATCGACAGGAACGTGCGCTCGGAGACGGTGGAGGTCTCCACCGCGATGTCGGAAGCCGAATTGCCGAAGCCCAGCACGAGCACCCGCTTGCCGGCGTACTCGTCGGGGACCTTGTAGTAGTGCGAGTGGATCTGGGTGCCGGTGAACGTGTCCGCGCCGGGGAACGCCGGCTCGGGGTCGCGCGGGTCCCAGTGGTGGCCGTTGGCCACGACCACAGAACCGTAGTGCCGGGTCGTCTCGACCCCGGTGTCGCGGTCCTGGGAGGTCACGGTCCAGCCGCCGCCCTCGGCGGGCTCCACGTGGGTCACCGACGTACGGAACGCGATCGACTCGCGGAAGCCGAAGTGGTCGACGTAGTCGTCCAGGTACTGCGCGATCTGGACGTGGTCGGGATAGTGCGGGTAGTCCTTCGGCATGGGGTAGGCGCGGTACTCGGACAGCTTCTTGGACGTGTTGATGTGGAGGGAGCGATACCCCGACGACATGCCGTTGTCGTTGAGATAGCGCCAGTTGCCGCCGACCTTAGAGCCGGCTTCGTAGCAGTCGAATTCGATCCCGCGCTCGTGCAGAACCTGGCAGGCGGCAAGCCCCGACCAGCCGGCTCCGATGATGCAGACCTTCTCCATGGGGGTGCTTCTCCTTGTGTGTCAGGACAGGTGGTGGCCGCCTGCGGTGACCCGGGCGGGGCCTCCGACGGCGGAGATGACCTGGTGGGCGCTGCGGAGCAGCACATGTCCGACGGCCGAGTCGATCGCACCCGCGAGATGGGGGACGCTCGTGCTGTAGCTGACCTCGAAGGCGACCTCGCTGCCCCCGGGGACATCGGTGCTCGTCCATGCCCCCTTCAGATGCTGGAAGTCCCCGCTGATCTGCTCGAACTCGATGCGGTACGGCTGCTCGGCCGCGGTGGCACGCCCGCTGGGCCGCACGTCGGCCGGCTCGCTCGGCTGCACGTCCGCACGGTCGGCGCGCTCGCCCGGCTGCACGTCCGTACGGTCGGCGCGCTCGTAGCGCTGCACCCAGCAGGCCGTACCGCCGCGGAAGGCGAGCACCCACTCCTGATCCCCGTCGGCCGTGTTCGCGACGGAGAGGATGTCCTCCGCGTACGAGGGGAACGCCGTCCCGTCCGCGAGGCGTTCGATCACTTCGGCGGCCGAGGCGGGGACCGTGGCCTTCAGTACGCGGGTCGTCATGACGCGTCCTCCTTGTCGGCCGCCGGGCGCAGCACGCTGACGGCCTGAAAGCGGGTGGTGCGCAGCATGGGGTGGCTCGCCTCGCCGAAGGCACCGCCGGTGAGACCGGGGCCGCCCTGGTTGGGCAGGAAGGGGAGGAACCCGCTGTGCGAGTCGTTGATCTTCAGATTGCCGGCGTTGGTGACCCCGTCCAGGAAGCGCTCGATCGTCGAGAAGCTGGAGGACCAGACGGAGTTGCGCAGTCCGTACGCATTGCTGTTGACGAACTCCAGCACCTGCTCGAGGAGTTCGTCGTCCGAGGCGACGGCCTCGGGCACGATGATCGGCAGCAGCGGGAAGAAGGTCTCGTCACGGACGACGGAGAGTGACCTGGCGCCCTGGAGCCCTTCCACGCGGACGATGCTCGGCTCGACGAAGAAGCCCGTGCTCGACTCCGACCCGTCCACCTCGAGACGGCGTCCGCCGTGCACGAGCTTCGCGCCCTTGGCGAGCGCCTCGCCCAGGCAGCCGAAGAACCAGTCGACCCCGAGGACCGGGGTGAGGACCACACCCGGCTCGTCGGGATAGCCGGGCTGGATGTCCTTGGTGGCCGCGACCAGCCGCTCGATGAGCTCGTCCGCGATCGCCGGATGGGCGACGACCTGGTTGGGGACGTTGCAGATCTGGCCGGAGTTCAGGAAGAACTGGGTGATGGTCTCCACCGCGGCGTCCAGGTCGGCGTCGTGCCAGACCACGCAGCAGTCGTTCCCCGCGAGCTCCAGGATCGGCTTCTTGCCCGCGGCGATCGCGTCGGCCTCGAACTCCAGACCCTTCTTGCTGCCGCCGAAGTAGAGCACGTCGTCGACGTGCTCACTGGCGAGCCAGGTCTCCAGCATGGGAGCCCCGCAGAACGCGTTGACCGTCCCGGCCGGTGCGCCCATCTCCTCCAGCACGGGCGCCACGACCTCTCGCATCGCGTACATACAGCTGAGCGCGACGCCACGCGGCGCCCGCACCACGACGGTGTTGCCGGCGATGAGGGCGGTGAGCCCGTTCAGCGCGTTCACGGTCGCGGCGTTCTGCGGCGGATTGATGCAGACGACGCCGTCGGGAACGCGGCGCAGAATCATCTCCCGCTCGCCGTCCACGCGCCGGAACTCCAGCTGCTCGGCGCACCATTCGAGCGTTTCGCTGCTCCAGCTGGTGAATGGAATTCCCGTGATCATTCCCTCGGCCGCGTCCCGGGGAGTCCCTTCGGCGACCAGAATCTCGACAAGCGGCTCCCGGTGCTCCAACAAACGCTCTCCGATCCGCCGCCCCACCTCCAGACGTGTCTCGATCGGCACCCGCCGCCACTCCTCGGCGGCCTTGGCCGCCGCCTCGAGTGCCAGCGCCGCCATGTCCTCGTCGGCGACGACACAGGCCCCGACGGCGCGCTCCCCTGCCGCATCCGGATCGACGATTCCCAGATCGAGATCGCGCTTGAGACGCAGACTGGGGAAGGTGTCCTCGATGAGGGAACGGGCGGTAATGGTGTGTACGAACTGCGGATTGCTGCCGGTGATGTCCTGGCCACCGATGTAGGCCGGATATACCCCGAACTTCATTTCGCCCCCTTCGGTCAGTCCGAATACGGCTGACGTTTGTCCCCAAAGCTAGGGTGGCGAATCGAGGCGAACAATGAGCCCGCCATCAGGCTTGCTTATGGAACCGATCCGTCCCAACTCGGCTACCCCGTAACGCTCTTGGCGGGTCGGTTCGCGGAGCTGGGGGTCCTGGCCGGTCAGACCGGTCCGGCCACGGACGACGCCAAGGACCAGCCACTCAGCACCCCGCACCCGGAGGGCAAGCGCCGCCTGAAGACCGCGTGCGCCGGAACGCTCCTTCACGACGGCGTACTGTCCACGCACTCGAGCGGCACCACCGTCGGCGACTCTCAGATGTCCACCCACCCGGCGCTGAATCAGCTCCTGGACCAGGTGGAGAGGGACAGTAAGGCGGCCGACGGGCCTCTCGGCAACGGCCACGGGAAATGCGCGGAAGTCTCCCTCATATCAAAGCGGTTGCACGCTCTCGATCCGGACGGGACGAAATTGTCTCCGCCGCCGATGTCCGGAAGGCCATGGACGGATCGCTCGCGTGTTCCCTTCGGATCGGCAACATGGGGCCAGGAGAGGGCCAGTTGTTGCACGGCGACGACAGACCGCCGTGCCGGTCCTGTGCGAAAATGCTGCCGCTCGCCGGCGTCGTCGCGCACCACTGAGGGAGAGCAAGCAATGCCGAGAATGACAGCGGACGAGGTCGAGGCCGCCCAGGACTTCGTACGCGAATTCGGCGGTCTGCGCCTGGTCATCGCAGCACTCCGCCGGACGCCGTGGGCTTCACCCCGCACTGGGTCCACGAGGAGAGCGGCGAGGACGTGGCCGAGCTCGCCGGGAACCTGGGCCAGAGGCTTTTCCCGGTCGGATACGAGGAGTTCGACAGGGCGATGGTCCTCATCGACGAGACCGGGCGCTTCTTCCTCATGCACCACACCGGTCCCTACTTCCTCGGGGCCAACACGGACGAGGCCATCAGCTGTCTGCTGCGCGGCCCCCGGCAGGAAGCGGGAAAGTGCTTTGTCTGACGTGATCCCGGGGACGGCCTCGTCCTTGCTCGTCCAGGGGACGATCACCAGCCACACCGACCTGGCCGGCGACGGCGAGCCCCGTCTCCATGTCGCGGTCCAGGAGTTCTTCGACGCGCTTCCGCCGAGCCTGCGCGAACCGTTCCTCGGCTACTGCGCCGAGTCCGCGCTCATCTCCGACCAGCTGTACGCCCTCGACGCACGCCGACCGGACGGCGGGACGACCACCCTCGACGAGGCGTTGCCCCACTTCACCGGTGCGGCCCTGGTCTCCCGGAAGATCCGCACCCAGGGCGACCCCGAGCACGGCACACCGGCCACGATCTGCCGCTCGTGCACGGCTCTGGTGGAGAAGCTGGCGATCACAGTGGTCGACGATTCGTGACCTGGGCCATGGCGAACGACGGCATGACGGACCCGGCGGGGACACTGACCCGGGCAGGCTGGCATCCAGGACGGGACGCCGGTGACGAGGCCATGCACGCGATCACGAGGACCGCGGGCCTGGGTCCCTGGATCCTGTTCCCGGCCGCCGAGCGCGCGGTACGGGAGTTCTACGGGCTACGCCTGGAACCGGCCGCCCACGGCGGCAGCGAGGTCGCGGCGACGGGCTGCGTCGTCGACCCCCAGGAGGCCCGATACTCGGGCCCGGCCCTGCACCGGCTGGCCGACACACTCGACACCCGTCTCTTCCCCCTGGGCCGCACCGACGCCGACGCGCCGATGGCCGTCGACGAGCGGGGTCGGCTGTTCTCCGTGGGCACCGGGGGCGCGTGGCTGCTCGGCGACACCGTGAGCGACGGCCTGACCGCCCTGACCGAGGGCCGCCGACCGCTGCACGTCCGGGCACGAAAGTGGCACTGGCCCCTGACCGCGACCCCGGCGGACCTGGCGGCCGCAGTCAGGGCGGCGCTGGTCGCGATCTACGTCCTGCACACGAGCGGGTTGTTCGACGCCCGCACACTCCACGTCCGGGCCACGAGCCTCGGAGGTGCGGGCGTACGGGTCCTGGACGAGACCCTTCCCCTGCGACCGGGCCCGCTGGAGGACAGTGCGACCCCGCTGATCGAGGCGATGGAGAAGGAACTGTCGGCCGTGTCGCAGACGCCCCACTCCTGCGAACTGACCCTGACGGTCCCCGCACCACCAGACACGCCCGCGCCCCTGTCGGAGCTCACCTGCCAACTCACGGTAGGCGGCGCCGAGGGCTTCACCCTGTCGCTCTCGACACCCCCCGCGGCCTCCCTGGGCCACCCGGCCACGCTGGTGGACGCCTGCGTCAAGGCCTTCGATACCTGGTCGACGCCACAATCCACGAGCAGCTGACACCGACTGAGCGCTTCCGCGAGGCCCCGGGGGGTCCACGACCGGCAGCTTGCTCGCCCGACCCAGGCCGGTCCACCGTGGCGCTGCGGAACGTGTCGACGCAGACGGTCCGGGCGCTCCAGGCCACTGTCGGCGCATCAGGGGCCGGTGTTGGCGAGGTGCATTGTCGGTGCCGTCTCCTACGCTCGCTGTCGATCGAACAGTTCGGATGGGGAGGGGACGAGTATGGGCGGCGACGCGTGGAGTCACACGGGTCCGTATCAGCGTGATCTGGCGGCTGCGTTCCGGCAGGCTCGGGAAGAGGCATTGGCCCAGGACGACCACGGCTTCGAAGGCCGCGCGATCGAAGACCTGTGGCACGACGCGGAGTGGCACGAGTACATCTTCACCGGCGGCACGGGCACGGTGCTGGATTTCCCCCACATGATCGACGCCACGGACACCCACGACGGCCCTTTCATGCGCCCCTTGACCGACGCCGAGGTACGCGCCTGGTCGCCCAACGGCCGACCAACCCAAGCAGAGTGGGAAGAGGCACTGAACGTCGATCGCGTGCCCTTCCCCGGCCGAGCCCAAGGCAACTGCACGGTGCTCTACGAGGCCGGCCGTCCCACACGGATCGGCTACTGGGGCGTCACGGCCGACTGACGGCACGGCACCGGCTGGGGCCTGGCTGACTGCGGCGGGGTGGGCGGACGGCCGCGACGCACGAGGGCTCCCGTTCGGTGGGGGCGACGCCTCAATCCACCGGCACGGAAGCCCGGTTGGTTTCCTGTCCCACCGCACGCCCTCGTCGAGTCACGATGCGCATCGTGACCCACGATGGTGATCGCCGCAGCAACTTCCCTCGTACCAGTGTGCGTTGGTCGCCCTGGTGTACCTCGCATGACACGTTCGCGCGGACCGCGGGCGGGTTCGGCACCTCGGTGGGGACGCCCACGCGTACACCACGGCGGCGGCCGACCTCCTCGCCGCCCGAGCGTCGGGCCTGCTGAAGCAGGCTCACTGCCTTCTCCGCGCGGTCTCGTACGTCGGCGGCTATCGCCGTGCCCGCGTTTCACGGCTCTGGAGGGCGTGATCGGGGGACTCCGATTGCGCTGTCTACCTGCGTAAACGCGAGCAACTCCCATGCTCGCCGTGCTTCTCACACGTTGCTCACCCGTTTCTCTCGCCTCAGTCTGTGTTGCCCGTACCTCCCTCAAGTCATTCCGCACAGGCATAAATCAGCCTTGCGGCTAGTTTGTGGCTCTTTCCGGCATGACTGGTTCTCGTCACACTCTGGTTGGAGTGAGCGAGACATCCATTGGCTTGGTGCTGACTGCGCTGGGGGAAGCCGTTGGCTTATGTTCCGATACTCAAGGGCAAGGCGGGGGAGTTCTCGGCCCTTGAGCACGTCACGCCAGTCGTCCGCTCGCGCATCCGCCCTGTCATGGAGCTGGTCCCCGACCCAGACGTCCGGGATGTTTTGGAGACCTTTTGCGACCGTGCGATGGACGCAGTGCCACAGGGCACGGTCCTGACCGTTGACAGCGGAGCCTTACCGACAGCGCGAGTCCTGGCGGGCGACGCCGGTGGCCCTATGGCCCGCCTCAGCGAGTCCCTCGGCCTCCGTGGCGTATCCATGTGCCCGGTCGTTCGGCATACGGACGAAGGCGAGGTCCTGACTGAGGCGGCGCGGGCGACTGAAGCGCATCAGCGTGGGGCCTGCCTACGGGTTTCTGTCGATGTCGACTCGCCTCACTGCCTTCCGAATCACGCCCAGATCCGCGGACTCCTCAAGGTGCTACGCCTTGAACCAGAAGAGGTCGACCTCCTCATCGACGCCGGTCCTGTCGATTCGGAGGGCGCAAGGGATCGACTGGCTGACCGTGCTGTCGCTGCCTTGAAAGCCCTCGACTCATGGCACTGGCGCCATAAGTGCGTGGCTGCCGGCGCGTTCCCGGTGAACCTGACCGGCTTCACGAGGGGGCAGGCAACGCCGGTGGCTCGGCGTGACGCGCAGCTCTGGCGACGAGTGCTGAATGGATATCGCGGGGGGTCCCTGGACTTCGGAGATTTCGGTGTGACGCATCCCCGGATGCCTGTGAAGTCCCGGGGGACGCCGGACCCCAACATCCGCTACACGACACCGGATGACTGGCAAGTCTTCGTCTATCCACGAGTCCGCTCCGGCAATGACGACTTCTTTGTTTTGAGCGCCGACTTGGTCGACTCTCCTCACTGGCCGGCCACCGGCGCGCGAACGTCGTGGGGTGACGCCAAGCTGAAGGAGTGCGCGAATCGTCAGAGGTCCAGGGCCGGAGGCGGAACGGAGTGGCGAGCCTGGGCGACCTCGCACCACCTGGCAGTGGTTTCGTCAAGCCTCACCACCTTCGGACGTCCTTGAGGCGCCGGGGCTCCGTTGGCCATTCCGGTTGGACCTCTTCGTCCCGAAGCAACTCGGGCGTCAGCACGAGCCGGTTGAGATGCGACGCTGACCTGCGACAGAAGTCCGTGAGCGCCCGTGGACGACCGTGAGTCTGCGCCTTCCCTGTCAGGCAGCCAGACACTCGGTCCACAGATAGGCGATGAACTCGGATGTCAGCGTAAGAGCCCTGGCACCGGGCAGACTTTGGGCGGCTCATCCGGCTGATCAGCCCAGCGCCATCAGACGTGCCGTCCCGCGCACCAGGACGGAGCTGACCAAGTGGCTGCCGGAAGCGCGCGAGCTGTGGCAGTGTCTTCTCCCTGGGGGAGAGGATTGACCGGTGACCGATTACCAATGCGGGTCGTGCTCCTATGGGAGCGACGATCTCGATGATCTTCGACAGCACTCGATCCAGACGGGCCACGTCTCGGCCGGGCCAACCGAAGGCAAGTCCGGCAAGGGCAGGGTCGTGGCTGGGATCGGCATCGGCCTTCTAACCCTCGCCACTGGGGCCGTCGCCTGGAACTACAAGACACTCCAGTACAAGGCACTTCAGTCTCTGGCTGCCGGACTGGTGGCACAGGTAGCGGAGTTGGCAACGGAGAACGAGTACCTGAAGTCTGCCAGCGGCGCAGGGAAGACGCTCTATGGCTATCGCAATCGCTGAGTGAGGGCAGGAGCATGCCTGCATCCCCGCGGCCGGCAACTTCAAGCACGACATCCGGCTCCGATCGGGCATCCTTAAGTGCCCCGGCCCTGTGCGTGCCGCACCCTACAGAGCGCTCGGTGCAGCGACTTTGACCCGGAGTCCCTAACCCCTGAAACAGCAGAGGTCCTGGATCTCTCCAGGACCTCTGGTTGCGTACCGACAGGATTCGAACCTGCAACCTTCTGATCCGTAGCTCTGGCCGGATCGGTCAGTGACGGCCATTCCGGCCGCTACCAGGCCCCGGCGGGACGCTACCGGACGCGGGCGATTGCTGGGGGTGCGGTACCTGGCTGCTGTACCGCAGGAACCAGACGGGGGTGACCATGGAACGGCATGTGCTGGAATCGCTGTTGGCCGGTGACGACGAGGCGTCCGCGGCTGCTCTGGCCGCCCTCCGCAGCGGCGTCACCTACCGCGTGTTCGATACGACGCATCCCGCAGAGCGGCATGCCGGAGTCTTCAAGCTCCGACTCCGGCGCATGCGGCTGCACGGAGTCGACCCTCTTGGCTGGAACGAATGGTGCGGCTCCTCCGCGAGCATGGCCGGCCGGTGCGCGGAGGGCTGATCGATTCTGCCGATCAGAAGTGGACCTTCCTGTGCTACTTCACCCGAAGACGGCAGCGCACTGGTGGCCTGCGCCCGCCTGCAGCGGTGGGTCAAGCCACCACCGCTTTAGGAGTTCGATCAGGTGGGTCCAGCGGGGCTCCTCTGCCGGGCACTGTCCTGTCGCCGAGGGATGCTCGAAGCCGCCGGGGTTCGGCGTCGTTGATGTCAACAGTGGATGTCAGGCTCGGCGAGTCGGCCTACCCCAATCAGCGCTTCTTGCGGAGCTTCCGCATCTTGGCCTCGGCTTCCTTCATCTTCCGCTGCGCCACCCCGTACGCGGACCACGGTCCCTGGTGCTGGCGCACCGTGAGCTGTCGATGATCGCCTGGCTCTGGCAGCGGTGGCTCTGCACGCGAGTGCGACGTCGTCTGGTAGTGATCACTTCGTCGCTCTGTGAACTCACCCGATTACCTAACGCTAGGATCGCGACGTTGCCGCAGCCACGCGGCGGACCGAGATAGGGGCATCTGGATGGCCATCATCGTCACCTTCGACTTCCCTGACGCCGGGCAGGAGCTTTACGACGCAGTCATCGAACGCGTGACCGGTGGGCAAGGCTTCACGCAGTTCGCAGACCTGCCGACTACAGGTCTCGTCTCTCACGCGGCGGGTCCGGTTGACGGAGGGTTCCGCGTGACGGAGGTCTGGGAGAGCGTGGAAGCCCTCGAAGCCCACGCGAAGACCTTCGGTCCGATCCTGGCCGACCTCGGCCATGCCGACGTGCATCCCACGATCATTCCGGCGCACAACGTCGTCGTCCGGTAGGGACGGTTCAGGCTGTGCCTGAGCTTCGCCGATTGCCCCGGACTCACCAAGTCTGGGGCAACATCCTTTGGATCGAGATGAAGCGCATTTCCGACGCCCCGAGTGGCTGTTCAGTGAGCCGTGGCCGAAGTCAACGACAGGCGACTCCCGATCTCGCGAACGAAGTCACCGCGGCCTTCGCTCTGCCGGGCGCTGGAACGCTCCCGACGCTCGCCGCACCGGGGAAGGCGCAATCGCGGCGGGCGGCAGCGTGGGGGGACAGGACGCGGCCCGACGGGACGAGGTCAGCTTTCCGCCGACGCGCCGCCCGACCGCGCGGCACCGCGCTGTCCGTCCACGTCCAGCTCCGCGCGCTCCAGTCCCACGATGGTCTCTCGCCGCCATCGGCTGACCGCGACTGACGCGGCCACCAGCACCACGAGAGCAGCAAGAGGCGCTCCCCAGGCCCAGGCGCCCATGACGTACCCGAGCGACTCCATGGCTCCCCCTGTGGTGCCCAGTTACCGGTTGATCGGAATCTCGTGGACGATCTCGCACAGGGCGGCGGGCACCACGATGTCTGCCGTCTCCACGGGGCGCCCTTCGTTGCTGTAGTACGTCCTCCGGATGTGCGTGACGAGGCCGGCCTTCTGGATCCCGAGCAGTGACGCCTCTTTCGGCGGTCGCCTGCCGCGGCTCCGGCTGCTCGACGGCATGGCTGACCGTGATGCCGATCTCGGCCATCCGGTTCACGACGCCGGCCCCGGCGTGAGGCCCGCCCTCGGGAAGGACGACGAGGGTCCCGCCGGTGAGGTCGTACGGCTCCCAGCTCGTCGACAACTGCACGGGTCGGCCATCGGCGAGGAACTCATACACCGTCCGGACGCACAGCTCGCGCACTGCTCTCCCGCCGGCCGTGGTCGCTTCTCCGCTCGCCCGACGGCCGCTCACACGCTGTGGCGCCTCAGTCCTTGCTCCTGATGCACGGCCTGGACTAGCCCAAGCGGTCCAGAGTGAGACTTGCGGCTGCGGCCGGCCGCTGACCGTGCACGTCGGAACTGCGCGCACCAGGGCGCTCGACCTGCCGTGACCTGCACGGCACGTGCCTCAGATGCGCTCGGGTCGGTCGCGGGGCAAGGTGGTTATGTGTACATGCCGCGTGTGGTCGTGTACGCCCTGACGCCGGATGGGGCGGCGCGAGCGGGCAGGAGTGATCCGCGCTCGCCCGGAAGCCGCGGAGGCGGTTATGAATGACGCTTCGCCAGAACCAGAACCTGCTGAGCCTTCACCGGAGTCGCGTGAGCCTTCAAGAGATTCACTCGGAAGTAGGCTGCGCTCCCATATCGGCTGGTGGGTGGGTATCGCGTCGGCTCTCATTGGTATTTTCGCATTCGTTCTCACCCGATTCGAGAGCGACGCGCCTGCATTTAGCGAGTGGCAAGATCAAGTCAATGCAATTTGCCAGCAGGAAATCCCTTCCGTCGGCGGCAAGGTGGAAGAGGCAACCGGATCCTTCGTGGAAATGAATGAAAAGTCGGATCCGGCGCAATCTGAACGCGACGCGGTTTCTGACAAGCTCGAGGTGGCCGGAAGCGCCTTCCTGCACCTTGCGGGCAGCTGGCGGGCAATTGAACGGCCCGATGATCACCAGAATGAGATCAAAAATCTGATCCGGGCTGTCTCTGACTTGGGTTACTCCTACGGTGCCGTTGCGTACGCCGTTAGTAGTAATGAGGATACAGAGCAGCTTATTACGGAACAGCTCGGCCATCACAGACTGCTCGCGCTTGAAGTTCAAGGCCTCAAGTTGGAGCAGTGCCAGGAGCTGGTGGGTAAACCCGAGGATTGGTAGGGTTGTTCTCAATCCTTGAGTCGCGTCCAGAGGCGTCGGACTGGGACATCCTTGGCTGGCCTTACTGGTCGTTCAGAATGAGTTCGGTGCAGGGGCTCGGCGGTTGAGTTCGATGGCGGCAGAGTATTGCGGGTGTCAGATGATCTTGTGCCTGATGACCTGTGGGAACGTGGGCTCCGCGGGAGACCGCAGCGCCGGCCGGGCCGACTGTTCGCCGACCGCGGCTATGACTTCGACAAGTACCGCCGCGTCCTCCGGGCCCGCGGCATCACCCCGAAGATCGCCCGCCGAGGCGTTCCGCACGGCTCCGGCCTGGGCAAGACCCGCTGGGTCGTCGAGCGGACCTTCGCCTGGCTCCACCAGTTCAAAACGCATCCGGATCCGCTACGAGATACGCGCTGACCTCCACCTCGGTCTGCTCCAACTCGCCTGCAGCATCAATCTGCTTGAGACGGCTTCGAACCTCATTCTGAAACGATCAGTAAGCCGCCGGGGCATCACTGGCCATTCAGGTTGGACCTCTTCGTCCCGAAGTAATTCGGGCGTTAGTGTGATCCGGTTACGGTGCGCCGCTGACCTGCGATGGAAGTCCGTGAGCGTTTGTGGACGTCCGCAAATGTGCGTCCCCGTCGCCACTCAGATAGACGCGCGGAACGGCGGTGTGTCGCGATTCAGGCTGACTGCTGAGTGCGATGCGGAGTGCCGCTGCCAGCGGCACTACTTCCGTTCGCATGCTGTGACGGGACGCCGTCGGCCAGCCTGGTGCCGCTGGCGATGTCGGGGAGCGTCGCCTCGGTGAACTTCAGGACCAAGGCGGCCTGTAGTTGAGCCTTAAGCTGTGGTTCCGCTACCTCGCTGACCAGCCGGATGGCGTTGCGAATGCCGCGCTCTGACCGCATGTCCTGCCGCAAGAGTTTCGTCTGGCTCCCAAGGTGATCGAGGGCTGCTCGAGCCTGCCTTTGAGGATGACGCAGCCGAGGCCCGAGAACGCCAGGCTCGTGATCGAACTACGCTGCGCCTGAGTCAGCCCGTGGGCGTAGTAGTCGGCCAGGAGGAGGGAGAAGGTCTGCTCCTCGCGGTCGGCCCGAAGTTCCTCCGCTGTGGCCGCCTGGTCCACGGTGATGTTGTAGACGGTGTTGTGGGTGGTGGCGGATTGCCCGGGCTCTGCCGAGTCGCCGGATGCGGAATCAGCTCCCTGCCCCGCTTGCGGCTCACGGATGGCGATGTGACCGTCGCCCGAGATGTGCAGCTCTCGCTGGAGCCGTTGACGGTTCTCTGCGACGTCTCGTTTGTAAGACCGGATAGCCCCTCTGAACGTCGTGAAGAAGGCGCCGGCAGCCGCAGCCGCCCCAGCCACGAATGGAGCGGCTGTGGCTAGCGAGTCAAGAACGGAACTCATGTGCTGATACTGCCAGTTAGTTCCGGACGGCGCGGCGGTGTAGATGAACATTGGGTAGTAACGCCTATGGTGGCCCGCCGTCGCTGGCGGCTGTGATGCCCTTGCATGCTGTAGCTGTCTGCGACCGGACAGCCCGGACAGCCCCCTCCGAGCTGTCCGGTCTGTTCTTGCTGGTAAGGACTTCAACCGGACAGTCGGACAGCTGGGACACTCCTCTCTCCGGGCGCTGCGTGCGAAGCTGGAGCGACCCCGACTGAAGGAGGAGTGCGTGCCGAGCCCGAGCCCGCGTGGGACGTATCAGGTGATCTCTCAAGCGTTGCGTGAGCGGATTGCCGCAGGTGCCTACGCGGACGGGGTGCCGTCCGAGGCTGAGATTGGGCGGGAGTTCGGTGTTGCGCGCACGACCGTGCGGCGGGCGCTGCGGGCGCTCGAAGAGGCCGGGGACGTCAAGGCGGTTGCCGGTGTCGGGCGTGCGGTGGCCGGCGGGGCCGATGCGGCGCCGTACGAGCGGATTGAAGCCGAAGCCGTCGGCCTAGCTCGATATGAGGCGGAGTTGATCCACCTGGATCAGGTGGGGGACGTGTTGAGAGAGAGTCTCGACGCCTTCTCAGCCGTGGCTGTCAGGGCGCTAGACGATGACGGCACGCAGTTGCGGGGGTGAGGCGCCAGCCCCGCCAGGTGCAGGGAGAGCTCACACGCCACTCACACGGGACCAGTAGTAGACAACGACAAAGAGCCGGACCCAGTGGGACTGGGTCCGGCTCTCAATGTCTGGCACTTCCGCAGGTCAGCGGGTTGATCACGCTGGTCCGGCTTCTGTGCCCCCGGCAGGATTCGAACCTGCGCACACGGCTCCGGAGGGCATGGGTCGGTGTCGCGTGAAGAGGCGCCTGACCTGCGGGAATCCCGACCTGAGACCGTACTCGCTCAAAAACCACTCGCCGCTCACTCGTCGGACTCTCGAAGAGGGGTCCAGCTCTACCCGGCCAGCTCCAGTCGCCCGCGGGCCGGCGGGTATCTCGAGAGAGTGCTGAACCGCGTGTCGGCGGGGCCAGGGATAGCGAGGCAGGACAGGAGGTACGGAGCAGGAGTGGTCACGATGCGGTTCGGCTGATCCGTGAGGGCAGGACTACCCGGCCTGCCCGCGTGTCCTGGACGAAGTGCTCATCCGGGACTTGGACGGATGCGAGTTCTTGCCACGTAGTCAGAGCGAGTCCGCAAAGGCTCGGAAGGCGCGCTGCTTGGACTGCGCCACGGGAGCGGCTCCTCGAAAGGTCCCTAACCTTCCATTCTCCGTTCCGATCGCGCCGGCGAAGGTTCAGCAAAGGGCGGATCTCCGCCTGTAGTGCGTGTTCAAGCGCGAGGCCACAGACCTCAGGACCTATCTCCTCAACCGCGGCACGCTCGTTGGCCGGGACTGCCGGAAGGAGAGCTGGCCAACGCAGCACCACCACCCGGTCCCACAGTTCCGGGGGAAGCGTGTTGCCGACATGGTGACTCTCACCTACTGGTAGGTCACCCAGCCGTCGCTCAGCCTCGTGGGTCTGGCCGATGTAGCACAGGCCCGCAGCCGCATAGATTCCGTAGATGACGGGCCCGCTG
This sequence comes from Streptomyces sp. NBC_01353, assembly GCF_036237275.1. Taxonomy (GTDB): domain Bacteria; phylum Actinomycetota; class Actinomycetes; order Streptomycetales; family Streptomycetaceae; genus Streptomyces. Next base: position 2,927,407 of record NZ_CP108352.1, on the reverse strand, counting down.
CACCGGCCGCTCCTGCGAACGGGGCGGTCAGCAGTGCTCGCCGGACCCGGTAGGCGAACCGGTTCCGGCGTTCCTGCCAGCCGGCGAGTGTGGAGGCATTCGCTGTCAGACCGCGCAGTGACTCCTGCCACGCGAGGTAGAAGTCCTCGATGCGTTGTTCGTCGGGGCTGAACCTCTGGTGTCCCATGTTCGGAAGGCCCCGGCCAGCGACGTCCGTCGGGCCGAAAGAGTCAGCGGTCATGCCGGTGGAACGCGCTTGAAGGTGTGGGTGCGGTGCCAGTTGTAGTACGGCTCCCGGCTCGACGTCCACCAGGTCACTGTTCGGCCGACAAGCTTGTCCTGGACGTAGGCCTCGACCTCAGGGATATCTGCGGCCAACGGACTGACCTGGATCGCCCCGTCGACGCCAACGGTGACGTAGCCGTGTTCGTAGACGGCGTCGCATCCCAGGGTGCAGGCCAGCATGGCGACGTTGGCCAGGTCGCGCTTCTCGTCATCGCTGCACATCGCGCGCTTCTTGATGTGGGCGGCTATCAGGAAGGTCCCCGGCAGGGTTCGGCCGCACAGGGCACACTCGCCCGTCGCTCCCTTCAGGAGGTGCCGCTTCAGCGCAGTTTGTTCGCCGCGGCTGGCTCGCTGGGCCGTGCGCTCCAGTTTCCCGTCGAAGGCCGCTACCGCGGCCTCGTCCTCGGTGGGGTCGACAGGTTCGAGTGCGGCCGCGGCAGCGTCGAGGGTCAGGAGAGTCTGGAGGGTGTCGCTCTCGTCGTCGCTGAGCACGGAGATGCCCATGATGTTGCGGTTCGGGTTCCAGGCGAGGAGGGTGCGGATCTCGGTGACGGGGATGTCGAAGCCGCGGGTGCCGGAGAGCGCGTACATGTACTCCCAGGTGCTGCCGGCGTGATCGGTGCCCCACAACCGCTCGGCCAGCGCCTTGTTGCGCCACATCAGGGCGATGGTGCCACCGAAGTAGACGCGCTTGTCCCCGCTGAAGAACACCCAGTCCCCGGGGCGCATCTTCTTGATCCGGGAGACGTTGACGTTCTTCTTACCCGGTACGACGCCCCACATCTGGGCCTGGCCATCGGGGAAGAGTTGCTTGAGCTGGTCGATGGTCGATGCGTCGAGGATGTCCGCGTGGTCGTCGAAGACCACGGGATGGACGATGGTGTCCTGGTAGTGCTGCTCGACGTCCTTCTCCGACCGGCGGGCCGGCTGCATCACGATCCGCATGACGTGGATCATCCCCCCAACTGTGTGTACTTGTCGGCCTTCCCCCGCGCCAGATGCACCGGGTACTTACGGCGGTTCTTCTCGATCTTCTCAGCCAACGCCCGTTCGAGGTTGACATCCAGAACATCCGCCAGCCTCAGCAGGTAGGCCAGGACATCGGCCATCTCCTCACGTACCTGCACAGCACGCTCGCCGTCCTCCATCACCTGGGCGGACTGTTCCGGCGTCAGCCACTGGAAGATCTCCAGCAGCTCCCCGCTCTCACCGGCGAGCGCCATCGCGAGGTTCTTCGGAGTATGGAACTGCTCCCACTCGCGTTCGGCAGCGAACTGGGCCAAGGCGTGCTGCAGGGACGACAGGGTCATGTGCACAGCTCTATCAGAAGCGACTGACGCCGCCCTCGTCAGCTGTCCCGGCACCGCCTGTCAGTTGCGGTTGATATAGATCGCGCATGCATCTCTACGGGGGCACCGTGGTCGAGCTGGCCCGGCACATAGGCGACGAGACGTTCATAGCCGCAGCGGAACGACGCTTCACGCACTTGTTCGGCGTCCCGCCCAGTGCCCAGGAGGTAAACAGCTGGCGCCGTAGCTGGCCCGCCCTCGTCAAGATCCTGCAGGCCGCCGGGCTTGACGACCTGTACGTGCTGCTGGAGTACTCCCTGCCTGCCACGGGGGAGCGGATCGATGCCCTGCTGCTTGGCACAGGCACGAATGGGCATCCCTGCGCCGTCGCGATCGAGCTGAAGCAGTGGACGCACGTCCAACTCAGCCGCCTGCGGCCCGGAATGGTCCGCGCCGGCAAGCGCGTCGTCCAGCACCCTGCACGCCAAGTCGGCGGCTACGTGCACTATCTGCGGCATTGGGTGACCCAAGACGACTATCCCCTGACCGTCCGCGGCACCGTCATCCTCCACGACGCCCCCGCAGGCCTCGTCGCCGAACTACGCGCACAGGCGGCACGCGGACCAGCCGCCAGGCATCCTGTGCTCGGACGGGACGATCTCACCCCGCACCCGACCCCCCAAGCCCTGGCTGAGAGGCTCGGCTGTGCCGACCTGAGCCCGAGCGGCAGCCACGAAGTCGAACGCTTCCTCAAGACCCAGCACCGCCCCTCACCAGCGCTACTCGAACGAGCCGGAGACGTCATCGAGGGACGCGACGCATTCACGCTCATCGGCGACCAAGACCTCGCCCGTCAAGAAGTCCTGCATGCCGTGGAAGCCGCCCGCGCCCGCGGAACCAAGAGCATCGTCGTCGTGACCGGCGGCCCCGGCACGGGCAAGACGGTCATCGCCTGCCGGCTCCTGGGCGACCTGTGCAGACAACCCGACAGCAACCCCCGCCTATTGTCCCCGTCCGGGACACTCACCCGGCAGCTGCGCAGGACCGTCGGAGACGGCTTCCAGGGGCTCATCACCACGTTCCTCAACAACGTTCCGACCGGGATCACCAGCGACAGCGTGGTGCTCCTGGACGAGGCCCATCGCGCCCGCACCTACCCCGATCACCAGCACGGCGTCTTCCCTGTGACCTTAGGAAAGCTCCTCGGCCAAGCCGCCGTGACGGTCCTGTTCCTCGATGAACGACAGATCGTGCGCCCTACGGAAGGCCTCACGCTCCAGCAGCTCGAACAGCACGCCCAGCGCTGCGGATTCTCCTTCGCCCACATCGACCTGATCAGCCAGTTCCGCTGCAACGGCTCAGGCGCATACCAGCAGTGGATCGACAACCTTTTCCACCCGGCCGGCAGAGTCCCAGCATGGGAGGGCAGCGACTACGACCTGGCGCTCGCTGCAGACCCCGGCCAGCTGGGCCACTGGGTCACCGGACACAACCGCAGCGGCGTGACCGCACGGATCACCGCAGGCTTCTGCTGGCCTTGGGACTCTCCACCGACCCCGCCCCTGCTGCCCGAGGTGACGATTGCCTGGGACGGCCCTAATGGCCCACGCACCTGGGCTCGCCCCTGGAACTCACGCGCCGACGAGCAGCATTTCGACCACCCCGAGGTTCCGGCCCGCCCGTTCTGGGCCACTGACACAGGGGGCCATGAGCAGGTCGGTTGCATCTACACAGCCCAGGGGATGGAGTACGCCTACAACGCCGTCGTCATGGGTGGAGACCTCGTCCGTCGAGGAGATCAGTGGATCGCCCGCCCTGAGGAAAGCCGCGACCCCCAGCTACGCGACCTCCCATCGCAGCGCTACCTGCAGTACGCGCTGAACACCTACCGCGTGCTGGCCACCAGGGCCAGCCGAGGGACCCGCTTCTACTCCACGGACACGATCACGCAAAGCTACTTCCAGACGCTGTTCCCCTCGCACGACGAGTCAATGGGCTCTCGCGGGGCGCGGACGAACGATCTTGCGACTCCAGACGGCGCCGCCGGTCGAGCAGGTGCTTAAAGGGAACTCGGCCGCACGAGCTGCCACGCAGCGCTGACGTGCTGCTTCGTCTTTCGCCGGGGCGCCGTCGTCGACTTCTTCTCGCGCATTCGCCCCGGAGGCGGTCATGCCGGCAGTCCATTGCGCTTGCTTCATCTAGTTTTTGATTTATCGCGACTCAAGCGACTCAACGCGTCTCAGTGCAGGTCAGAAGGGGTGGCCTCAAGGCGAGCATCGCGACTCATCTCGCCTCAGATCGCGACTCGGCGTGTGTATACAGAAGAGGCCACCGCGACGGGCGGTGGCCTCTTCATGGCTCCATCAGCAGTCGTCACCCTTGTGGCCCGCGACTCCCACCCGGATGCCCGCTCAGTCGGGCAGCGGCCCGCCCCAGGCGCGTTCGGTCAGCTCACCCCAAACCCCCGGCGCGATCGTCCGTGGATCGACGGCCTCACTGGGCGCGGACGTCTTGTACGTACCGTCGGGCTGCTCAGAACGGTCGTAGTCCTTCACCCAGAACACCCGACGGACGAACCTACCGGGCGTGTCCCCGCTTGGGGCATCCGACTTCAGCACTGAGTAGCCCACCCGCCGGCCGGTTCCGCGCCACGCCACCGGCTTCTGCCGGGTCGTGGACAGATGAGCTACCGTCTGGCGGACGTAGTCGAAGCCGCCCACGTCCTCGGTCCAGACGATCTGTTCCTCGTGCTCCAAAGCTGCACGATCCTTCGACAAGGCCCCTCCTGAGCTAGACATGGTTGCCCCGCCTGGCACCCTCCCCACGCCCCTTGCTCTGCATGCCTGGCCGATGAGTCCGACGCCCCATGAGGTCCGCAAAGGGCGCCCGCTTCTTGCTCCGGAGTGGCGGGGCAATCACAAGAGATGGATCGCCGCTCAGCGCGCCTCAGATCGCAACTCAGCCCCGAATGGCAACCACCCTCGTCCTCTTTGCGACTCCCAGCCGTTGCCTCCTGGGCACCTGCCCTGAGCACGGCAGAGCCCACGCGCCCTGAGGCAGGTGGCAGCGCCAAGGGTTACTATCCCTCGTCGCGCGCAGGGGGAGGGCCATCATGCTGCGGACTGTGTCAGCTGCTCGTCGCTGGGTTACGAGGTTACGAGACTTCGCGTCGGCCGACGCCGACGTCATCTACAGCAGATGTGTGGAACACAGCCTGGACGACTCTTCGACCCTTCGGCTGCTTAACCGGCGCCCGTCCGTGACATGGGTGGCCGTGAGGCGCCAGATGGAGAGGCCAACGAATCGGGCACTAGCCTCAGCGTGCTGCTCAGAGAGAACGCGTTCTCGATTCGACGATGCCCGCGACGAGTTCGAGACGCTACAGGGGCTTCATGAGTCCGCAGCGATGGCGGCAGGCCCGAAGTGGCGCGTCGTATGCGTGGCCTTCGTTCTTGTTGTGATCACGATGCTCTACTTGGGCGGTCTGCTTGCCGTCTTCGTTGGTGCTGCGGCCTCAGCTGCCGTTCTGGGTGTCCTGGCTTGGCGGGGCCAGAACACATGGCTGAGCCTCATGCGATCTCTGCTCGCAGGATGGCAGTACGCCCTTCTGGCGCGGTCTCGGGTACGACTCGGGGTGGCGGCTGCCCGCTGGGGTGAGGAGCTACAAGACCGAGGGACGAAACCGGTCGCCGCCCGGCTCATCCAGGCGCTGCTCGGCGAGGACCCTGACTCACTACTCCTCCCGGAAAACTTCGACGGCCTGCGATCACCGCGCGACCGCGGATTCATCGTGGAAAGCACGCCGGCGCGGCTTCTACAGCGGAAACTCGCACAGATCGATGCTGGCACTATCGCAGTCTGTGGGCCCAGAGGCGCGGGCAAGACGACGTTGCTGGAAAGCTGCGTAGAGGAAGCCGAGTTCGGGATTCTCGCACAGGCCCCAGCAACGTACGCGCCTCATGACTTCCTGCTCTCACTGTCTGTGCAACTGTGCGAGACGTACATCGAGAAGCACGGATACGAAGTTCCGGAATTTACCCGGCTCTCGAACACCCGGCGACTACTGCGTCGGCTCCGAGCGCGTACCAGACGACTACTGCGCTGGTCGGTCTTCGCCGTACCGGCCTGCCTTGCCCTGCTACTGAGCTTGAACGCATCGCTACAGTTCTTACGCTCAAAACCGATTCCGGATAAAGTTTTCGAGGCCCGGAATAACCTAGCCGAGGCGTACCAGTTCGCCGAGTCGGTATGGCAAAGGGGGGCCGCCGGCCCTACGGTGGCTGTCGCCCTTATCTGCGCGGCATGGTGGAAAGTGCGGCACTCAACGTGGCTGCATGGCGTAGCTAGCCGAGTTGTGCAGGCATTTCTCTACACGGCAGGCGTGCTCCTGCTCATCACCATTGTGCTCACGCTCCTGACTGATAGCGAAATAGCGCAGGAAGTGCGCAACTTGAGCCCAGAGAACGCATTGCGGGCGATCGGCTACATCGCATTGTTGGCCGCTTTTCGAGCAACCCAGGAATCAGGCGGATCCTTCACCTTAGGTAGTCGCACAATTGACAAGGAGAGGTTCTTTCGGCCTCTGTCGGCAGTTATGGTCCTGCTGATCATTATCTTCGTGGTTCGCAACCCTGAGATGTACGCCCTCTTGACCGATGCCGAGAACCCGTTGCGGGTCGTCGGCATCACTCTGGCCCTACTCTTGATGTGGATGAGCGATTGGCGACTGCGACCGACGGAACCTGAACTGATTACTCAATGCCGCAACCATCTCTACAGGCTCCAGACCATTCAGATGACGACGGCAGCTCTCACAACAGGAGCCTCCCAGGTCTTGACGGTGGGAAGCTCTCACGCGACCTCGGTGTCGACCGTGCCACCGAATTTCCCGGAGCTCGTCGCCGACTTTCGTGAAATATTGGGCGGGATCGCTACTGAAAAGGCAAAGAGTCCCCAGCGGGTGATCATCGCAATTGATGAGGTTGACCGCCTTGGCTCGGACACCCAGGCGCTCGCCTTCCTTAGCGAGATCAAGGCGGTCTTGGGTGTGCCTGGCGTCCACTACCTCATCTCGGTAGCTGAGGATGTCGGCGCCGCCTTCGTTCGCAGGGGGCTTCCACATCGCGATGTGACCGACAGTTCACTGGACGACGTTGTCTACGTCGAGCCGGCGACGCTCGACGAGTCACGGGAAATCCTTGAGAAGCGCGCCCCCGGGCTCACCGACCCATACGTGATGTTGGCTCATTCCTTGTCCGGTGGTATCCCTAGAGACCTGCTGCGCTACGGCAGGCACATCATGGAGATGCAGCAAAAGGCCCAGTCCGATGAGCTGACAGACATCTCCCGTCTGCTGATTCTTCAGGAACTGGCAGAGACTCTCGCAGGCTTTCGGACGCTGCTCAGCAAGCACCGATGGACATCGGACACCCAGGGCACCCTCTTCGCTTTCCGGAACCTGGTGGCGCATCTTCGCACGGCGTGCCCGTGCACCGAACTCGAGATGCAGATTGCTCTGGAGCAGTTCGCTCACCAGGATCCGGTCAGCAACGGCGACAACAGCGGGACCTCCAGGCAACTATCGGATGAGGCAGGTGAGTTGATCGACGAGGCTGCTTCTTACGCCTACTTCTCGTTGACCCTGCTCGAAATCTTCAGCGCCGACAGCTTTGACAGACGGAGGCATGCAGCAAGGGAACGCGGCCATGACGGTGATCCTGAGCTGCTGGCTGAAGCAAGGCAGGAGCTCGGGGTCTCGCCCTACAGCACACGCACGCTGATCCAGCGCATCCGTGCGGCCTGGGGGCTGTCCCTGGGCAGACGCAACGCGTACAGCACGCTGGTACCACCGCCCAGAAACGGCGAATGCCCTCACCATCGCCGGACGCCGTAGCCCAGCGACAGTCGTGCCGGCTGACTTCGGCACTCCGCATAGGCTCGCTCAGAGGTCTCGGAGCGCAGAGAATGCCTGCGTTGGTGGCCGAAGGTGCAAGGGGTGTACAGGGCTTACGAACGGGCGCCAACATAGCGCCATGACTGAGCGAGCTTCGCAGCCCAGCGGTCCGGAGATGGGCGCCGTGCATCACCGATGGCTTCAAGGCGTGGAGCAGGACATCCAACAGGAGTACGTGCGACTGCACGCTGCCGCCCGAGCGGATCCGCAACGAGCTGGACACGGTGGCGAGGGAACGTGGGCAAGGATTCTCAGTGAGTTGTTGCCTCCGACTTATGAGGTAGCGACGAGAAAGTACATCGTCCCTGAGGAGGGAGACGATGTATTCGAGACGGATCTAATCATATTCCAGCCCAGCTATCCGCGAGCGCTGAGGGTGCGGGAGGAAGTGCTGGCAAGCGGCGTTGCGGCTGCTTTCAGTATTAAGCTCACGCTCGATAGGAGTGGAATCCGAGACGGGTTTGATCGTGCAGCCAGAATTAAGAGGGGGGTGAAGCCGCGACTTGGTAGCCCGCGTTCGGAGATCAATGCCCCTTTCCCGGTAGGCCTTCTTGCTCATTCGCACTCCTGGAAGGGGGGCAATCAGAAGGCTCGCGTGCAAGGCATCTGTGTCGAAATGGATAATATCTACGCGAAACACCCAAGGGAAACTTTGGATCTGCTCTGCATCGCTGACCTGGGAGTGTGGTCTACGTCCCGGACTCCCTTCGTGCCTTCGACCGTGGTCCGGAATATGAGTGCAGAGGCGGCGCGCGTTCAGATGGTCGGAGCGGCGATGACATCTGTAATGGAGGTGCACTCTAAGTCCCCGACAGTCGCCGTTTTTGTTGCTTCCCTGTATGAAAGAATGTCGCATACTGACCCGACCCTCCGTCCCCTAGCGGACGGTTTTAGGGCGCTCGGAGATAGCGGGGGCGGCGGGGGGTCACCCCGCTTTTGGGGCCTGGAGCAAGTATTCAGCGATGATGTGCGTCTAGCCCTAGCTGCGGGAATTGCGCAACTCAGAGATCCTAATTGGCTGCATCATTACTGAAAGTCGATTTCTCGTTGTCGTCGACATGTTGGAGTCGTCGCCACCGTCGTTTAGACCGTGTCCTATGTGGTGAGCCGGACGAGGCGTTTGTAGCAGCACAGGGCTGCGGCGAGCCCGAGAAAGGCGAGGTAGTTGCGGGGGTGTCGTTCGTAGCGGTGGTTGAGTCTGCGGTAGCCGGTCAGCCACGACATCGTCCGCTCGATCACCCACCTTCGGCGTCCGAGACGTTCGCTGGACTCGATGCCCTTGCGGGCGATCCGGACGCCGATACGTTTGCCACGTAACCATTTCCGCAGGTGAGGAACGTCGTAGGCCTTGTCGGCGTGCAGACGCTGAGGTTTGAAGTGGCGCCCGTTGTAGGGGTCGTGTCTCGTTTGGTGACCCGCGACCATGGGCTTCAGCGCGAGGCTGTCGTGGGTGTTCGCCGCGGAGACGCCGACGAGGAGGGGCAGTCCGTTCGCGTCCGACAGGACGTGCATCTTGGAACCCGGCTTGCCCCGGTCCACGGGACTCGGACCTGTGAGTTCGCCCCCTTTTTCGCCCTCACGTGGGCGGAGTCGAGGACCGCTCGGGAGAGGTCAAGCAGGCCGGCGTCGTCGAGGCGGTGCAGGATCGCCTCGTGCAGCCGGCCCCACACACCTGCCCGGGACCAGATCAGGAACCGGCGGTGCGCGGTCGACTTCGATATCCCGAAGCACGGCGGCAACGCGCGCCAGGAACAGCCGCTGACCAGCACGTAGATGATCGCGGCAAACAGCGTCTCATCAGGCGTGTCCTGCGTTCCCCCGCCCTGCGGACGCGTCTTCGACGGTGGGATCAGCGGCTCGGCGATCTCCCACAACCCGTCCGGAACAATCCAACTCCACGTACCCCGCCCCATGATGGACTCAACGACCGCCTCACCACATAGGACACGGTCTTAGTCCTGGCCCACCTGAGGGCTGTCCCACTCACAGCTCCGGGAACGGCAGGGTGTCGTCCATCACCTGCAACAACTTCCGAGCAGGTGTTGCCTCCTCCGGCCGTACGGAGGAGGCAACACCCTCGATGATTGACCGGCCTGCATACACGACTGTCCTTGCGGCTGCCTCCCAGCCGGTTCGCTGAGTTGGTCCGGCTGTCGGGCACCCGCGGCATCATGGGCGCCCGGCAGTCTCGTCAGGTGGCAGTGCGCACGGCCTCGGAGTAGGTGTTGAAGAAGTTCCCCGTCAGCTTGTGCTGAGTCAGCTGGACGGAGACGGCCTGCTCGTCCTTCCAGCTACCCGGGTTGGCGGCGAGTGCGTTGGCGAACTTGGTAACGGCGTCCCTCAGTAGCTCGAACTTGGCCGGGGTGACCACCCGCATGCCCGGCGGCGGAGTGCCCTGGACATCGCAGGTACGGCTGGGGTGCAGCATTACGGGCAGCGCCTTCACGTCCCCGTTGATCTTGTTGAGCCAGCGGACGCTGCCTCCGAGCTGATTCAGATCCTTCTTCGCGATCGTTTCGGTGACACACCCCGTCTTCAGCTCGATCACCGCCTGCTCGGATGCCGAGAGAGCCCACAAGTTGTCCGGGCCCTTGCCGTACTGCTTCTCCGGCCGGGTGCTTACGAACCCGAGGTGCAGTCCAAGCTGCTCCCACGCCCGCTCGGCGTCATCGGAGCGTTCTTCCTCGCCCCACACGACCTCTTCCAGGAGACGCTTGACTCCGAGGACCAGGTTGGTGCCGTCGTTGTACTTGTAGGAGAGGAACCCCGCGGCCTCGCGGGCTTGTACGGCTGCCGCCTTGATCTGGGTGGCGGCCACACCGTTCACGGGCCGAAGCACGAAGGGGTTCTCATCCAGGGCGCCCATGAGCGCCTTCTGCGCGAGTGCCTCATCCGCGAAGTGCAGGTACGCGGCCTTCTGCTCCTTCAGCCAACCGCGCAGCTGCTTGTCGTTCAGCTCGTTCACGGTCTTCTGCAGACGATCGGCCGCCTGCATGTACCGCCCCGTTACCGCGAGGTCGAACGCCTCGCGCAGCGCGATCGCCTCCGGCCGTACGGTTCCATGCTCGGCGTACCGCACTTCGGCGACGGCCCGCCGGCTGCGCTGCACCCACTTGGCATCCCGGCCCAGGCAGGCGCGCAAGGCCATGCTGACGGCGTCCAGTCCTAGATCACGGATCTGATTCGCGATGTCCCGGCTGAGCCTGAGCTGTGCCTGTGTCGCGGGGGAGAACAGGCGCAAGTGCGTCTGATCGTGGATGGCGACTGCCAGATTGGCGCCGAGAAGGAGGACCGCGCAGTAGTCATCGCTGTCGCGAACACCCCGGCCCATACCCTGCTCGATGCGCTGGACCTCCCGGGCCAAGCGCACGGAGCTGTCGGCCAGGGCGACAGCCTCACGCCGTTCGACACCGTCCAGGGGGCGGGGGATTCCGTCGAGAATCAGCAGCCGGCAAGCGTCCCCGGGGAGGTCCACGCCGTCGTACTTGTTGACCAAGACGACCAACCCGACGTGCCCGGCCTGCAGCCGCTCCACCCCGGCCTGCAGATTGTTGACCCGGTAGGTCGCATCCGCGTAGTCCTTCCACGCCGCGGCAGCTTTGTCGCTCGGGACGAGGACCACGACGTTGACCGGGTCTGCCTCCGCCTGGCCGTCGCCGTCTTGGTCGCCATCGGCGAACTGGCGGGCCAGCTTGCGTACGGCGACGCTGTCCAGCTTCGGGTTGAGCGCGAGCGGCGCCAGGATCATCCGCTCGCCGAGGTCGGATGCGCTTCCCGGTGTGACAGGGCGCGCCACGAGGCCAGGATCGGCGAGGAAGTCCGTGACCAGCGCACTGTCGTCAGCCAGGGTCGCAGTCAGATAGACACGCCGCCGCGCGCCTACGAAGGACGGGACGCGGTCGATCGGCGGGCACGAGGGGCGGATCTCGACGCCCCTCGCTGTAGCCGTGGCGAGGCACAGGTGGAGATGCTCGGCGATGAGCGGCCACACGAACTTGAAGTCGTCGTGATTCCGGTGCGGGTGCAGGATCTCCATGACCCTGGACTTCTTGTCAGCCCAGGCCCAGAAGGGTATCGGTGCGAGAGCCGTCCAGTCCCCAGACTGCAGCTCCGCCCAGGCATTGGCCGACTGATGCTGGATCTCGTCGGCGAACAGGTCCAGGAGCTCCAGATACGCGGGATGCTCCTTGGGGACACGCAGCCGGAACTGGTCTTCCGTTCGAGCAAGCGCGGCGTGCGCGTCGTCGACGACGACGATCCCCAGGTCTATCCGGTCCCGGCCGTCTCCGACGACGCCGAACACAGACTTGCCATTGATCAACTTCTGGTAGTTCGTCACCAGGACGGATTCCGACGCCACGAACCCCGGATCCTGCGGGTCGTCCGTGGTGGCGATACTCAGCTTCGCCGCTTCCGCGCGCACCTGCTTCACCAGGTAGTTGTCCGGGGCCAGGTACACGGCCTTGCCGATGCCCTCATTCAACGTGCTCTGGGCGATCAACAAGCCGACAGCGGTCTTGCCGCCACCGGTGTTCTGCTTGATCACCACGTCACGATCACTTCGACGGTGGTCAAACCACTCGTCCAGCACCTCACCCTGCTCATGGCGAAGGTAGCGCCACGGGCGGTTGGCCAGCCCTGCGAAGATGTCACGAGGCCGAAGGATCGCCTCGTCGCCGCCCATCCCGATACGGTCCCAATCCAGTGCCATAGGCACCCCTCCCCAGATGCGCTGCGGGCGGCAGACAGCCAGCCCGGAGGGCACCATTCTGGATGGAAACACACGGCGCCGTGTAGGAGATTTGCCCCTTCTCTCTCCCCACGCCGAGTCGGGGCAACCACGTGCGCAGGGCCCGTGGCAGCCTCAGGGCCTCGGCTGGTGGTGCCCTCGCTCGGAGCCACGCACTGCATGACCGCAGGTACCAGCGGGCGGGGCGTGAGGCAGTGTCCCGTGGCTGCGTATGTTGAGTGGGTGCAGCAACTAGCCCTCTTCGACCTGGACAACACCCTGATTGCCCGGCAAGGCGCCCTCAGTGAATGGGCACACGGCTTCACGACGTCTAGGGGGATGCTTGATGACGCGGCCTACCTGATCACAGAGATGCTCAGCGCGAGGGCCTACCCGTCAGACTTCGCACGGATCAAGGCCACACTCGGGCTTCGGGATTCTCTGGAGTCGCTCTGGTCTGAGTACGTGTCCGGCATGGCTAGCCGAGCGCGCTGCGGCGAGGGAGTACGCGAGGGCCTCGCAGTCATGCTGGCTGAGGGCTGGACCGTTGGAATTGCCACCAACGGGTCCGCTGATATCCAGCGCGCCAAGCTGGCGAGCGCAGGGCTCGCTGACCTGGTTGAGGGGGTGTGCGTCTCTGATGACGTCCAGACCAGGAAGCCGGACAGGGCCGTCTTCGAGGCTGCCGCCCGCCGCTGCGGCGCCACCCTCAGCGGCGGCGGATGGATGGTTGGAGACAACCCCAGCACCGACATCGAGGGTGGGCGTGCGGCGGGGCTGCGGACCCTTTGGATCGCTGCCGGTAAGCAGTGGCCCGAGGGTGTCGACAGCCCCGATGCAACGGCGGTGGGAGCCCTAGAAGCGATTAAGTACCTCTTGGAATGGGGTCGTTCCTTCCCCTCATCCGTCGTTAGCTGAGTGGAGCCCTTCGAGTGCGTCCCCGAGCTTGAGCGGTTGGTCCTTGAGGGCTGCCCATCGCTCAAGGATCTCAGCTGATGCCTCCATGAGCGCCGCCGGCAGCCGCGCATCATCGAGAGCGCGTGCCGCCTCGCGCATCTCCGGAGCCCAGCGCCAGGCCCGCGCGGCCGTCTTCGGGAAGTAGGCCGTCTCTGTGAGATAGCTGCTTGTGCGGCCCCGGGCGATGTCGAGGAGTTCCTCCTCCACTCCGTGGTCGCTGGCGAGGGCGTACGACACAGCAGCGAGGACGCGGCTTGCCTTCTGGTAGCTGCTGTAGGCCAGTTTCAAGGCGGACGCCTTGCCGATGCCGCCATCAAGGAGCAGCGGCCGGACGGCCGAGCCGTCGAAGAGCCGCGCCACGGCTGCTGACTCGGCTTCAGGGCCGGAGAGGTACAGCCGCGGTTGTTTCGATTCGGACGGCGGGGAGCCGATCACTGACCCATCGACCACAGCGGCAGCGGTCGCCCCGACGATGTCGCCGATCTGCGCCATGTGGGCAGGAGAAATGGCGTTGGCATCGACGTAGGTGCCGGCGTATGCCTCAGCGGCTACGGATGCCGCGACCTCCACGGCATTGGCCGGCGGGCAGAGGCTGATGATGACATCGCACTGCCCACACAGCTCCGCAAGGTTCGAGGCGGCAATAAGCCCGTAGTGCAGGGCCCTGCTCCGGCTCGCCTCGCTGCGCCCCTCGGTGCACCAAAGAACTTCCGCGCCTTGCTGTCGTGCCTGAGCTGCGACGGCTGCCCCCATGCTGCCGGGGTGCAGAATTCCGACCGTAGTCATGCGACCGAGCCTCGGATATCGCGGGGCCTGGCGGCGATCCTCTCCGTTACTGCCGCGTCGATGATGGCGGCTGCCTGCGCGGGGGAGTGGCTCTCTGTGTCGATCACGACAGACCACGGTTCGGTGGCGTGATCCATGAGGTCTTGCTGAGTCTCGTGCCACACCGCCAGACGTGCCTTCAGGTCCTTGTCTCCGCGGCCCCTGCACCGTTCTTCGGTGACATCCAGGGGGCACCAGAGGAGAGCCTTCACCCAGTGGATCGGGAACGCCTCGACAGCGCTGACGCCCGCTACCTGGCCCATGTGGAGCACGGGGATCAGCCCTTGATCGACGAGTTCAGATACCCCGGCTCGGTCGATCGCGTATTCAGCGTCGTACCGCTCGTTGCGGTAGAGCAGTTCGCCGGCGCGTGAGAGCTCCGCGATGTGTTCTGCCGTAGTCAGGCGGTACCCGGTCGTGCGACCGGGCCCCGCCTTGAGCCGCTTGAACAGTGTGAACTCAGACCGGAGGCGTGACAGCTCCGCCGTCACTGTGTCCTTGCCGGAGCCCGGCGGACCGTAGAGGACGACCCCTGATGCGGTCACAGGTCGCCTCCGCTCAGCACATCCCTTGCTTCGTCCACCATGGCCACGGCGGCGCCCAGCTTGTTGTCCACGACGAAGTGCGGCCCCTGCGGGCGCAGTTCCAGATTGAGCGACGACAGGTAGTCGTCCCAGGAATCCATTTTCCAGGCATCGCGGGCCGCACCCCGGAATTCGATGTACTCGCGCATCGACTCCGGGTCGCACTCAACCCATATGGTCGCCACGGAAACGCGCTTTGAACGGCAACGGTTGTGGAAGCGCTGCATCCAATCGGCCTGGGAAAACTCGGAGATAAACGGGGCATCGAGAATAGTCGAGATCCCACAGTCAACGTTGTCCCATGCTGCCTCCATGAGGCAGCGGTATTCGAGGGGACGAACCTTCTCGCGATACAGGTCCGAACTACGATCGTGCGCCTCGCCGCCTAGTGCGACGAGGAGTTGATCGACCAGCGGTCGCGTGAGGGAGTCCTTGTCGAGGATCGGCCAGCCCGTCAGTCCGCCCAGGAACTTGGCGAACTCGGACTTCCCTGATCCTGCGTAGCCACCGACAAGTACGACGGACGGGGTGTCGACGGTGCCACCCGTTGTGCGCCGACTCCACGCGTCTACGACCCGGTTGCGCAGGGCCTCACTGTCGACGTCGGACGTTCCTTCGCGGATGCTTCTCAGGGCATGGCGTACGGCTTGGGTCTGGTCGGGCAGGTCACGTTCCACGGGCGCTGGGGCGGGTCCCACGGGGGCATCCTCTCCGGGCAGGGCTCCACGAAAGCCCAGCTGGGCTTCGTTGCGGCGATAGAGGCGGCAGTACGCCCGGCGGTAGTGAGGGCCGGGGTACACCGTTCCCTTCTCGTGCCCCCAGATCGTCTGGAAGTTGGCGGCAATGTTGAAGTTGTGCCGCTCCGCGATCTCTCGCAGTTTCTCCCCCGTGTCTTCCAGTGTCAGCCCGAACTTTTCCCTGTGCTGGCGCAGGAGTTCGGGGTTCCAATCCGGGTGCTTGCGAGCCATCTGCCCCTCCTAGATAGCTACTCGGAGCCGCGAGTGTAGCGGTCCGCGTAGATGGGTGGAAATTCGTGATAGCGCATGTGTAAGCGGATGTATAAGGCAGCTGAGAGTTTGTCAGTTAGCCGTACGTGATACCGGATTCGGCGCCGCTCCGGTGAACTAGCAGCACATTCCACGGAGGAGGTGCTGATGCGTAACGGCAAGGGCGGGGCCGCCCAGCAGGGGCGACCCCAGCCGACTTCACTCCGAGCCGCGACCCGCCTCCAGGGCGTCCAGTCGGGCGCGAAGGTCTCCCACCTCGGCTTTGAGGCTGTCGACCTGTTCTTGCAGATCGGCGAGGGCGCCCTCGGGGCTCGCGAGCTTCGCGGCCTCGGTCGAGCCGGACGTGAGGAACGCGCCCTTCCCCTGGTGGGTCACCACGAGCCCGTCGCTGTTGAGCTGGCGGATAGCGGCGCGCGCCACGGTGACAGTGACGCCGTACGCCCCTTGGATCTCCGCCAAGGACGGCAGCTTGCCTGCCGTGTTGAACTCGCCGGCCGCGATCCTCCGCCGGAGTTGCTCGGCAACCTGCTGATAGGCGGGCTTGCCGGTCCACTCGACCATCTGCACCCCAAGTCTTGTCTCGGTCTCTGCCTCATAGTGCCCAAGCGGCATTGAGAGAACCAGCGACTCCCCGGCCTTGTTCCGGGAAGAGGCTTGACGCACTGTGCCTCACAGTGCACTCTGAGGCAGAGCCGCTCGGTGCTCGCCTTAGTCGGCAGAACCGAGCGGCCAGCAGTACCCCGCACCAGCCGGAAGACCTGGGAAGGCGACGTTGTCGCACGCCCGACGGGCTGGGAGTAGCTGTTCCTTGAGAACTGAACAGAGGACTTAGAACGAGTGATTTTGGCTGCTGATGGCTCCCGTGCGGAGGCGTCAGCAGCAATGACCACTCGTCTTCGACGAGCGGTCGCCGTGACCCCGGATTCCGGGGCGCACGGCTCGCTCAGCACGTACCTGCCGGGCGGTTGCCTCTCGCCAAAAGACCGCGACCGACCCGGCTCCCTTCGCACAAGGAGAGCTATCGACATGCGTACGTACATCGGCACGCAACAGATCGTCAGCGCTGTGGAGTTCGAGGAACTGGCGCTCGGCTTCGACGAGCTGCCCGCGGGGATCGACCGCGACCTGTTCCGTGGGCCGCTGGCCCCCGAGACGCCCCAGGAGCGGGCGGCCCGCCTTGACGTGGCCCGCGAGGTCATCGCGGAGCTGGCGGCCCAGGGTGAGGGTGGCGACGAGGTCGCCGCGTGGGACGCGCTGTACGCCGACGCGCTGACCCGCACGGTCCCGTTCCTGCGCGCCGCCCGCACCGCCGGCCGTTCCGCCCAGGCCGGGGAGGGCGCGGCATGAGTCACACCATGGCGGCCCTCTCCGCCGCGCTGCCGCTGGTGTCCGGCTGGTCCGTCCACAGTCTCTGGATGCGTCGCCGGATTGAGGACTCGCGCCGCGACCCGCTGACGGGCCTGTGGGCCCGTGACGCGTTCGAGGAGCGGGCCCGCAAGAGCCTGTCCCAGAAGTGCCAGCGCGCTGTTCTCGTTCTGGATCTCAACTGGTTCAAGCAGATCAACGACACGTTCGGCCACGCGGCCGGTGACGCGGTCCTTCGCGCCACCGGCCAGCGCCTCGCTCAGTGGGCCGCAGACAACTCCGGGGTCGCGGGGCGACTGGGCGGTGACGAGTTCACCGCGATCATCCCGGCGTACGGGCTCGACAACCTGCGCCAGGACCTGAGCGACCTGACCGAGCGGCTGGCTCAGCCGGTGGAGTTCGAGGGCCACCACATCGACGTTCACGCCTCGGTCGGCGCGGACTGGTACTACCGCGCGAGCCACGGCGACCTGTCCACCCTGCTGCGGCGGGCGGATGAGCAGATGTACAAGGCCAAGCAGAGCGGCGGGGGCTGGCGCATCGCCCCCCACCGTCTGAGGGTCGCCCCGCAGATGGACACGGTCAACGGCCGCCGCGCCGGGCGCCGGGGCACCAGCGGGGAGGTGGCGTGACGACGGAGCGCAGGCCACTGACCAAGGTGCAGAAGGTCGTCCTGACGGCCGCGTTCGTGCCCATGCTCGCTACCGGGATCGGCGGTGGGGTGGGAACGTTCAGCAACATCAGCGGCGCCTACGGTTCCGGCACCGCACTGGGAGCGGTGGCTGCCGGCGAGGGCGCGACCGCAGTCCTGGCGCTCGTACTGCTGGGGCTGACGATGCTCGGGCAGTCGTCCCCCCGGATCATCCGGCTCGGCCTGTGGGCCCTGCCGGCGGCAGCCTCGGTCATGGCCGCGACGGCCGCCGACGACCCAGGCCGGACCGTGATCTACGCCGTGACCCCGATGGGCATGTGCGTGTCGGCGGAGGGCATGGCGTTCCTGGCCCGCCGCATCGTCGTCCACCAGGACGGCCGCGACGCTGAGGCCGAAGCCAAGGCCGCAGCCGTCGTGAAGGCGCTGGCCTACCATCAGGCCCGCGCCGCGAACCACCCCGACAAGCGCGTCAAGAAAGCCTCCGAGCGGACCTCGTGGAAGCTCGCGCGGAAGGTCGGCATGGGGGATGCCGCGCTGGGCGGTCGGCTACTGGACATCCAGCGCGAGCGCGTCACCAACGGTGCCGACGCGGCCCTGGCCGCCATGTTCTCTGTCCCGTTCCCGCACACCCCCGTCTCCCTCGCGAACCGGGAGGAATCGGTAGAGCGCGCCGTAAATCGGTTGGGGTCTGACCTGCGTGAGTCGCCTCGGGAAGCGGTGGAGGGCGTGGCCGGGGTCCCGGCCATCGAGTCGGCCGTGCCGGAGCCGGACGCCCCGGCTGAGGCGGCTGTCGAGTCGCTCGACCCGGTGGCGGTCACCGAGCCGCCTGACGCCGACTCGGCTGTGCCGGAGTCGGCTTCGGTCAAGGCCGTGGCTGCCGCGCAGTCGGGTTCGCGCCGGGCGACCGGTCGGGTTCCTGAGTCGGCTCGCACACCCCGCCCGACTCGCACCCCTGAAGAGCTGCTGGCGGAGGCCCGGACGGTCACGGCTGACTGGGCCGTGGCGGACCTGACCGCCGATGGGATTCGCAAGGCGGTGCGTACGTCGTCGGCCAACGCCCGGATGCTGCGCGACACGCTCAAGGTCGAGCGCGACGGGGACACGGGCGCTGAGGCGACGGCCGCGTAGTGGCCGCCCGCCGACGCCTGTATGACCCGACCGGCGAGCGGTACGGCCTCCCGACCTACCCGTGGCGGATGGCTCCTGAGGGTCTGGCCACCCGCCGTCAGCTCCGCGCCCGCGGCTTGCGCCCGGGCGGCCAGGAGGTGGCCGCTCAGGTGCTGTGGCACTCGCGCCGCTACTGGCGCAAGGGAACCAGCCCGATCCGGGTGGCCTACCTGTACCGCCTCGACCGCGCGAAGCCCGTGCGGCCGATGACTCCCGCGAAGTGGGCGGCGCTGGCCAAGGCGA
This sequence comes from Streptomyces sp. NBC_01353, assembly GCF_036237275.1. Lineage (GTDB taxonomy): Bacteria > Actinomycetota > Actinomycetes > Streptomycetales > Streptomycetaceae > Streptomyces. The sequence goes on along the minus strand of NZ_CP108352.1, from coordinate 2,908,351 downwards.
ACGCTGCCCAGCGCATCTGCCCCGAGTGCCGGCGGGATGCCGGATACCGCATCCCGACCTCACTCGGCACGTGCGTCACCTGCGCGGACACTCCCCAACTCGCTGCCTGAACCGGCAGCTTCGCCCAGCGGGGCCCGGACGGTCGGCCGACGAAAGCGCCGTCCGGACCCCTTCCAACCCCTCCCGTTTCCGGAAGGAAGTAAGCAGTGAACCACGACGACGAGAACGAACTCTTCAACCGCTTGGAAGCCGACATGGCCGCCGACTCCGCGCCCGACTCGGGCGCGGAAGTGGTCGACCTGGACAAGGCCCGGTCCGCTCGCGAGTCGGCTGGCTCGGAGCCGACTCCCGACGCCGAGCCGGACCCGACCGCCCGCATCATGGTCGACGGCCCCGAGCGGAAGGGCCCCGGCTACCTGGGGCGGCTGGCGGGGGCCAAGCGCCGCCAGGTCGTTCCCGAGTGGCTGAAGTCCACGGCGGAGCTGAAGACGGCCGCCGGGTGGGTGGCCAGGCACTACGGCCACATGGCCGGGTACCACGCCTTCCGCTCCCCGGCCTACGCTGCCCGACTCGCTCTGCAGTCGCCTCGCGGCGCCGCGAAGTTCCTGGGCGGAGCGATGCGGTGGGTGGCCGACAAGGAGGGCGAGCCGGTCCGCCTGGCCATGGTCCAGAAGGAGGACGCGGCCACCTACCTCAAGCTCTCCAGGCAGCGCGACGGCCGCGTCCGTCTGCGGACCCTCGTAGTGCTGCTGGCTTCGTTCATCGGCCTGGGCGCGGCCCTCGCGCTGTATGTGCTGGCCCCGGCCTGGCTCATGACCGTGTCGGTCGGCGCCGTGGTCATGGCGCTGGGCTATGCGGGGGAGTCGCCGGACGCGCCGGTCATCAACCGGGCGGTGGAGCTGCCCAAGGCGCAGAAGCTCACCAGCGACATCGTGCTGCGCGCGCTGGCCGCGCTCAGCATCTCGCAGATCAACCAGGCAGTGGCCAAGGGCCGGGACGGGTTCGTGTTCACCTCCCCGATCACCCGGGACGGCCCGGGCTGGCGCGCGGAGGGGGACCTGCCCTACGGCGTGACGGTCTCGGACGTGATGGACCGCCGTGACCGCCTCGCGTCCGGCCTGCGCCGGCCGCTGGGCTGTGTGTGGCCCGAGGCGGTCCCGGACGAGCACACCGGCCGCCTGGTGCTGTGGGTCGGGGATCAGGACATGTCCAAGGCCAAGCAGCCGGTATGGCCGCTGGCCAAGACCGGACAGGTGGACCTGTTCAAGCCCACCAGCTTCGGCACCGACCAGCGCGGACGCTGGGTGGAGTTGTCGCTGATGTACATCGCGGGCATCGTCGGCGCCATCCCGCGCATGGGCAAGACGTTCCTGCTCCGCCTGCTGCTGCTCATCGCAGCCCTCGACCCGCGCGCCGAGCTGCACACCTACGACCTCAAGGGCACCGGCGACCTCGACCCGGTGGGGGAGAAGTGCTCCCACCGTCACCGCGCCGGCGAGGACGAGGAGGACATCGAGTACGCGATCCAGGACCTGCGGGCGCTGCGGGAGGAGCTGCGGCGCCGTGCGAAGGTGATCCGCTCCCTGCCCCGCGACATCTGCCCGGAGTCCAAGGTCACCACCGAGCTGGCCAGCATGAAGAAGCTGGGCCTGCACCCGATCGTGGTCGGTGCTGACGAGTGCCAGGTGTGGTTCGAGCACCCCAAGTACGGGGCGGAGTTCGAGGAGATCTGCACCGACCTGGTCAAGCGTGGTCCCGCAACCGGGATCACGCTGCTGCTGGCCACTCAGCGCCCGGATTCGAAGTCCCTGCCGACCGGGATCAGCGCGAACGCGTCCACCCGGTTCTGCATGAAGGTCATGGGCCAGATCGAGAACGACATGGTCCTGGGCACCGGCTCCTACAAGCGCGGGGTGCGGGCCACGATGTTCGCCTGGGGCGACAAGGGCATCCACTACTTCGTCGGCGAAGGCTCGGACGCACGGATCGTCCGCTCGGTGTACGTGGACGCGGTCGTCGCCGAGACGATCGCGTCGCGGGCCCGCAAGCTCCGTGAGGACGCCGGCACCCTGACCGGTCACGCCGCCGGGCAGGCCCCGGAGGTCGACAAGGCAGCGAGCTACGACCTGCTGCGAGACCTGCTGGCGGTCGTCGCCCCGGAGGAGCCGAAGGTGTGGAACGAGGTCGCCGTCGCGCGCCTGGCGGAACTGCGGCCCGAGGTCTACGGCGGCTGGGAGCCGGAGCAGCTCACCTCCGCACTCAAGCCCTACGGCGTCCCCACGGGCCAGGTCTGGGGCAAGACCGAGGACGGCAAGGGCGCCAACCGGCGCGGCTTCGAGCGCGCCAAGCTCACGACCGCGATTGCGGAGCGTGACGGAAGGCGGGATGCGAGCTAGCCGCACCCCGCCGCTAGACCTAGCGGGCACCCCCGCTAGGTCTAGCACCCCCGCTAGCGACCCAAACAACACCTGATCAGCCCGCTAGTACCTAGCGGGCTGCCCCTCGCACGCCCCGAATCCGGCCCTGGAGGCCCCTTGTGACCCTCATGACCGCCGCTAGCCTCCTGACCTTGCTGTTCACGCTCTGTTACGCCGGGCTGTGTGCGTCCAGCCCGTTCGGCAACTGCCGCAAGTGCAAGGGCTTCGGCTACGCGCTCAAGAAGGACCGGCGCGGACGCCTCAAGCCCGGCAAGACCTGCCGCCGCTGCCACGGCGACCGCAAGCGCATCCGGCTCGGCCGCCACCTGTTCAACGTCGCCATGCGCATCCACCGCGAAGGCACCCGCTAACCCCACCAGTGAAGGAGGCCCCTCGTGGCCATCACCGTCTCCCTCGTCGCCCTGTTCGGACTCGTCCTGTTCTTCCTCCTGCGCTCCAAGACCCTCGGCTACGGCTCCGCGTTCGTCGCCATCATGTTCGGCTTCTTCCTCGCCTCCACCGGCGCGTCCGGGCCGATCAACGAACTGACCACCGCCGTCATCAGCGCCGTCAGCGACCTGTAGGAGGGCCCGAGCCATGGAACCGATCACCGCACGTCACTGGCTGGCCCTGGCCGCCCCCAAGGCGGCTCCGGCCGTGGCCACGTCCACGGTCCTGATCCTGGGCCGGATCTGGAACGCCAACGGCGCCGAACACTCCACCGGCAACGCCACGTTGATGGTCGTTCTGGCCGCCGGGGCCGCGACCGCCGGCGCTTTCGCCTCGGCCGGTCGCTCCGGCGACAGCGTGATTGCCGGGACCGCGTTCGCCAGCTCCGGCGCGCTGGCGTTGGCGGGCGTTGCCGGGTACGCCGACGGCATGTCGCTGCCGCTGCTGCTGTGGGCGGTGGCCACCGCCGTCGCCTACGGCCTGGCCGCGCGCTACTGGCGCACCGATCGCCGCGAAAGCCTCGCGCACGGGCGGCACACCACCGTGCGGCGCGAGGAGCACGCCCACGTTGAGCGCGTCGAAGCCCTGCGCGCCGGGGCACAGATCGAGGTCGCCCGCTCTGGCGCGGCCTACGCCGAACAGCTCGCCACCGCCCTCATCACCCGGGCCGCCCTGCCCGGCTTCGACCCCGCCCAGCTCGCCAAGGCCGGGCTGCCCGAACTGCCCGCCATTGACACCACCAAGGAGCACTGAACCTCATGTTCGAGATCCGCGTCATCTGCCTCCCCTCGGACGCCAAGCGCGTCCTGAGCGGGCTGTCCGAGACGTTCACCACCGGCGCCGTACGCCAGTACCCCCGCCGCGACGATGAGCGCATCCGCCTGTACGTCACGGCCGAGCACCGCGAGGACACCGAGGCGTGGCCGACGCCGGACGAGGCGTACCTACTCGCCCCGAGCATCGTCAGCGAGATCGGATGGACCGCCCAGCGGGCCCGCGAGGCCCTGTGGCCCCTCCACTCCACGGACGTGAGGGAGTTCTGGCTGCGTAAGGCCGCGCTGCTGGACCGCATCGCCCCGGACGACGGGACCGCGAGCGTCCGCACCGATGCCCCCGCGCTGGCGCTTAACGCCGCCCGCAAGCTCCTTGAGGTCGACCGCGACGGGGACGGCCGCCACTGGGGCAGCCCGTACTGGCCTGAGCACGCCGAGGCCATCGGCAACCCGCGCGGCTACGTCCGCCAGGAGTACGCCCACTGGGCCAAGCACCAGTAGATACGCCCGGGGCGGTCGCCTCTCGCCAAAGACCGCGACCGCCCCGGTTCTCCGTCCCTTCGCAGAAACAGGAGACCCCCAGCATGACAGCAACCCTTGCCCCGGCGCTGCTGCGCGCCGCCCTGGCCGCCGCTGAGCGCGGCTGGCCCGTCTTCCCGCTCCGCGCCGGTGACAAGCGGCCCGCCGGGCACCCCGAGCGGGACTGCCCGCGCACCGGCCGATGCGCGGACGGTCACCGCACCCCCGAGCAGCGCGCCACCCTGGACCCCGGGCACATTGCGGCGTGCTGGCAGGCGGCCGCGTACAACGTCGGCATCGCCACCGGCCCCGCCCAGCTCGTGGTGGTCGACCTCGACATCTCCAAGGACGACACCGACACCGCGCCGCCCGAGTGGGTTGGCATGGCCGATGGCCTGGACGTGTTCGCCGCACTGTGCGAGCGCGCGGGCGAGCGGATGCCGACCGAGACACACACGGTCCGCACCCGCCGTGGCGGCCAGCACCTGTACTTCACCGCCCCTGAGGGAAAGACGCTACGCAGCACGGGCGGCACCCTGGGGTGGAAGGTCGACACCCGAGCGTGGGGCGGGTACGTGGTTGCGGCCGGCAGCGTCGTGGGCGGAGCGCCGTACGAGATCATTCACGACGCGCCCCCGGCCCCCCTCCCTGCGTGGCTTAGTGACCTGCTGACCCCCAAGCCCGCACCGGCGCCGATGCCGCTGGCGGAGTTGTCCGCCAGGATGCGTAACGCCACCGCCTACAGCACCACCGCGCTGCGGGGGGAGCTGGAAAAGGTGCTGTCCGCCCGCGAGGGCAGTCGTAATCGTGCGGTGTACTTCGCGGCCTACGCCCTCGCACGGCTGATCCGCACGGGCGACCTCACGGAGGCCGCTGTCGTCAGCGAGCTGATGAGCGCCGGGCAGTGCATCGGCCTGGCGGCCGGGGAGTGCCGCACCGCGATCCGCTCCGGTCTCGTCCGGGGCGGCGCTTCGGAGGCGAGTGCGGCATGAGCACACAGCCTGTGGACAGCTCCGAACTGTGGGCTGGATTCGAGGCCCTGGACGCGGCCGAAGCGGCTGGCGCGCCGTGGGAGGAGCCGATCCCGCTCACCGCGCGCCGTGAACTGCCGGCCTTTCCCACCGAGGTCTTCCCGGCCTGGCTGGGCGACTACGTCCGCGCGGTCGCCGAGGAGACCCAGACCCCGGTGGACATGGCGGGGTCCCTCGCGCTCGCCGTGCTGGGCACCGCTGCCGGCGGTCGCTCCGTGGTTCACGTCCGGGGCCGCTGGCGTGAGCCCACGAACGTGTTCGTGGTCGTCGCGCTTCCGCCGGGCAACCGCAAGTCGGCCGTGTTCAACCTGATGGCCAACCCCCTCTACCGCTGTGAAGAGCTGCTGGTCTCCCAGTCGGCCGGGCGGATCGTGGAGGCAGAGATTACCGCCAAGCTCGCCAAGGAGGTCGCCGAGAACGCGGCCACCAAGGCAGCCCGAGCGGACGCGGACAAGCGCGATCAGCTCGTTGCTGAGGCCATCGGCTTGGCCCAGGCGGCCGAGGCGGTCACGGTGCCCGCCAAGCCCCGGCTGCTGGCCGATGACGCCACCCCGGAAGTCATCGCCTCCCTGCTGGCCGAACAGGGCGGCAGGCTCTCCGTCATGTCGGCCGAAGGTGGCATCTTCGACATCATCGCCGGGCGTTACTCCGGCACCCCCAACCTGGATGTCTTCCTGCGCGGGCAGGCAGGTGACCGGCTGCGGGTGGACCGCCGGGGCCGGGAAGAGTTCATCGAATCCCCCGCCCTGACCATGGGGCTCACGGTGCAGCCGTCCGTCCTGGAAGACATCGGTCGCATCAAGGGTGCGGGCGACCGCGGCTTGCTGGCCCGGTTCTTCTACTCGCTGCCCGCCTCCCTCGTGGGGCACCGCAAGATCCTGCCCGAGCCGATCCCCGATCAGGTGGCCGCCACCTACGAGGAGACGCTCACCGCCCTGACCATGTCCCTGGCGGACTGGACCGATCCGGCGGTACTCCAGCTCTCGCCCGAGGCCGGTGACGTGCTCGTGGCCTACGAGAAGCGGCAGGAACCCCGCCTGCGGCAGCGCGGCGGAGACCTCGCCCACGTTGGGAACTGGGCGAACAAGCTGGGCGGCGCAACCTGCCGCCTCGCCGGTCTCCTGCACCTAGCCGCGCACCCCACCGACGGGCACACCGAGCCCATCACGGCGGACACCATGTGCGCGGCGGTGAAGCTGTCGGACTACTTCACCGGCCACGCCCTGGCGGTCTTCGACCTCATGGGCGCCGACCACACCGCCAACCGTGCTCACGCTGTGCTGGAGCTGCTGCGCGCCCAGGAGTGGAGCGAGGTCAGCAAGCGGGACCTCATGGTGAAGCTCTCCCGCTCGGAGTTCCCCACCGTCGCCGACCTCGACCCGGCGCTGAACCTGCTGGAAGACCACGGGTTCATCCGTTGCCAGCCCGTTCTGCGCACCGGAGGCCGGGGCCGGCCGCCGTCCCCGCGCTACCTCATCCACCCCCAGCTGAGCGACCCCGCTGTCTGAACCCCCGCCACAGAAACCACAGAATCACAGAAATAGCCCCGCCCCGTCCCTGACCTGCACAGACACCGTCAGGGACGGCAGGCAGGCAGCTGCCACAGAAACCCACGGAAGTCCCACACAAATACCCGCCCACCCCGGGCCCCCTATTTCTGTGGGACTTCCTGCGGTTTCTGTGGCGCCCTGCCCCCACCGGAGTTCCCGCAGGCCAGAGCACCTGCCCCGGCTTTCTGTGTATTTCGTGGTTTCTGTGGCGGCACTCCAGACGCTCCGCTTCCGAACGACCCCTTGCCCTCTCGCCCAAGGAGGAGTCGTGGCCAAGCCGCGCGACGAGATGTTGTCCATCCCTCAAGTCATCGAAGAGATCGGAGTACCACGAGCGACGTTCTACCGCTGGCGGCAGCTCAGGAAGGGCCCGAAGGCCATCAAGCTCCCGAACGGTGCGGTGCGCATCCGCCGCTCCGAGCTGGAGCGCTGGATCGAGACACTGGAGGAAGCCGCGTGACCCACCGCAAGACCAGCACGGCGACGGGCGCCCGCACCAGCGGGCGCCCATCGCCGTCGGAGGCTCTGACCCTCTCCACAGACGTACGGGTGTGGAAGGTCAACCAGGTGCGGAGCAAGAAGGCTCCGTACCAGATCCGTTGGACGGTAGCGGGAAAGGTGAAGGCCGCCAGCTTCGCCACTGTCGCCCTCGCCGAGAGCCGCCGCTCCGAGCTGTGGCAAGCGATGCGGAAGGGCGAGGCGTTCGACGTGGAATCCGGTCTGCCGGAGTCCGAACTTCGAGCGGCTGCCGCCAAGGCGAACGAGAAGCCCGATCCCTCGTGGTGGGACTTCAGCCGCGAGTACATGGCGAGCCGGTGGCGCACGGCGGCGGCCAAGACCCGTGAGGGGCTGGCCGACAGCCTGGCCACAGTGGCGCTCGCGATGATGGAGGAAGGGAAGAAGGCGCCCGCGGCGGAGGACGTGCGTCTCGCGATGCGGTGGGCGGTCGTACCGGCCCATAAGGGCGAGGACCCGCCGCCCGATCTCGCGGCGGCTTGCGCGTGGCTCCAGAACCGTTCGTTGGCTCTCTCGGCCCTCACCGATCCCAAGGTAGTGCGGGACATCCAGTACCGGCTCTCGTTCAAGCTGGATGACACCCCGGCAGCGGGTGAGACGTACAAGCGCCGGCGTCGCGGCTTCAACACGGCCATGGAGTACGCCATCGAGTGCGGGTACCTGGAAGAGAACCCCCTCCTGGGAGTGAAGCGCACGGGGTCCACCAAGGGCGATGTGGTGGACCCTCGGGTCCTGGTCAACGCCATCCAGGGCGATCAGCTCCTGACGGGCGTCTCGTACGTGGGGTCTGTCCACCGGAACCGCGGGCGGCGTCTCGTTGCGTTCTTCGCCTGCCAGCTGTACGCGGCGATGCGGCCGGCCGAGGCGGTGGGGCTCCGGAAGAAGGACTGCTACCTCCCCGAGAAGGGGTGGGGGACGCTCACCCTCAGGGAGACTCGGCCGGTGTCCGGCAAGAGGTGGACGGACTCGGGACAGCGCCACGACAAGCGCGGGCTCAAGTCCCGGGAGCCCAAGGCGGATCGTCCGGTCCCGATTCCTCCGACGCTGGTCGCCATGCTCCGCGCGCACATAGAGGAGTTCGGCCCGGCGAAGGACGGCCGGCTCTTCGCCAACGAGCGCGGCGCCGTGCTCGGGACGTCCAGCTACTGGAGGGTCTGGCAGGAGGCTCGGCCGATCGCCCTTCCGCCGGACAAGGTGGAATCCCCGCTTGCTCACCGGCCGTACGACCTGCGACACACGTGCATCACGAACTGGCTGAACGCGGGCGTTCCCGTCGCCGAGGTGGCTCGCCGTGCGGGCAACTCGCCCGAGGTCATCCACCGGCGCTACGAGGGCTGCATCGACGGACACGAGGAGTTGAACAACAGGAAGATCGAGAAGGCAATGGGCTGGGGCATCGAGCCCGAGGGGGATGGACAGGGGGGTGGTGCCAACGGGGCCTGAGTCCCCGCTGAAATCTCACTCGCCACTCACTCGCGATCAGCTACACGCAACGACAAAGAGCCGGACCCAGTGGGACTGGGTCCGGCTCTCGATGTCTGGCACTTCCGCAGGTCAGCGGGTTGACCACGCTGGTCCGGCTTCTGTGCCCCCGGCAGGATTCGAACCTGCGCACACGGCTCCGGAGGCCGTTGCTCTATCCCCTGAGCTACGGGGGCGTCCGCCGTGTTCGGCGGCGACGGGTAGAACCCTACCAGCATCCGAGCAGTGCCTGTGAACAGGTATTTCCGTCGCGTCACCGACCCCTCGTTCCCCCTCACGGGTCGGAAGTGGGCAAAACCCGGACGCAGCCTCTCCCCGCGACCTACTCTCGTCGTGTGTCAGGCGTGCCCGGTCGGGTGCTCGTTGTCGATGACAACCGGGTGATCCGGCAGTTGATCAGGGTCAATCTCGAACTCGAGGGGTTCGAGGTCGTGACCGCGGCCGATGGTGCCGAGTGTCTGGATGTCGTGCATCAGGTCTGTCCTGATGTCGTCACCCTCGACGTCGTCATGCCCCGCTTGGACGGGTTGCGTACCGCCGAGAAACTGCGGTCCGATCCGCGGACCAGTCATGTGCCCGTCGCCATCGTCAGTGCCTGTACGCAGCACGAGATGGACAGCGGTGTCGCGGCCGGTGTCGACGCGTTCCTCGCCAAGCCCTTCGAGCCCGCCGAGCTCGTCCGCGTCGTGCGGCAGCTCATGCATCGGGAGCGCGGCGAGCGGCGTGACGCACAGGAGGGGCCTTCTGCCGTCGACGGCAGACACGGGGCCGGACGCGCCGGCAGTCCTAGCGGGTCCCATTAGCGCGTGGGTCTCCACCGTGGGCTGGGGTCGTCCGTGAGTGCGGCCCACCCATGCGCCCGCCCGCCCCCTCCTGCCCGCATTGCGAAACCGGTTCGCGTTCCGACCCCCCTTCTCCCATACGCTTGTCCCGTGACCCCCGCGGACCTCTCCCTCACCGTGCTGCACGCCGTGCGCCGTGCGGTCGACGACGGTGCGCTGAGGGTCGACGGCGGAGACATGCCCCGGCACATCAAGATCGAGCGGCCCCGGCCCGGCGGGCGCGGGGACTACGCCAGCAATGTGGCGCTGACCCTCGCTCGCGCCGCTCGGCGCACGCCCCTCGATGTGGCCTCCATCCTCAAGGACCGGCTCCACCACAGCCCCGGGCTCGCCGCCGTCGACATCACCGGTCCCGGATTCCTCAACTTCACCCTGCGCCAGGGTGCGCAGCAGGACCTCGTGCGCGAGATCCTCCGCCAGGGGCACCAGTACGGGTGGCGCCAGCCAGACCCGACCGGACACCCGACCGGACACCCGACCGGACAACAGACCGGACGCCCGACCCGACACCGGACCGGCCACGAGCTTGTCCACCGCGCCGACCTCCGCGCCGCCGTCACCGCCGACTCGCTGCGGCGCATCCTCGCCTCCCAAGGCACCCCCGTCCGCACCCACTGCCAGGGCGCCCCCGACCCCGACTGGGCCCTCCTCGGCGTGCGGATCGAGGACCAAGGCGAGCAGAGCCTTCCCGTCGACATCGCGCCCCTTCCCGTTCCCGACGCCCCCCGCGCCCTCCTCCGCCGCCTCGGCGTCGACGCCGCTCGTTGGGGGCTCCTCTCCGCCGCCTCGCACGACCGGGCCCGGCTCGGCGACGAGCTTCTCCATCAGCACGAGGACAACCCCCTCTTCCGCGTCCGGTACGCCTACTCCCGTACCCGCGCCCTCCTCCGTAACGCCGAGCAGCTCCAGTTCTCCAGCCGGCCCGACCGCACCGTCGAAGACGCCGGTGCGCCCACCCCTGCCTCCGGCGACCGTCCCACCGTCGAAGACGCCGGCACACCCACCCCCGCCGCCGGCACCCCCGCCGTCGTCACCACCGACGACGCCCAGGTCCCCGCCCCCGCCGTCGTCACCACCGACGACGCCCAGGTCCCCGCCCCCGCCGTCGCCACCACCGACGACGCCCAGGTCCTCACCCGCGCCCTCGGCGACCACCCCGTCGTCCTCGCCGGCGCCGCCCGCCACCGTGCCCCCGATCGGGTCGCCCGGCACCTCGAAGTCGTCGCCGATGCGCTGCTCGACTTCCAGCACACCGTCCTGCCCCTCGGCGACGAGAAACCCTCGGCCGCCCATCGCTCCCGGCTCGCGCTCGCCGAAGCCGCCGGGGTGGTGCTCGCCGGTGGCCTCTCCCTGCTCGGCATCAGCGCACCCGACCAGATTTGAAAGATTGCAGACATGAGCCGTTCCGCCCACCCCGCCGGGCCCCGTCACGCCGACGTCCTCCCCGAAGGGCACTACACCGCCCCGCCCTCCGACCTGAACCTCCTCGACCCCAAGGTCTGGGCCAGGACCGTCGAGCGCAACGACCGCGGTGTCGTCACCGTCGGCGGCATCGGAGTCGACGAGCTCCGCGAGCAGTTCGGCACCCCGGCGTACTTCCTCGACGAGGCCGACTTCCGTGCCCGCTGCCGTGCCTGGGCCGACGCCTTCGGCGCCGACGCCGACGTCTTCTACGCCGGCAAGGCCTTCCTCTCCCGCGCCATCGTGCGGTGGCTGAAGGAGGAGGGGCTGAATCTGGACGTCTGTTCCGGCGGCGAGCTCACCACCGCCCTCTCCGTCGGGATGCCCGCCGAGCGCATCGCCTTCCACGGGAACAACAAGTCCCAGGAAGAGATCCAGCGCGCCGTCGAGGTCGGCGTCGGGCGCATCGTCCTCGACTCCTTCCAGGAGATCGTCCGCGTCGCCCACATCGCCGAGTCCCTCGGCAAGCGGCAGCGCGTGCAGATCCGGGTGACGGTCGGCGTCGAGGCTCACACGCACGAGTTCATCGCCACCGCCCACGAGGACCAGAAGTTCGGCATCGCCCTCGCCGGTGGACAGGCCGCCGAGGCCGTCCGCAGGACCCTCAAGCTCGACGGGCTCGAGCTCATCGGCATCCACTCGCACATCGGGTCGCAGATCTTCGACATGGCCGGCTTCGAGGTGTCCGCCCGCCGCGTCGTCCAGCTGCTCGCCGAGGTACGCGACGAGCACGGCGTCGAGCTCCCCGAGATCGACCTCGGCGGCGGCCTCGGTATCGCCTACACCTCCGAGGACGACCCCCGCGAGCCGCACCACATCGCCAAGGCCCTCACCGAGATCGTCACCCGTGAGTGCGAGGCGGCAGGACTCCGTACGCCGCGCATCTCCGTCGAGCCCGGGCGCGCCATCGTCGGGCCCACCGCCTTCACCCTGTACGAGGTCGGCACCGTCAAGCCCCTCGCAGGGCTGCGGACGTACGTCAGCGTCGACGGCGGCATGTCGGACAACATCCGCACCGCGCTGTACGACGCCGAGTACAGCGTCGCCCTGGTGTCGCGGACGAGTGACGCCGAGCCCATGCTCACCCGCGTCGTCGGCAAGCACTGCGAGAGTGGCGACATCGTCGTACGGGACGCGTTCCTGCCCGCCGACATCGCCCCCGGCGATCTCATCGCCGTACCGGCCACCGGGGCGTACTGCCGCTCCATGGCCAGCAACTACAACCACGCACTCCGCCCGCCCGTCGTCGCCGTGCGCGAGGGCGAGGCGAAGGTGATCGTCCGGCGTGAGACGGAGGAAGATCTCCTGCGTCTCGATGTCGGGTGATGAAATAAGCGTCTCAGGATCCGGACGAAGGGCAGAAACCCTCGTCCGGTGAGTGAGACTGGTCCAACCGTAGAGATACGAAGTAGTACGAGAAACGAGGTCGGATGATGCGTACGCGTCCGCTGAAGGTGGCGCTGCTGGGCTGTGGTGTGGTCGGCTCAGAGGTGGCGCGCATCATGACGACGCACGCCGACGACCTCGCCGCGCGCATCGGCGCCCCGGTCGAGCTCGCCGGCGTGGCGGTCCGCCGCCCGGACAAGGTCCGTGAGGGCATCTCCGCGGAGCTGATCACCACCGACGCCACCGCCCTGGTCAAACGGGGCGACATCGACGTCGTCGTCGAGGTCATCGGCGGGGTCGAGCCCGCCCGCACCCTGATCACCACCGCCTTCGAGCACGGCGCCTCCGTCGTCTCGGCCAACAAGGCGCTCCTCGCCCAGGACGGCGCGAACCTCTACGCCTCCGCCGACCAGCACGGCCAGGACCTGTACTACGAGGCCGCCGTCGCGGGCGCCATCCCGCTCATCCGGCCGCTGCGCGAGTCCCTCGCCGGCGACAAGATCAACCGTGTGATGGGCATCGTCAACGGGACCACCAACTTCATCCTCGACCGGATGGACACCAACGGTGCCGGGTACTCCGAAGCGCTCGACGAGGCCACCGCCCTCGGGTACGCCGAGGCCGACCCGACCGCCGACGTGGAGGGCTTCGACGCCGCCGCCAAGGCCGCCATCCTCGCCGGGATCGCCTTCCACACCCGTGTACGCCTCGACGACGTCTACCGCGAGGGCATGACCGAGGTCACCGCCGCCGACTTCGCCTCCGCCAAGCGCATGGGCTGCACCATCAAGCTGCTCGCCATCTGTGAGCGCTCCGCCGACGGCGGCTCCGTCACCGCGCGCGTGCACCCCGCGATGATCCCGCTGAGCCACCCGCTCGCCTCCGTCCGCGAGGCCTACAACGCGGTCTTCGTCGAGGCCGAGGCCGCCGGGCGGCTCATGTTCTACGGCCCCGGCGCCGGCGGTTCTCCGACCGCCTCGGCCGTCCTCGGCGACCTGGTCGCCGTGTGCCGCAACAAGCTCAACGAGGCCACCGGCCCCGGCGAGTCCGCGTACACCCAGCTGCCCGTGAGCCCCATGGGCGAGGTCGTGACGCGGTACCACATCAGCCTCGACGTGGCCGACAAGCCTGGCGTACTCGCCCAGGTCGCGACGGTCTTCGCCGAGCACGGCGTATCCATCGATACGGTGCGCCAGCAGGGCAAGGACGGCGAGGCCTCCCTCGTCGTCGTCACCCACCGCGCGCCCGACGCCGCCCTCTCCGGGACCGTCGAGGCGCTGCGCAAGCTCGACACCGTGCGCGGTGTCGCCAGCATCATGCGTGTTGAAGGGGAGTAAGGACCCATGACCAGCAAGGGCACCCACCAGTGGCGCGGCATCATCGAGGAGTACCGGGACCGCCTTCCGGTCACGGACACGACGCCCGTCGTCACGCTCCGTGAGGGCGGCACGCCGCTCGTCCCCGCTCAGGTCCTCTCCGAGCGCACGGGCTGCGAGGTGCACCTCAAGGTCGAGGGCGCCAACCCCACCGGTTCCTTCAAAGACCGCGGCATGACCATGGCCATCTCCAAGGCCAAGGAGGAGGGCGCGCAGGCCGTCATCTGCGCCTCCACCGGCAACACCTCGGCGTCCGCGGCGGCTTACGCGGTACGCGCCGGGATGGTGTCGGCCGTCCTCGTGCCGCAGGGCAAGATCGCGCTCGGCAAGATGGGCCAGGCCCTCGTGCACGGCGCGAAGATCCTCCAGGTCGACGGCAACTTCGACGACTGCCTCACCCTGGCCCGCGCGCTCTCCGAGAACTACCCGGTGGCGCTGGTCAATTCGGTGAACCCGGTCCGTATCGAGGGCCAGAAGACCGCCGCGTTCGAGATCGTGGACATGCTGGGCGACGCCCCCGACATCCATGTCCTGCCCGTGGGCAACGCCGGCAACATCACGGCGTACTGGAAGGGGTACCGGGAGTACGCCGCGGACGGTCTCGCGACGCACACCCCGCGCATGTGGGGCTTCCAGGCCTCCGGCTCCGCGCCGCTCGTGCGGGGCGAGGTCGTCAAGGACCCGTCGACCATCGCCACCGCGATCCGGATCGGCAACCCGGCCTCCTGGGACTTCGCGATCGCCGCGCGGGACGAGTCCGGCGGCTTCATCGACGAGGTGACGGACCGTGAGATCCTGCGCGCCTACCGGCTGTTGGCCTCGCAGGAGGGCGTCTTCGTCGAGCCCGCCTCCGCCGCGTCCGTGGCCGGTCTGCTGAAGGCCGCCGAGCAGGGCAAGGTCGACCCGGGCCAGCGGATCGTCTGCACGGTCACCGGCAACGGCCTGAAGGACCCCGACTGGGCCGTCGCCGGCGCACCCCAGCCGGTCACCGTCCCGGTCGACGCGGCGACCGCCGCGGAGCGCCTCGGCCTGATCTGATCGGCCCGCCCGGCACGATCGGCCTCGATGCAGGAGGCCGATCCGCCCCGCCCGGCCCGATCAGCCTCTTGATCTGGCCTGATCCGCCTCTGCCTGGCCTGATTCGGCCCCTCCGCGCGGAGGGGCCACCGGGGTGAAACCCGATCAGGAACGTACATAGGCGCACAGGATGGCTCGCGACACGCATCGTGCGCCTCCTGTGCGCCCTATGTCGCCACAGAACCTTCCTTCGATAGGCTGTACCGAACCCGCCCCGTTGCATATGCGCGGTGTCGTTGCCGTTGTCGCCCCCGAGGCAGAAGCGGCCCCCGGGTTTCCGTGTACTTCTCTTGAAATCCCGTAGTCGCAAGTCAAGGAGAGTCATCGAGCGATGGCCGGTCCCGCGTTCCGCGCCGCCGCCGTACGGGTGCGCGTTCCCGCCACCAGCGCCAACCTCGGCCCGGGCTTCGATGCCTTCGGCCTGTCGCTGGGGCTCTACGACGACGTCGTCGTCCGGGTCGCCGACTCCGGGCTGCACATCGACATCGCCGGAGAGGGCGCCGACACGCTCCCGCGCGACGAGAGCCACCTGCTCGTACGCTCCCTGCGCACGGCCTTCGACCTGCTCGGCGGACAGCCGCGCGGCCTCGAGGTCGTCTGCGCCAACCGCATCCCGCACGGTCGCGGCCTCGGCTCCTCCTCCGCCGCCATCTGCGCCGGCATCGTCGCCGCCCGCGCCGTGACCATAGGCGGCGACGCCCGCCTCGACGAGGCGGCCCTCCTCGAGCTCGCCACGGAGATCGAGGGGCACCCCGACAACGTCGCCGCCTGTCTTCTCGGCGGCTTCACGCTCGCCTGGACCGAGTCCGGTGCCGCGCGGGCGATCAGGATGGATCCCTCGGATTCCATCGTTCCGGTGGTTTTCGTTCCCGGGAAGCCCGTACTGACCGAGACCGCCCGCGGTCTGCTGCCGCGCACCGTCCCGCACGTCGACGCCGCGGCCAACGCCGGGCGTGCCGCGCTCCTCGTGGAGGCGCTGACGCGCCGCCCCGAGCTGCTGCTCGCGGCCACCGAGGACCGGCTGCACCAGGAGTACCGGGCCCCCGCGATGCCCGAGAGTATCGCCCTTGTGAACCGGCTGCGGGCGGACGGAGTCCCCGCGGTCATCTCCGGCGCGGGCCCCACGGTGCTCGCGCTGGCCGAACACGGGACGGCCGACAAGGTCGCCCGGCTGGCGGGAGAGGGATGGGCCGCGAACCGGCTCGACCTCGACGTGTCCGGAGCGAGTGTTCTGCCGCTCGCGCCGTAGGGACACGTGATTGCCGGTGATGGAGAGGGGGAATGTTTGTTGGAGCCGGTAGT
Source organism: Streptomyces sp. NBC_01353 (assembly GCF_036237275.1). Taxonomy (GTDB): domain Bacteria; phylum Actinomycetota; class Actinomycetes; order Streptomycetales; family Streptomycetaceae; genus Streptomyces. Next base: position 2,892,169 of record NZ_CP108352.1, on the reverse strand, counting down.
GTTAACCTCAAGTCAGCACCCGGCGCCTTTGAGGCGCGGTGCTGAGTGTCCCCATCCGGGACCACCGATTCTTCCGGGAGCCTCCCCAACTGCCTGAGCAGCCTGCCTGAGCAGTTTCGAGCACGCTCCGGAACCGGCACGACACCCCTCGCTCTTCCCAGGTGAGGGCCGAGCAGGGGGCCTCGGGCCGGACCCACAGCACGTCTTTTTCTCTTCCGCCGTACCCGGCGGGACCACCGCCCCGACACGGTCCACAAGCCAGGACCGCTGTCGGACAGCACAACCGGTCGCCGAGCCAGATGGCCGACGTCCGCTCCAGGGAAGGACCCTTCGTGAGCGACACCACCGATCTGATGGGCGTGACTGCCGACAACAATGTCGACAACGCCGCGCCCGCCGCAGGTGCTGCCACTGGCACCACCGCACGGCGCCGCCGCTCCGGCACCGGCCTCGAGGGCATGGTCCTGGCCGAGCTGCAGCAGGTCGCGTCCGGCCTCGGCATCAGGGGCACCGCGCGGATGCGCAAGAGCCAGCTGATCGAGGTCATCAAGGAGGCGCAGGCCGGAGGGGGCTCCGCCCCCGCCAAGGCCGCCGACGCGGCCGAGACCAAGCCGAAGCGCCGCGCCACCTCCAAGGCCCGTACGGCCGAGGCTGCCGCCGAGCCCTCCGCCCCGCAGGCGGAGAAGGCCGAGAAGGCCGTCGCCCAGCAGCAGATCGACATCCCCGGCCAGCCCGCCTCCGACGACCAGCCGGCCGGCGAGCGCCGCCGCCGCCGGGCCACCGCGCCCGCCGGCAGCCCGGAGGGCGAGGCCAAGGCCGAGACCGCCCAGGCCGTGAAGACCGAGGCCAAGGTCGAGGCCCGTACGGACTCCCGAACCGAGTCCCGTACGGACACGTCCGCCGACGCCAAGGCCGACGCCGCCGTCGACACCGCCGAGGGTCGCGGCCGCCGTGACCGCGGCGAGCGGGGCGAGCGCGGGGAGCGCCGTGACCGCGGCGACCGTCAGCGCGACCGCCGTGACCGCGGCAAGGGCGACGAACAGCAGGGCGGTGGCCAGGGCGGTCAGCGTCAGCAGCGTCAGGGCGCCCAGCAGCCGAACACCGGCCCGCAGGACGACTTCGACGACGAGGGCGGCCGTCGTGGCCGTCGTGGCCGCTACCGCGACCGCCGTGGCCGTCGTGGCCGTGACGACTTCGCGACCGGCGAGCCGCAGGTCTCGGACGACGATGTCCTGATCCCCGTCGCGGGCATCCTCGACATCCTCGACAACTACGCGTTCATCCGGACCTCCGGCTACCTGCCCGGCCCGAACGACGTGTACGTCTCCCTCGCCCAGGTCCGCAAGAACGGCCTGCGCAAGGGTGACCACGTCACCGGCGCCGTGCGTCAGCCGAAGGAGGGCGAGCGCCGCGAGAAGTTCAACGCGCTGGTCCGCCTGGACTCCTCGAACGGCATGGCCGCCGATTCCGGCCGTGGCCGCCCGGAGTTCAACAAGCTGACCCCGCTCTACCCGCAGGACCGGCTCCGTCTGGAGACCGACCCGGGCGTGCTGACCACGCGGATCATCGACCTCGTGTCGCCGATCGGCAAGGGCCAGCGAGGCCTGATCGTGGCCCCGCCGAAGACCGGCAAGACCATGATCATGCAGGCGGTCGCCAACGCGATCACCACCAACAACCCCGAGTGCCACCTGATGGTCGTCCTGGTCGACGAGCGTCCGGAAGAGGTCACCGACATGCAGCGGTCGGTCAAGGGCGAGGTCATCTCCTCGACCTTCGACCGCCCGGCCGAGGACCACACCACGGTCGCCGAGCTGGCCATCGAGCGCGCCAAGCGTCTCGTGGAGCTGGGTCACGACGTGGTCGTCCTGCTCGACTCGATCACCCGCCTGGGCCGCGCGTACAACCTCGCGGCGCCGGCCTCCGGCCGCATCCTGTCCGGTGGTGTCGACTCGACCGCGCTCTACCCGCCGAAGCGCTTCTTCGGTGCCGCGCGCAACATCGAGGACGGCGGCTCGCTGACCATCCTGGCCACCGCGCTGGTCGACACCGGCTCGCGCATGGACGAGGTGATCTTCGAGGAGTTCAAGGGCACCGGCAACATGGAGCTCAAGCTCGACCGGAAGCTCGCCGACAAGCGCATCTTCCCGGCCGTCGACGTCGACGCCTCGGGTACGCGTAAGGAAGAGATCCTGCTCGGCAGCGACGAGCTCGCCGTCACCTGGAAGCTGCGCCGTGTGCTGCACGCGCTCGACCAGCAGCAGGCGATCGAGCTGCTCCTCGACAAGATGAAGCAGACGAAGTCGAACGGGGAGTTTCTGCTCCAGATTCAGAAGACGACTCCCGGAGCCGGCAACAACGACTGACTCGAGAGACGTCCGTCACGCGGCGGGGAGCCTGCCCCTAGGGCCGTAACCCTGCCGTGACCTGGACAAACGTCACCGCGCCCACCGTGCCTCGCACGGTGGGCGCGGTGCGTTGCGGTCCGTCGCTCTGCGAAACCTCACAGGTTCCTATGCAACCCTTTTGGGCGCTTCGCCGTCACAGAAGGTGAACCAAGGACCTGAGGTAGCAGATGAGTCAGCAGAGCAGGGGCGGCCGAATACCAGGCAGCGGCAACGGCCGCCGACGCAAGCCGCCCGCCAAGGGCCGCCGCGCGGTGACCGTCGCCGCCTGGGGCGCGGCCGCACTCGTCGTGGTCGGCGGCTCCGGACTCGGCTACGTCTACTTCAAGCTGAACGGCAACCTCAAGGGCGTCGACATCAACGCCCAGCTCGGCACCGAACGCCCCGAGAACGTCGACGACGGCTCGATGGATATCCTCGTCCTCGGCTCCGACTCGCGCTCCGGCGACAACGGCGCGTACGGCAAGGACGAGGGCGGGGCCCGCTCCGACACCGCGATGATCGTCCACGTCTACGAGGGCCACCAGAAGGCCAGCGTCGTCTCCGTACCGCGCGACACCCTCGTCGCGCGCCCCGCCTGCACCGACGGGCAGGGGAACGCCGTCGCCGGCGAGAAGCGGGCGATGTTCAACACCGCGTACGAGGTCGGCGGCCCGGCCTGCGCGGTGAAGACCGTCGAGTCGATGTCCGGCATCCGCATGGACCACTACATCGAGGTCGACTTCACCGGCTTCACCAAGCTGATCGACAAGCTCGGCGGCGTGGACGTCACCACGACGCAGCGCATCACGGACGACAAGAGCCACCTCGACCTCGAGCCGGGCACCCACACCCTCGACGGCGAGCAGTCCCTCGGCCTGGTCCGCACCCGCAAGACCGTCGGCGACGGCAGCGACCTCGGCCGTATCCAGCTCCAGCAGGCCTTCATGAAGGCGTTCATCGAGCAGGTCAAGGACGTCGGCGTCCTCACCAACCCCAAGAAGCTCCTGGACATCGCGGACACGGCCACCAAGGCCATCACGCCCGACTCCGAGCTGGACTCCGTCAACGAACTCATGAGCTTCGCCAAGGGGCTCTCGAAGATCGGCGCCGAGGACGTCCACATGGTCACGATGCCGGTCCGGTACGACCCCGCCGACCCGAACCGCGTCATACCGCTGGAAGCCCAGTCGCAACAGGTCTGGCAGGCGCTCAAGGCCGACAAGTCCATCCCCGCCTCCGCGACGAAGGACACGGCCACGGGGCAGGCCGACGGCGTCGTGAAGTAGCCCGCCGCAAGCCCGGGCGTACGTCCCTCGACCGCCCGGAATAGTTTCACCACGGACCCGGTTTTGGGAGATACGGCCGGTCCTGGCAGACTGGTACGTCGGCTCCGGTTCACGCAGGTGCAATCCGCACGGCGACCCGGCGCCCTCCCGAAACTAGGAGACACCTTGAAGCGCGAGATCCACCCCCAGTACGTCGAGACCCAGGTCAGCTGCACCTGTGGCGCGTCGTTCACCACCCGTAGCACCCTGACCGAGGGCACCATCCGTGCCGAGGTCTGCTCCGAGTGCCACCCGTTCTACACGGGCAAGCAGAAGATCCTCGACACCGGCGGCCGCGTCGCCCGCTTCGAGGCCCGCTTCGGCAAGGCTGCGGCCACGAAGTAGCACGTCACTGCGCCGGTCCTTGGTCGCTCCCGCAGGGGGGACCGGACCGGCGCTTTGCCGTCCCCGCAGTCCGTTCGTACGAAAACCAGGAGCCCCCGATGTTCGAGGCGGTCGAGGAACTGATCGGCGAGCACGCCGATCTCGAGAAGAAGCTCGCTGACCCTTCGGTCCACGCGGACCAGGCCAACGCGCGCAAGCTGAACAAGCGTTACGCCGAGCTGACCCCGATCGTCGCCGTCTACCGTGCCTGGAAGCAGAACGGTGACGACATCGAGACCGCCCGCGAGCTGATGCACGAGGACCCCGACTTCGCGGCCGAGGTCAAGGAGCTGGACAAGGCGCGCGAGGAGCTGACCGACAAGCTGCGGCTGCTGCTCGTCCCGCGCGACCCCAGCGACGACAAGGACGTCATCCTGGAGATCAAGGCGGGCGCGGGCGGCGACGAGTCCGCCCTGTTCGCCGGCGACCTGCTGCGGATGTATCTGCGCTACGCCGAGCGCATCGGCTGGAAGACCGAGATCATCGACTCCACCGAGTCCGAGCTCGGCGGCTACAAGGACGTCCAGGTCGCGGTGAAGACCAAGGGCGGCAACGGCGCGACCGAGCCCGGCCAGGGCGTCTGGGCGCGGCTGAAGTACGAGGGCGGGGTGCACCGCGTGCAGCGCGTGCCCGCCACCGAGTCGGCCGGCCGGATCCACACCTCCGCCGCCGGTGTCCTCGTGACCCCCGAGGCCGAGGAGATCGACGTCGAGATCCACGCCAACGACCTGCGCATCGACGTGTACCGCTCCTCCGGTCCCGGCGGCCAGTCCGTCAACACGACCGACTCCGCGGTCCGCATCACGCACCTGCCGACCGGCATCGTCGCCTCCTGCCAGAACGAGAAGAGCCAGCTCCAGAACAAGGAGCAGGCCATGCGTATCCTCCGGTCCAGGCTGCTCGCCGCCGCGCAGGAGGAGGCCGAGTCCAAGGCCGCCGACGCCCGCCGCAGCCAGGTCCGTACCGTCGACCGGTCCGAGAAGATCCGTACGTACAACTTCCCGGAAAACCGGATCTCGGACCACCGCGTCGGCTTCAAGGCGTACAACTTGGACCAGGTGCTCGACGGCGACCTGGACGCGATGATCCAGGCCTGCGTCGACGCCGACTCTGCTGCGAAACTGGCCGCCGCGTAAGTTCCGTAAGCCCCACCCCGTACCACGGAGGACCAGCGTGAACCTGCTGCTTGCCGAGGTGGCCCAGGCCACCCAGCGGCTGGCCGACGCCGGCGTTCCCTCTCCGCGTTTCGACGCGGAGGAGCTCGCCGCGTTCGTGCACGGCGTCAAGCGGGGGGAGCTGCACAACGTCAAGGACGCGGACTTCGACGCCCGCTACTGGGAGGCGGTGGCCCGCCGGGAGGCGCGCGAACCGCTCCAGCACATCACCGGCCGGGCGTTCTTCCGCTACCTGGAGCTCCAGGTCGGGCCGGGCGTCTTCGTGCCCCGTCCGGAGACCGAGTCGGTCGTCGGCTGGGCCATAGACGCCGTACGGGCCATGGACGTGGTCGAGCCGCTGATCGTCGACCTGTGCACCGGTTCGGGGGCGATCGCGCTCGCCATGGCGCAGGAGGTGCCGCGATCGCGCGTGCACGCCGTGGAGCTCTCGGACAACGCGCTGGTGTGGACCCGCAAGAACGCCGAGGGATCGCGGGTCACCGTGCACCAGGGCGACGCGCTGAGCGCGCTGCCGGAGCTCGACGGCCAGGTCGACCTGGTCATCTCCAACCCGCCGTACATCCCGCTGACCGAGTGGGAGTACGTCGCGCCCGAGGCGCGGGACCACGACCCGGAGATGGCGCTGTTCTCCGGCGAGGACGGCCTCGACACGATCCGGGGGATCGAGCGCACCGCGCACCGGCTGCTGCGCCCGGGGGGTCTCGTCGTGATCGAACACGCGGACACCCAGGGCGGCCAGGTGCCGTGGATCTTCAACGAGGAGGCCGGCTGGGCGGACGCCGCCGACCACCCCGACCTGAACAACCGGCCGCGCTTCGCCACCGCCCGCAAGGCGATGCCGTGAATCGCACTGCCATGACCACGCTTGTGTATGAGGAGGCCCGCTGATGGCTCGGCGATACGACTGCAACGAGGCGACGGACCGTGTGACCGGTCTGCGCGAGGCCGCGTCCGCCGTTCGTCGTGGCGAGCTGGTCGTGCTGCCCACCGACACCGTATACGGGATCGGCGCGGACGCCTTCAGCTCGGAGGCGGTCGCGGACCTGCTGGACGCCAAGGGCCGGGGCCGCAACATGCCCACGCCCGTCCTCATCGGCTCCCCGAACACGCTGCACGGGCTCGTCACCGACTTCTCCGAGCAGGCGTGGGAGCTCGTCGACGCGTTCTGGCCGGGCGCGCTGACGCTGGTCGCCAAGCACCAGCCGTCGCTGCAGTGGGACCTGGGGGACACCCGGGGCACGGTGGCGATCCGGATGCCGCTGCACCCGGTCGCGATCGAGCTGCTCACCGAGGTCGGCCCGATGGCCGTCTCCTCGGCGAACCTCACGGGCCACCCGTCGCCGGAGGACTGCGACGCGGCGCAGGGCATGCTGGGCGACTCCGTCTCGGTGTACCTCGACGGCGGCCCGACCCCCGGGATCGTCCCGTCGTCGATCGTGGACGTCACCGGCAAGGTGCCCGTCCTGCTGCGCGAGGGCGCGCTGTCCCCGGAGGAGCTCCGGAAGGTCGTACCCGACCTCGAGGTGGCCAATTGACCGCCCCTGAGGGGCGTGGCATAGCGGGGCACGAGAGCAGTTCCTTCCGCATTCTCCACGTCAGCACCGGCAACGTCTGCCGCTCGCCGATCACCGAGCGGCTGACTCGCCATGCCCTGTGCGACCGCCTGGGCGACCCCCGCGGCGGCGGCCTGATCGTGGAGAGCGCGGGCACGTGGGGCCACGAGGGCGCCCCGATGGAGGCCAACGCGGAGCTGGTCCTCGCCGACTTCGGCGCGGACGCCAGCGGCTTCGTGGGCCGCGAGCTCCTCGACGAGCACGTCATCCGCGCGGACCTCGTCCTGACGGCGACCCGGGACCACCGGGCGCAGGTCATCTCGATGGGTCACTCGGCGGGCCTGCGCACCTTCACCCTGAAGGAGTTCACCCGGCTCGTCCGCGCCATAGATCCGGCGACGCTGCCGGACCCCTTGGACGACGGCATGGTCGAACGCGCACGCGCCCTGGTCCGTGCGGCGGCGGCTCTACGCGGGTGGCTCCTGGCCCCGAACGCGGAGGCGGACGAGGTGAACGACCCGTACGGTGCGCCGATCACGTTCTTCCGCTCCATCGGCGAGGAGATCAACACCGCGCTGGATCCGGTTGTGACGGCGCTGACGGGTGTGCCTGCGCGTCGTTGAGGGGTGGCTGTCCACGTCCGACGGCCGGAGGCCGGCGCAGCGGCGCGATGCCTGGGAGGCCCGCTGGGGCCGAGCAGTGCGAGGGGTGCGTCGGGAGCGGGGCTCAACACCGCGCTGGATCCGGTCGTGACGGCGCTGACGGGTGTGCCTGCGCGTCGTTGAGGGGTGGCTGTCCACGTCCGACGGCCGGAGGCCGGCGCAGCGGCACGATGCCTGGGGGGCCTGCTGGGGCCGAGCAGTGCGAGGGGTGCGTCGGGAGCGGGGTCCGGTCGCCAGGGCCATCCGGCCCAGAGGCTTGGTGAACATCGGGCAAACCCGTGCCGACGCGCCTACATTGGAGCTGAAGCCCAGCCCACGCCTGGAGCCAACGATGCCGGTCACCGCTCCCCCCGAAGAGGATCTCGACGTCCTGCGCCGGCAGGACCCGGAGATCGCCGACGTGCTGCTCGGGGAGGTGCGCCGGCAGTCCGACAGTCTTCAGCTGATCGCGGCCGAGAACTTCACCTCGCCCGCCGTCCTCGCCGCCCTCGGCTCCCCGCTCGCCAACAAGTACGCCGAGGGCTATCCCGGCGCCCGCCACCACGGCGGCTGCGAGTTCGTCGACGCCGCCGAGCGGATCGCCGTGGACCGCGCCAAGGCGCTCTTCGGAGCCGAGCACGCCAACGTGCAGGCCCACTCCGGTTCCTCCGCCGTCCTCGCCGCCTACGCGGCCCTCCTGCGGCCCGGGGACACCGTCCTTGCCATGGGCCTTGAACACGGCGGTCATCTCACCCACGGCTCCCCCGCCAACTTCTCCGGGCGCTGGTTCGACTTCGTGCCCTACGGCGTCGACGCCGAGACCGGACTCGTCGACTACGAGCAGGTCGCCGCCCTCGCCCGCCACCACCGCCCCAAGGCGATCGTCTGCGGCTCCATCTCCTACCCCCGTCACCTCGACTACGCGCTCTTCCGCGAGATCGCCGACGAGACCGGCGCCTATCTCATCGCCGACGCCGCCCACCCCATCGGCCTCGTCGCCGGGGGAGCGGCACCCAACCCCGTCCCGTACGCCGATGTGGTGTGTGCCACCACGCACAAGGTGCTCCGCGGTCCGCGCGGCGGGATGATCCTCTGCGGCGCCGAGCTCGCCGGCCGTGTCGACCGGGCCGTCTTCCCCTTCACGCAGGGCGGCGCCCAGATGCACACCATCGCCGCCAAGGCCGTCGCCTTCGGGGAGGCGGCGACGCCCGCCTTCGCCGCGTACGCCCATCAGGTGGTCGCGCACGCCCGCGTCCTCGCCGACGCGCTCGCCGCCGAGGGCTTCGCCGTCACCACCGGCGGCACCGACACCCACCTGATCACGGCCGATCCCGCCCCGCTCGGCATGGAGGGCCGCACCGCCCGGCTGCGCCTCGCCGCCGCCGGTATGGTCCTCGACACCTGTGCTCTTCCTTACGGGGACGGGCGCGGCATCCGGCTCGGTACGGCCGCCGTCACCACCCAGGGGATGGGTGCCCGGGAGATGGCCCGGATCGCCGCGTTGTTCACGATCGCGCTACGGGACGAGCACGAGGAGACGGCGCGGGTACGCGCCGAAGTGCGCGAACTGTCCGGGCGATTTCCCCCGTATGGACGGTGATGACAGGCGGAGCGCAACCATCCTCGCGGGCCGAATGTCCTCAAGCACATGGACAGCACGGCTAGGGTGTGGGGCTGAGATGGCCAGCGATTCCTGTGGGGCAGCCCGTGCGTGATTACCTGCTGACGCTCTGTGTCACGGCCGCGGTGACCTATCTGCTGACCGGTCCGGTGCGGAAGTTCGCGATCGCGACCGGGGCGATGCCGGAGATCCGTGCCCGAGACGTACACCGAGAACCGACTCCGCGGCTCGGTGGCATCGCCATGTTCTTCGGGCTGTGCGCCGGACTGCTGGTCGCCGACCACCTCCAGAACCTCAACAGCGTCTTCGAGCTCTCCAACGAACCCCGGGCGCTGCTGTCCGGAGCCGCGCTGATCTGGCTGATCGGCGTCCTCGACGACAAGTTCGAGCTGGACGCCCTGATCAAGCTGGGCGCTCAGATGATCTCCGCCGGTGTGATGGTGATCCAGGGGCTGACGATCCTGTGGCTGCCGATCCCCGGCGTCGGCACGGTCGCCCTCACTCGGGGGCAGGGCACGCTCCTCACGGTCGCCCTGGTGGTCCTCACCATCAACGCCGTGAACTTCGTGGACGGCCTCGACGGCCTCGCCGCCGGCATGGTCTGCATCGCCGCTGCGGCCTTCTTCCTGTACGCGTACCGCCTCTGGTACGGCTACACGATCGAGGCCGCCGCCCCCGCCACGCTCTTCGCCGCGATCCTCATGGGCATGTGTCTGGGGTTCCTGCCGCACAACATGCATCCGGCCAGGATCTTCATGGGCGACTCCGGCTCGATGCTGATCGGTCTGATCCTGGCCGCCTCGGCGATCTCGATCACCGGCCAGGTCGACCCGGACGCGCTGAAGATCTTCGAGGGCTCGACCCGTCAGGCCACCCACGCCGCGCTCCCGGTCTTCATCCCGCTCGTCCTGCCGCTGACGATCATCGCGATCCCGATGGCCGACCTGATCCTGGCCATCGTGCGCCGTACCTGGAACGGTCAGTCGCCGTTCGCGGCCGACCGAGGGCATCTGCACCACCGGCTTCTGGAGATCGGGCACTCGCACAGCCGTGCCGTGCTGATCATGTACTTCTGGTCGGCGCTGATCGCCTTCGGGACGCTCTCGTACTCGGTGCACTCGGCGTCGATGTGGATCGTGCTCGTGGTGGTGCTGCTCAGCGCGATCGGTCTGGTGCTGCTCCTGCTGCCGCGCTTCTCGCCGCGAGCACCGCGGTGGGCGGAGTCCTTCGTTCCGCCCCGCTATCGGCGCCGTAAGAAGGTGGCTGCGGAGCCCATGGCCACGGAAGCCGAGGCTCCGGCCTCCGCGTCCTTGGTCGAGCCCCTGGAGGAGCGCGTTCCGGTCCCGGCCGGAGTCAACGGCGCCACCGCCATCGGCCACCGTTCGCGCTTCACCGACCGGCGGAAGGCCGGAACGCCGAGTTGACGAACGCCGCATCGGCGTCCAATACCAGACAAGTCCACCTCGCGTCGTGCACACACGCGCGCGGTAACTCTCATGTGTGACAGTCAGCACACTTCACGGGTAAAGAACTACTCAAATAGTTTGTGATACCGTTCACGAGACCCGGCGACAGAGCCGAAGGACCGTAGTGCGACGGTCCATTGGCCCCGAGACTCACCTCGGACCGGGCTTACGCTCGTCCCTGACGACACCATCGCCCCCACCAGCAACAGCGGAGACACCGCCATGCCGTCCAACGACGCACGCATCCTTCTTTCAGCTGCCATTCCCACTGCTGCCACCGGCGCCATCGCCGCGGTCATCAGTGGCGTGGTCGCCGGCGGGAAGGGCGCGATCGGCGCCGTCATCGGCTGCGCGGTCGTCATCGCGTTCATGGGTATCGGGCTCGTGGTGCTCCAGCGGACGGCCAAGTCGTACCCGCACCTGTTCCAGGCGATGGGTCTTCTGCTCTACACGACCCAGCTGCTGCTTCTCTTCGTCTTGATGCTGTTGCTCAAGAACACCACGTTCTTCGACTTCAAGGCTTTCGCCTTCACCCTGCTCGCGTCGACCCTCGTCTGGATCGCCGCGCAGGCGCGTGCCTACATGAAGGCCAAGATCATGTACATCGACGACCCCAAGAAGCCGGGGTCGTCGACGTGAGGGGTAGGGCCGGGATAAAGGCGCTTTCGGCTTCCTGCTATCGTCCGGTGCCAACTGCGGCACTGCGGGCGCGGGCATCCGAGCTGACGCCTGTCCCAGCGCGAGGCTCGATGCCGAACCGCCGCCCCCTTATCCGTAAGACCAGTCCAGTGCCGACCCGCGGCTGCGTGCCGCGCCGACACAACGAGGTTGCCGTACCTATGCGCCACGCTGAAGGAGCCCGCGGTGAGTGCTGACCAGACGCTTGCCTTCGACCCGGATTGCCACATCTTCAGTGGATGCGGCTTCCCGGCGCCGGGCCTGCACACGTTCATGTACGAGCCCATCGCCACGGTGGGGGGCATCGACATCACCAAGCCGATGCTGCTCGCTCTGCTGGGCTCCATCGTGGTCGTCGGGTTCTTCTGGGCTGCCTTCAACAAGCCCAAGCTGATCCCCGGCAAGATGCAGATGGTCGGCGAGGCCGGTTACGACTTCGTCCGCCGCGGCATCGTCTACGAGATCATCGGCAAGAAGGACGGCGAGAAGTACGTCCCCTTCATGGTGTCGCTGTTCTTCTTCGTCTGGATCATGAACCTCTGGTCGATCATTCCGCTCGCCCAGTTCCCGGTCACGTCGCTGATCGCCTTCCCGGCCGGTCTCGCGCTGATCGTGTACGTGCTCTGGATCTCGCTGACCTTCAAGAAGCACGGCTTCGTCGGCGGCTGGAAGAACATCGTCGGTTACGACAAGTCGCTCGGCGCGATCCTCCCGATGGTCGTCGTCCTCGAGTTCTTCTCGAACCTCATCATCCGGCCCTTCACGCACGCGGTCCGACTGTTCGCGAACATGTTCGCCGGTCACCTGCTGATCGTGATGTTCTCGCTGGCCACCTGGTACCTGATGAACGGCCTGGGCTTCGTCTACGCCGGCGCCTCGTTCGTCATGGTCCTCGTGATGACGGCCTTCGAGCTCTTCATCCAGGCCGTCCAGGCGTACGTCTTCGTCCTCCTGGCCTGCAGCTACGTCCAGGGCGCGCTCGCCGAGCACCACTGAGCGACTCCCGCCCGGGATTCGGCTACACCCCCAATCCAACAGTCGTCCGGTGGCCAACCCCCACCGGGTCATTGAAAGAGAAGGAAGTAACGGCATGTCCGCTGCTCTCGACATGGTCAACCTCGCCGCCTCGGCCAAGGAGAACGTGGTCGGCAACGTCGCGTCGATCGGCTACGGCCTGGCCGCGATCGGCCCCGGCGTCGGCGTCGGCATCATCTTCGGTAACGGTACGCAGGCCCTCGCCCGCCAGCCCGAGGCCGCCGGTCTGATCCGCACCAACCAGATCATGGGCTTCGCCTTCTGTGAGGCGCTCGCCCTCATCGGCATCGTCATGGGCTTCGTCTACCAGTAAATCGGACCGACAGCCCAAACCTTTTTACGGAAGGCACTGATGTGAACGCTCTGCTTCTTGCGCAGGCGGAGGAGCCCCAGCCTCCTCTGATCCCGCATCTTGACGAGCTCGTCATCGGCCTGATCGCCTTCGTCATCGTCTTCGGCTTCCTCGCCAAGAAGCTCCTCCCGAACATCAACAAGGTTCTGGAAGAGCGTCGGCAGGCCATCGAGGGTGGCATCGAGAAGGCCGAGTCGGCCCAGATCGAGGCCAAGAGCGTGCTGGAGCAGTACAAGGCCCAGCTCGCCGAGGCCCGCCATGAGGCCGCGCGTCTTCGCCAGGAGGCGACGGAGCAGGGCACCGCGATCATCCAGGAGATGAAGGCGGAAGGCCAGCGCCAGCGCGAGGAGATCATCGCGGCCGGCCACACGCAGATCGAGGCCGACCGCAAGGCCGCGGCGACCTCGCTGCGCCAGGACGTGGGCAAGCTCGCCACCGACCTGGCCGGCAAGCTGGTCGGCGAGTCCCTCGAGGACCACGCCCGCCAGAGCCGCACGATCGACCGCTTCCTCGACGAGCTCGAGGAGAAGGCCGAGGCCGTCCGATGAACGGAGCGAGCCGTGAAGCACTGGTTGCCGCACGTGAGTCCCTCGACGCGCTGACCGACAACACCTCGGTCGACGCCGCGAAGCTCGCGGGCGAGCTGGCCGCAGTCACCGCGCTGCTCGACCGCGAGGTGTCGCTGCGTCGGGTCCTGACCGACCCGGCGCAGGCGGGCGAGGCCAAGGCCGAGCTCGCCGGGCGACTGCTCGGCGGTCAGGTGGGCGGGGAGACCGTCGACCTGGTCTCCGGCATGGTGCGTTCCCGCTGGTCGCAGTCGCGTGACCTGGTCGACTCGGTCGAGGAGCTGGCGAACACCGCCGACCTCACCGCGGCGCAGCAGGCCGGCGCGCTGGACGACGTCGAGGACGAGCTGTTCCGGTTCGGCCGGATCGTCTCCTCCAGCAACGAGCTCCGCTCGGCGCTGACGGACAAGTCCGCCACGGTCTCCGCCAAGGGCGAGCTGCTGCGCAGCCTGCTCGGCGGCAAGGCCAACGCGGTCACCGAGCGTCTGGTCGTCCGTCTCGTGACCCAGCCCCGGGGACGTAGCCTGGAAGCGGGACTCGAGTCCCTCTCCAAGCTCGCCGCGGCGCGCCGGGACCGGATGGTCGCCGTCGTCACGACGGCGGTGCCGCTGACCGATCAGCAGAAGCAGCGCCTCGGTGCCGTCCTGGCCAAGCTGTACGGCCGCCAGATGCACCTGAACCTGGACGTGGACCCGGCGGTCCTCGGCGGGATCTCGGTGCAGGTCGGCGACGAGGTCATCAACGGGACCATCGCGGAGCGCCTCGACGAGGCGTCCCGGCGACTGGCCGGCTGACGTCAGCCATCAACTGAACACAGCATCACCAGCGGCCCGGTTGGGCCGTGCAGAGATTGCAGAAGATTCCTGGGGGTCGGCCCCCAGACCCCCAAGAAAACTTCGGGCCCAACAAGGAGAGCAGGGAACCCAGATGGCGGAGCTCACGATCCGGCCGGAGGAGATCCGGGATGCGCTGGAGACCTTTGTCCAGTCGTACCAGCCGGACGCGGCCTCGCGCGAGGAGGTCGGAACGGTCAGCCTGGCCGGCGACGGCATCGCCAAGGTGGAGGGTCTTCCCTCGGCCATGGCGAACGAGCTGCTGAAGTTCGAGGACGGCACCCTCGGTCTCGCCCTCAACCTCGAGGAGCGCGAGATCGGTGCGATCGTCCTCGGCGAGTTCAGCGGTATCGAGGAGGGCCAGCCGGTGCAGCGCACCGGTGAGGTTCTCTCCGTAGGTGTCGGCGAGGGCTACCTCGGCCGCGTCGTCGACCCGCTCGGCAACCCGATCGACGGCCTCGGCGAGATCGCGACCGAGGGCCGCCGCGCCCTCGAGCTGCAGGCCCCGGGCGTTATGGCCCGTAAGTCGGTGCACGAGCCGATGGAGACCGGCTACAAGGCCGTCGACGCCATGACCCCGGTCGGCCGTGGCCAGCGTCAGCTGATCATCGGCGACCGTCAGACCGGCAAGACCGCGCTGTGCGTCGACACGATCATCAACCAGCGTGACAACTGGCGCTCGGGCGACGTGAACAAGCAGGTTCGCTGCATCTACGTCGCCGTCGGCCAGAAGGGCTCGACCATCGCGTCCGTTCGCGGCGCCCTGGAAGAGGCCGGTGCCCTCGAGTACACGACGATCGTCGCCGCCCCGGCGTCCGACCCGGCCGGCTTCAAGTACCTGGCGCCGTACACCGGCTCCGCCATCGGCCAGCACTGGATGTACCAGGGCAAGCACGTCCTGATCGTCTTCGACGACCTGTCGAAGCAGGCCGACGCCTACCGCGCCGTGTCGCTGCTGCTGCGCCGCCCGCCGGGCCGTGAGGCCTACCCGGGTGACGTCTTCTACCTGCACTCGCGTCTCCTCGAGCGCTGCGCGAAGCTCTCGGACGAGCTGGGTGCCGGTTCGATGACCGGTCTGCCGATCGTCGAGACCAAGGCGAACGACGTGTCGGCGTTCATCCCGACCAACGTCATCTCCATCACCGACGGCCAGTGCTTCCTGGAGTCCGACCTGTTCAACGCCGGCCAGCGTCCGGCCCTGAACGTCGGTATCTCGGTCTCCCGTGTCGGTGGCTCCGCCCAGCACAAGGCGATGAAGCAGATCTCCGGTCGCCTCCGTGTCGACCTCGCCCAGTTCCGTGAGCTGGAGGCGTTCGCCGCCTTCGGTTCCGACCTGGACGCGGCCTCGAAGGCGCAGCTGGAGCGCGGTCAGCGCATGGTCGAGCTGCTCAAGCAGGCTCAGTACCAGCCGATGCCCACCGAGAACCAGGTCGTCTCCGTCTGGGCCGGCACCACCGGCAAGATGGACGACGTCCCGGTGACCGACATCCGCCGCTTCGAGGCCGAGATGCTGGCGTACCTGCGCCAGAGCCACTCGGGTCTCATGAGCTCCATCCGTGAGGGCGGCAAGATGTCGGACGACACCCTGCAGTCCGTGGCCGACGCCATCGCGGAGTTCAAGAAGCAGTTCGAGACCTCTGACGGGAAGCTGCTGGGCGACGACGCTTCCGCTGCCGTCAACGTCTCGAAGTGACGACGGAAGGGACCTGACTCATGGGAGCGCAGCTCCGGGTCTACAAGCGTCGCATCAAATCCGTCACCGCGACGAAGAAGATCACCAAGGCGATGGAGATGATCGCCGCCTCGCGCGTCGTCAAGGCGCAGCGCAAGGTGCAGGCGTCGACCCCGTACGCGATCGAGCTGACCCGTGCGGTCACCGCGGTCGCCACGGGTGCGAACGACAAGCACCCGCTGACCACCGAGGCGGAGAACCCGACCCGTGCCGCGGTCCTGCTCCTCTCGAGCGACCGCGGTCTGGCCGGCGCCTTCAACTCCAACGCCATCAAGGCGGCGGAAGCGCTGACGAGGAAGCTGGAGAGCGAGGGCCGCGAGGTCGACATCTATGTCGTCGGTCGCCGTGGTATCTCGCACTACAACTTCCGTGAGCGCAAGCTGGCCGACTCGTGGACCGGTTTCACGGATCAGCCGGAGTACGCGGACGCCAAGAAGATCGCGGCCCCGCTGATCGAGGCGATCGAGAAGGACACGGCCGAGGGTGGTGTGGACGAGCTCCACATCGTCTACACCGAGTTCGTCTCGATGATGACGCAGACGGCGGTCGAGGCCCGGCTGCTGCCCCTCAGCCTCGACGAGGTGGCGAAGGAGGCGGGCGAGCAGGACACGCTCCGTCCGCTGTACGACTTCGAGCCGTCGGCGGAGGACGTCCTCGACGCCCTGCTGCCGCGCTACGTCGAAAGCCGTATCTACAACGCGCTGCTCCAGTCGGCTGCCTCCAAGCACGCCGCCACGCGCCGTGCGATGAAGTCGGCGACCGACAACGCGGGAGACTTGATCAACAACCTCTCCCGACTTGCCAACGCGGCCCGCCAGGCCGAAATCACCCAGGAAATCAGCGAGATCGTCGGTGGCACCGCAGCCCTGGCCGACGCGACCGCGGGGAGTGACAAGTAATGACGACCACTGTTGAGACGGCCGCAGCCACGGGCCGCGTCGCCCGGGTCATCGGCCCGGTCGTCGACGTGGAGTTCCCCGTCGACGCGATGCCGGAGATCTACAACGCGCTGAACGTCGAGGTTCCGGACCCGGCCGAGGAGGGCGCGACCAAGACGCTGACCCTCGAGGTCGCCCAGCACCTCGGTGACGGCGTCGTCCGCACCATCTCCATGCAGCCCACCGACGGCCTGGTCCGCCAGGCCCCGGTGACCAACACCGGCACGGGCATCACGGTGCCCGTCGGTGACGTCACCAAGGGCCGCGTGTTCAACACGCTGGGTCAGGTGCTGAACGCCGACGAGTCCACCGTGGCCGACGCGCCGCGCTGGACGATCCACCGCAAGGCCCCGGCCTTCGACCAGCTCGAGTCCAAGACCGAGATGTTCGAGACCGGCCTGAAGGTCGTCGACCTTCTCACCCCGTACGTCAAGGGTGGAAAGATCGGTCTGTTCGGTGGCGCCGGTGTCGGCAAGACCGTTCTGATCCAGGAAATGATCGTCCGTGTGGCCAAGCTGCACGACGGTGTGTCGGTCTTCGCGGGCGTCGGCGAGCGCACCCGTGAGGGCAACGACCTCATGGTGGAGATGGAGGAGGCCGGCGTTCTGGACAAGACCGCGCTGGTCTTCGGCCAGATGGACGAGCCCCCGGGCACCCGTCTGCGCGTGGCCCTGGCCGGTCTGACCATGGCGGAGTACTTCCGCGATGTGCAGAAGCAGGACGTGCTGTTCTTCATCGACAACATCTTCCGCTTCACGCAGGCCGGCTCCGAGGTCTCGACCCTGCTCGGCCGTATGCCCTCCGCCGTGGGTTACCAGCCGAACCTGGCCGACGAGATGGGTCTCCTCCAGGAGCGCATCACCTCGACCCGTGGTCACTCGATCACCTCGATGCAGGCGATCTACGTCCCCGCGGACGACCTGACCGACCCGGCTCCGGCCACCACCTTCGCCCACCTCGACGCGACGACGGTTCTCTCCCGTCCGATCTCCGAGAAGGGCATCTACCCGGCCGTGGACCCGCTGGACTCCACGTCCCGGATCCTGGACCCGCGCTACATCGCGCAGGACCACTACGACGCCGCCATGCGCGTCAAGGGCATCCTGCAGAAGTACAAGGACCTCCAGGACATCATCGCGATTCTCGGTATCGACGAGCTGAGCGAGGAGGACAAGCTCGTTGTCCACCGCGCCCGCCGTGTCGAGCGCTTCCTGTCCCAGAACACCCACGCGGCGAAGCAGTTCACCGGTGTGGACGGTTCGGACGTTCCGCTCGACGAGTCGATCGCCGCGTTCAACGCGATCTGCGACGGTGAGTACGACCACTTCCCCGAGCAGGCCTTCTTCATGTGCGGTGGCGTCGAGGACCTCAAGAAGAACGCCAAGGAGCTTGGCGTCTCCTGAGCCCCGCGCTCTCGTGAGGGGGGCGGGTGTGTCCCGCCCCCCTCGTCACGCCCATTAGAATTGACCCCAACACCCGGCACGACCGCCGGGTGGTGACCCGAGGAGCCACCCTTGGCTGCTGAGCTGCACGTCGAGCTGGTCGCCGCGGACCGGAGTGTCTGGTCCGGCGAGGCCACCTTGGTCATCGCACGCACCACCTCCGGCGACATCGGCGTCATGCCCGGCCACCAGCCGCTGCTCGGTGTGCTGGAGTCGGGCCCGGTGACCATCCGTACCAGCGAGGGCGAGACCGTCATCGCCGCTGTGCACGGTGGATTCATCTCGTTCGCCGACGACAAGCTGTCTCTGCTCGCGGAGATCGTCGAGCTGGCGGACGAGATCGACGCCCAGCGCGCCGAGCGTGCGCTGGAGCGCGCCAAGTCGGAGTCGGACGCCGCCGCCGAGCGTCGCGCCGATGTCCGGTTGCGTGCGGTAGCGGTCCACTAGCGGACCGCGCCGAGAGTTGTGCCCTCAGCCGCGGCACGGCTGGAATTATCCAGACCGTGTCGCGGCTGAGGCGATGCATTTGCAGGTTGTATTCGGTTACGCCGGCGAAGCCGGTCACGGGACGCAGCGAGGAGGTCGGTGAAGATGTTCCTCGCTCTGCTCCTGAGCGGCCTGGTCGTCGCACTGGTGGTGATCGGGCTCTTCGTCTTCGGCTTGCGCCGCCGCCTGATCCAGCGTGCCGGCGGCACCTTCGACTGTTCCCTGCGCTGGAACATCCCCGAGGAGCCGGACCTCTCCGGCAAGGGCTGGGTGTACGGCGTCGCCCGCTACAGCGGTGACCAGGTGTCCTGGTTCCGTGTCTTCTCCTACGCGCCTCGCCCGCGCCGCGTCCTGGAGCGCTCGGCGATCGAGGTCATGGAGCGCCGGATGCCCGAGGGCGAGGAGGAGCTGGCGCTGCTCTCCGACGCCGTGATCCAGGGCTGTATGCACCGGGGGACCCGTCTGGAGCTGGCGATGAGCGAGGACGCTCTCACCGGCTTCCTCGCCTGGCTGGAGGCGGCGCCTCCAGGCCAGCGGGTGAATGTGGCCTGATTGGCCCCTGCTGGATGGGGGTCCCCCCGGACGGAGTCTGGGGGAGGGTGAATGTGGCCTGATACGGACATACGACGGCGGGGACGGTGTGCTGCACCGTCCCCGCCGCGTTTTCCGTCGGGCTAGTTCAGCCCGCTGTTGATGGCTCCGACCAGCTCGCCGTTGCCGGTGTCACCGCTGAACTCCCAGAAGAACGCGCCGCCCAGGCCCTGGTTCTTCGCCCAGCTCATCTTGGACGTGACCGTGGCCGGGGTGTCGTAGCTCCACCAGTTGGAGCCGCAGTGCGCGTACGCCGTACCGGCCACCGTGCCGTTGGCCGGGCAGGAGTTCCTCAGGACCTTGTAGTCCTCGATGCCCTGCTCGTACGTGCCGGCCGCCGGGCCCGTCGCGCTGCCGCCCGGTGCGGACTGGGTGACGCCCGTCCAGCCGCGGCCGTAGAAGCCGATGCCGAGCAGCAGCTTGTTGGCCGGGACGCCCTTCGCCTTGAACTTGGCGATCGCCTCGGCGGAGTTGAAGCCTGCCTGCGGGATGCCGGCGTACGAGGTGAGCGGGGAGTGCGGGGCCGTCGGACCCTGCGCCGCCCAGGCGCCGAAGAAGTCGTACGTCATCACGTTGAACCAGTTCATGTACTGCGCGGCGCCCGCGTAGTCGGCGGCGTCGATCTTGCCGCCGGAGGAGGCGTCGGCCGTCACGGCCGCCGTGACCAGGTTGTTCGCGCCGAACTTGGCACGCATCGCCTGCATCATGTTCTTGAACGAGGCCGGGCCGCTGGTGTCGCAGGACAGACCGCAGGCGTTCGGGTACTCCCAGTCCAGGTCGATGCCGTCGAAGACGTCGGCCCAGCGCGGGTCCTCCACCAGGTCGTAGCAGGACTGCGCGAAGGCGGTCGGGTTCTGCACGGCCTGGCCGAAGCCGCCGGACCAGGTCCAGCCGCCGAAGGACCACAGCACCTTGATGTTCGGGTACGCCTTCTTCAGCTTGCGCAGCTGGTTGAAGTTGCCGCGCAGCGGCTGGTCCCAGGTGTCGGCGACGCCGTCGACGGACTGGTCGGCGGTGTAGGCCTTGTCGTAGTCCGCGTAGGCGTCACCGATCGTGCACTTACCGCCGGTGACGTTGCCGAAGGCGTAGTTGATGTGCGTGATCTTGGACGCGGAGCCGGACGTCGCGATGTTCTTGACGTGGTAGTTCCGGCCGTAGACGCCCCAGTTGGTGAAGTAGCCGAGCTTCACGGTGGCGCCGGGGTTGGGGTTGGTCCCGCCGCCCGTGGTCCTGACGCTCGCGGCGCCGCTCGCCGGGCCGGTCTGGTCGATGGTGTCGCGGGCGACGACCGTGTAGCTGTAGTCGGTGCCGGCGGTCAGCCCGGAGTTGGTGTACGTGAGTCCGGTGACGGTGGCGATCGTGGTGCCGTCGCGCTTGACGTCGTAGTTCTTGATGCCCTTGTCGTCCGTGGCCGCGGTCCAGGTCAGCTTGACCGAGGTGTTGGTGATGTCGGAGGCGACGGGGGTGCCGGGGGCGGAGGGCGCGTTGTCGCCGGGCTGGGTGCCTCCGTCGCAGGAGGCGCCGTTGATCTTGCAGCCGCTGGGGGCGCCGGAGCCGGAGCCGTTGAAGCCGAAGGAGACGGTGGCGCCGGGGGCGAGGGTGCCGTTCCAGCCGACGTTCTTGGCGGTCCAGTGGGTGCCGGAGCTGGTGACGGTGGCGTCCCAGGCGGAGGTGACGGCGGTGCCGGAGGGGTAGTCCCACTCGACGGTCCAGGAGGAGAGCGTGGTGGTGCCGGTGTTCTTCACCGTCCACTTGCCCTCGAAGCCGGAGCCCCAGTCGGAGACCTTGGTGTACGTGGCGGTGGCCGCCGTGGCGGCCTCGGCGGGTGCTGCGAGGCCGACCATGGCGGCCAGGGGCAGGATCAGGGCGGTCAGACCGGCGGCGGCCCGGTGTCTGAACCCTGTTCTGCGCGTCGGTGCTTGAGTGCTCAACGGTGCTCCTCAAGTGTGCGGACGGACAAGCTGGGGGTGGTCCGTGAACTGTGCGCGCGCCCCGAGAGCGTAGAAAGGTCTGGACCAACCGTCAAGAGGTCCAGACCAACGTCGGATCTGGTGCGTCAGACCCGCAACTCCTGGGCCAACACGGCCGCTTGCACCCGGCTGCGCAGCTTCAGCTTCCCCAGCACCTTGCTGACATGGGTCTTCACCGTGGCCTCCGCCATGTCCAGGCGCACTGCGATCTCGGCGTTGGACAGACCCTTGCCCAGCGCGGAGAGCACCTCCCGCTCCCGCGGCGTCAGTACGTCCACCACGGACGGATCCGCCGCGCCCGGCGCACGCACCGGCGCGCGGGGCGCCGCGAACTCGGCGATCAGCCGCCGCGTCACGGCCGGGGCGATCAGACCCTCCCCGCGCGCCACCGTCCGTACCGCCTCGATCAGGTCCTTCGCGTCGGTGTTCTTCAGCAGAAAGCCCGATGCCCCGGCCCGCAGCGCCCCGAAGACGTACTCGTCGAGGTCGAAGGTCGTCAGGACGAGCACATCGGCCAGGCCCTCGGAGACCACGAGCCGGGTCGCCGTCACCCCGTCCATCCGCGGCATCTGTACATCCATCAAAACCAGATCCGGGCGGAGTTCGCGGGCCAGCTCCACGGCGCGTTCGCCGTCCGCGGCCTCCCCGATCACCTCGATGTCCGGCGCGCTGCCCAGGATCAGGACAAGCCCCGCCCTGACCGCGCTCTGATCCTCGGCCACGATCACCCGTACCATGCCGGCGGCTCCTTGTCGCTCGTACCGACGGGCAGGACAGCCCGTACCCGCCATTCTTTCCGCCCGTCGTCCGCCGTCACCGGACCGGACTCGAACTCCCCGTCGAGCAGCGCCACCCGCTCCCGCATCCCGACCAGACCCGCCCCGGAACCAGGGGCCCGAGGCCCCGGCTGCCCGCCGAGCGCACTGGCCACGCCCACCGTGAGGCCACCGTCCGGGCACCGGCCCAGCTCCACCCGTACCTCGCCGGGGGCCGCGTGCTTGAGGGCGTTGGTCAGCGACTCCTGCACGATCCGGTACGCGGCGAGCTCGACCGGGGCCGGCAGCGCCCCGGCGTCCGGCCTCCGGCTGTCGTCGAGGGCGAACGTCAGCCCGCTCGACTCCCCGTTCGTCGCCGCCTGGGCCACCAGCGCGTCCAGGCCGTCCAGGGTGGGCGCGGCCGCCGGCTCCGCGTCCCCGCTGCTGTCCCGCAGCAGCCCGATCAGCCGCCGCATCTCCGCGAGACCCTCCACGCTGTTCTCCCGGATCACGGTCAGCGCCTGCCGGGTGGTCCCCGGATCGTCGAGCGACAGCGCGGCCGTGGAGTGGATCGCGATGGCGGAGAGGTGGTTGGCGACCATGTCGTGCAGCTCCCGCGCCATCCGGGCGCGCTCGGCCACGACGGCCTGGCTGCGGTCCATCTCCGCGAGCAGTGCGGTCTGCTCCGCGCGGAGGCGGGCGGCGTCGGCGGCCTGGCGGTGATTGCGTACGACGGCTCCGGTGACGGCGGGCAGGAACGACACCATGCCGGTGATCAGGCCGACCAGCAGGGCGATCGCGTTCTGCCACCAGACGAGGAAGCCGATCGTCACACCGATCGTGATCAGTCCGGTCGTGTACGGGATGCGCCGGGCGGCGGCGGGTTTCCCGTAGACCACGGCGGAGTAGACCAGGTCCGTGAACATCAGCGCGGTCACGAGGCTGCCGTAGGTGAACTGGTCCGCCACGAGAGCGACCGTGCCGACGGCCAGGGCGGTCTGCGGCATCGTGCGCCGCAGGGCCTCCATCGAGGCCATCACGACGAGCGGGATCAGGGTCGCCCACCGCGCGGTGATCAGCCGGTCGGTCTGGGTGTGCAGCCCGAAGGACCACATCAGCAGGCCGATGGCGAGGCCGCCGGCGGCGATGAGCAGGTCGTCGCGGTGCGGTCGGGGGAGTGTCACGTTCCCATCCAACACGGCGGGCGGACTCCGGGCCTCGCCGTCGGGGCCGATCCGTGCCTCCGCCGAAGGATGTAGTCGCACTTCGTCATCGGCGACGACGATCCGGGCGAATCGCCACGCGACGCTGGAGGGGAACCGAAAGGGGAGTACCGCCGTGATCGTCATGCTGATCGTGATCTGCGAAGTGGGCTTCTGGGTCCTGCTGGCCGCGGGTCTCGCCACCCGCTATCTGCTGAAGATGCCCCGGACGGGTCTCGCCCTGCTGCTGTGCGAGCCGCTCCTGGAAGTCCTGCTGTTCGTCGTCACCGCGATCGACCTCAAGAACGGGGCGGAGCCGAGCTGGCGGCACGGTCTCGCGGCGGTGTACATCGGCTACACCGTCGGCCATGGCCACCGCACCGTGAAGTGGCTGGACGGCCACGCCGCCCACCGCCTCGGCGGCGGGCCGCCGCCCGTGAAGCCGCCGCGCCACGGCATGGCGCGCGCCCGCCACGAGGGCAAGGTCTGGCTGGGCTCGGTGACGGCGGCGGCGGTCGCGTCCGGACTGCTGCTGCTCGCGACCTGGTACGTCGGCGACGACGGGAACACCGACTCGCTGCGGAGCTGGATCTACGTCGCCTGGCGGACGGCCGGCATCCACGGCCTGATCGCGCTCAGCTACACGATCTGGCCGAAGAAGGCACCGGCAGCCGACCAGGAGCTAGCGGTCTCCGCCCGGGACCCGGAGCACGTGCCCGACCTTCTTGTCGGCCGCCCGCGCAAGGATGCTGTATCTCCCGGGGGGCAACCCCCGGACCCCCGGCAGGGGCGTGGGCGGGGTCGTGTCTAGCGGTCTCCGCCCGGGACCCAGAGCACGTCCCCGACCTCCTTGTTGGCCGCCCGCGCAAGGATGAAGAGCAGGTCTGAGAGGCGGTTGAGGTACGTGGCGGTCAGCGGGTTCATCGTCTCGCCGTGGACCTCCAGGGCCGCCCACGTGGAGCGCTCCGCGCGGCGGACCACCGTGCACGCCTGGTGCAGCAGGGCCGCACCGGGCGTGCCGCCCGGCAGGATGAAGGAGCGCAGCTTCTCCAGCTCCTCCAGGAAGCGGTCGCAGTCCGCCTCCAGTTTGTCGATGTACGACTGCTCGACCCGCAGCGGCGGGTACTTCGGGTCCTCGACCACCGGGGTGGAGAGGTCGGCGCCCACGTCGAACAGGTCGTTCTGGACGCGGACGAGGACCTTCACGACCTCCTCGTCGAGCTGCCCGAGGGCGATGGCCGTGCCGAGGACGGCGTTGGCCTCGTTGGCGTCGGCGTATGCCGAGATCCGCAGATCGGTCTTGGCGGTCCGGCTCATGTCGCCCAGCGCGGTGGTGCCCTGGTCGCCGGTACGGGTGTAGATGCGCGTCAGATTGACCATGACCCCAGCGTAGTTACGCTCCGGCCCTCCGGAACGTCCGTGTGCCGACCATCACGGCGAGCGCCGTGAGCGCGACCGCCACCAGGACGCCGTACAGCATGGTCGTCGTCGCGTACCGCCCGACGTACGCGTCCCGTACCGCGTCCACCAGATAGCGGAACGGCATGAAGTGCGAGAGCACGTCCAGCCAGCCGGGAGCGAGGGCCATCGGCAGCATCAGCCCGGACAGCAGCATCGCGGGCAGTGAGAGCGCGTTGATCGTCGGGCCGAACTCCTGCGCCGTACGGACCTTCATCGCCAGCGCGTACGAGAGCGAGGCGAGCGCGAAGGTGAGCAGGGCGACGAAGACGAAACCGATCAGGATCCCGGCGAGCGGCGCCCGCAGCCCCATAGCCAGCGCGGCGAGCACCAGCAGCACGGCCTGGAAGACGAAGAGCGAGGCGTCGCGCAGGACCCGGCCGAGGAGCAGCGCGAGCCGGCTGACCGGGGTGACGCGCATCCGCTCCACCACGCCCCAGTTCTTCTCCATGATGAGCGAGAAGCCGGCGAACGAAGCGCCGAAAAGGCCGAGTTGGAGCAGCAGGCCGGGAACGAGGATCTGCCAGGAGTCGCCCTCGCGGCCGAGCGGCAGGTCGGAGAGCAGCGGTCCGAAGAAGAGCAGGTAGAGCAGCGGCATCAGTACGCCGAACAGCATCTGGAACTTGGAGCGCAGGGTCTGGCGGGCGTAGCGCCCGAAGATCAGCGCGGTGTCGTGGAGGAGCAAGGCGAGTCCTAAACGGCGACGGGGGAGAGGTCGGTGGGGGCCGGGCCGCGCCCGGTGATGGCGAGGAAGGCGTCCTGGAGGGTGGTGACGCCGTGCTCCGCCTTGAGGGCGGCCGGGCTGCCCTCGGCGACGACGACGCCCTTGTCCACGATCACCAGCCGGTCCGCGAGTGCGTCGGCCTCGTCGAGGTAGTGGGTGGTGAGGACGACGGTCGTGCCGAAGTCGTCGCGCAGCCTGCGCACCAGTGCCCACAGGTCGGCCCGGCTGCCCGGGTCGAGACCGGTCGTCGGCTCGTCGAGGAAGAGCACATCGGGCCGGTGGGTGAGGCCCATCGCGATATCGAGACGCCGCCGCTGGCCGCCGGAGAGCGCCGTGGTGGAGCGGTCGAGGAGTTCGGTGAGGCCGAGCTCGCCGGCCAGCTCCTCGGCGCGGGCCGCCGCGTCCGCCCTGGAGAGGCGGTAGAGCCGTCCCTGGGTGACGAGTTCGGAGCGCACGGTCTCCTGCGGGTCGACCCCGCCGGACTGGGCGACGTACCCGATCCGCTGTCGTACGGCGGCGGGGTCGGCGAGCAGGTCGTGGCCGGCGACGGTGGCCGCGCCGCCGGTGGGCGGGAGCAGCGTGGTGAGCATCCGCAGGGTGGTGGTCTTGCCGGCGCCGTTGGGTCCGAGGAGGCCGAGGATCTCGCCCGGCCGCACGGTCAGGTCGATCCCGCGCACGGCTTCCACGGGGCCGAGTTTCGTCTCGAAGGTCCGGGCGAGCCCGGCCGTACTGATGATTGGCATAGCGACTACAAAAACAGAGTCTCTGAAATTTTGCAACGACACCAAGTTTTCAGTGGCCCTAGGATGGGGGCATGGCTGAGGGGCTCAGGGAGCGCAAGAAGCGCGAGACGAAGCAGCGGATCTCGGACATCGCGACCGGGCTCTTCCTGGAGCACGGCTTCGTGACCGTGACCATCGCCGAGATCGCGGACGCCGCGGACGTCTCCGTCAACACGGTCTACAACTACTTCCCGGCCAAGGAGGACCTGTTCCTCGACCGGATGGAGGGCGTCACCCTCCGCCTGTCGCGGATGATCCGGGGGCGCGACCGGGGGGAGTCCGCCGCCCATGCCGTGCTGCGCGAGATGCGCGAACAGATCGGCGCCGTCTCGCCCGCGTACGGACTCATGGACGGCTTCGACGCCTTCATGAACGTCATCGAGCACGCCCCCACGCTCAAGGCCCGGCTCTTCTACCTCCAGCAGCAGGTCCACGACGCGGTCGTCGCCACCCTGCGCGAGGAGACCGGTGCGGCCGAGGACGACCCGCTGCCGCTGCTCGTAGGCGGGCAGATCGCCTGGATCGAGAACACCGCCGTCGGCTACATCACCCGCGAGATGACCGCCGGCCGCAAGGCCACCACCGTCTCCCGCGAGACCCTCGTCCTCCTCGACGAGATCGAGGAGCTGCTGAGCGAGCGGGTCCTGACGTACGCGGTGCGCGGCTAGGGCCCGTCCGGTCACCCGGTCGGGGCCTGTCGTGAGTGTGACGTCCGTCAAACCGGGCGTGACGCGCATTACTTAGCGGTCACATGAAGCCTCACTCCCGCTAATCTCCGCCGGAGAGTCAGAGAAGTGAACAGGTGTTAAGGGGTGGAAGACCGTGGCCAGGAAGCTCGCCGTCATCGGAGCCGGACTCATGGGGTCCGGAATCGCGCAGGTCTCGGCCCAGGCGGGGTGGGACGTCGTTCTGCGTGACGTCACCGACGCCGCGCTGACCCGCGGCACCGACGGCATCAAGGCGTCGTACGACCGCTTCGTCGCGAAGGGCAAGCTGGACGCCGCCGCCGCCGCGGCCGCCCTCGGCCGGATCACCGCCACCACCGAACTCGACGCGGTCGCCGACGCCGACATCGTCGTCGAGGCCGTCTTCGAGAAGCTGGAGGTGAAGCACGAGATCTTCCGCGCCCTCGACAAGACCGTCAAGGACGGGGCCGTTCTCGCCTCCAACACCTCCGCCATCCCGATCACCAAGATCGCCGCGGTGACGGAGCGCCCCGAGGCCGTCGTCGGCACGCACTTCTTCTCGCCGGTCCCGATGATGCAGCTCTGCGAGCTCGTCCGCGGCTACAAGACCAGTGACGCCACCCTCGCCACCGCGCGGGAGTTCGCCGAGTCCGTCGGCAAGACCTGCATCGTGGTCAACCGCGACGTCGCCGGCTTCGTCACCACCCGCCTCATCTCGGCGCTGGTCGTCGAGGCCGCGAAGCTCCAGGAGTCGGGCGTCGCCACCGCCGAGGACATCGACATCGCGTGCAAGCTCGGCTTCGGTCACGCCATGGGGCCGCTCGCCACCGCCGATCTGACCGGCATCGACATCCTGGTGAACGCCACGAGCAACATCTACACCGAGACCCAGGACGAGAAGTTCGCACCGCCGGAGCTGATGCGCCGGATGGTGGACGCGGGTGACATCGGCCGCAAGAGCGGGCAGGGGTTCTACAAGCACTGAGTTCCGACGGCCGTTTGGGCCATCACTCGACAGGGTGAATTCGGTATCAGTTCGCTTACAAGGCGCAACGCTTCTGCGCCGACGGCAGTCAGTTGATGAAAAGACGGAGCACTCCCGGGGAGCGCATATGCACATCAGGGGCGACCACGTCGAGCTGGTCGTCGGGGGCCGCCTCGACGTTCGCAGCGCGGCGGACGCCCGTACGGTCCTGCACTCGGCCGTCGACGACGGAGTCGGCGACCTGGTGCTCGACCTGACCGGTCTCGACTCCTGGGACGCCACCGGGCTCGGGGTCATCATGGGCGCACATCGCAGGGCCGGCCGCTGCGGCCGCCGGCTGGTGCTGCGCGGGGTCCCCCCGCAGATGCAGCGCCTGCTCGTGGCGACCCGGCTGCACCGGATCCTCGCCATCGAAGGTGGGCTCGCGGCAGAGTCCCTGCCCCGCGTCTGATCCTCGCCCCCGGCAGTGGGGGCGGGGGCGGACCGCGGCATGAATCGACGCCGTACCGCCTGTGAAGCTGCTGTGAGAAACCGGCGTCCCGGGTGAATCCTTAGCGGACCGTGACGTCTTGGGCGGGGTGGCACCCCGCCTGTTCCCGGATACTCGAAGAACGTCTAGGGTTCGGTCGCCTGCCCATTGACGGACCCACCCGGCGGGCACCGGACCAGAAGCGACACCAAGCGTGCAGATCGGCCGGAGGGGCTTCCGCACGCACCGCTCTTGGGGGGCTTGAACCATGGACCCGATGAACCGGGAGCCGGAAGAGTACGGCTACGACCACGAGGGTGACGATGCCCGCGACACTCGCGGCGGCCTCCTGCCCGAGCGTGGCCCGTCCGCGCCCGCCCGGGTCCGCACCGCCCGCGTCGTATCGGGCGACCTGCTGCTCACCGTCAACCCCGTCGACGGCAGCGAGATCGAGACGTGCCCGCCCGGGGAGCAGCCCGCGCCGCCCCGCCGCCGCACCGCCCAGGAGCGCGTCGATGCCGCCCGTGCGGTCGCCCCGCCCGTACCGCCGGGCCCCGCCGCCCCTCGGCTGCCCCTCCTCGAAAGGCAGGAGGAGCACGAGCGGCTCGTCCAGCTCCTCGCCCGCGGCCGCTCCGTCCGCCTCACCGGCCCCGCAGGCTCCGGACGCACCGTCCTGCTCGACGCCGTCGCCGCGGACTGCGCCGGCCTCGCGCCCGACGGAGTCGTCCGGCTCTCCGGCCACCACCGGACCCCCACCGAGCTGCTGTACGAACTCTTCGCCATCGTTCAGCACGCCCCGGACCACCGGCCCGACCGCCCCGTCCTGCTCGAACGGGTCCACGACATCGGCGCCGTCGTCGTCGTCGACGACCTCGAGTTCGGCGGCACCACCCTCGACGAGCTGCTCACCGCCGCCCCCGAGTGCGCGTTCCTGCTCGCGGCCACCCCCGACATCCCGGCGCCCTCGCCCGACGCCCACGTCGAAGAGGTCTCCCTCACCGGCCTCGGCCGGGCCACCGCCCTCGAACTCCTGGAGAGCGCCGTCGACCGGCCGCTCACCGACGACGAGGCCAACTGGGCGGGCGACCTCTGGTTCGAGTCCGAAGGCCTGCCGCTGCGGTTCGTCCAGGCCGGCGCCCTGCTCCGCCAGCGCGACCGGCTCCGGGTCACCCCCGCCGAGTTCGACGCCT
Source organism: Streptomyces sp. NBC_01353 (assembly GCF_036237275.1). Lineage (GTDB taxonomy): Bacteria > Actinomycetota > Actinomycetes > Streptomycetales > Streptomycetaceae > Streptomyces. The sequence goes on along the minus strand of NZ_CP108352.1, from coordinate 2,862,743 downwards.
TCGGAGCGCAGGAGGACGCCCCCTCGGAGTTCGACGCCTTCGGCGCCCTGGACGACGCGTTCGGGCCGGCCGACGCGGCCCCCGCGGACGCCACCGACATCGAGCTGCGCGACATACCCCTGCCCAGCCTCGGCGAGGGCGCGGCGCCTGCCGCCCTGCTCGCCTCCCGGCTCAGCCGCTCCGCCCAGGAGACCCTGCGGTTCACCGTCGCCCTCGGCGGCGAGGTGCCGCACCAGGCCCACCTCCCCGCCCTCGTCGGCGACACGCATGCGGACGCCGCCCTCGGCGAGCTCATGACCTGCGGCCTGCTCACCCCGGTCGGCTCCCGCTACCGCCTCGCCGCCGGAGTCCTCACCCAGCTCCGCGCCCAGGGGTACGGCGGGACCGAGGAGGAGACCGCCGCCCGGGCCCACACCGTCGCCCAGCACTACGCCTGGTGGGCCGGACACCCCTCCGTGACCCCCGCCCGCGCCGTCGCCGAGTCCGACGCCCTGCTCGCCGCCCTGACCGCGCTCCGGCCCGGCACGACCCCCGAGCACCCCGCCACCGCCGCCCTGCTCGCCCGCAGCGCCGCGCCGGCCTTCGCCGCAGGACTCCACTGGGGCGCCTGGGAGCGGGTCCTGCGCAGCGGCCTGGAGGCCGCCCGGATCGCCGGTGAGGTCGCCGAAGAGGCGTACTTCCACCATGAGTTGGGCGTTCTCGCGCTCTGCTCCGGCAACCTGGAGCGGGCCCGCGCCGAACTCGAGGCGTCCATCGGGATGCGCGGGGTCCTCGCCGACAAGCGTGGCACCGTCGCCGGCCGCCGGGCGCTCGCCCTGGTCGCCGACCGCGCCGGAGGCCCCCTCGGCGGCGACCGCACCCCGGCGGGCGACGAACTGCCCGCCGCCCGGTACGAGGAGTCCGCCTCACCGCCCCGCGGCATCCCGAAGCCCGTCGTCCCCCGGGCCGTCGCGCCCAAGACCGCGCCGATCCCCGCGTTCCCGGACTTCGCCGACGAGGGCCCGACCCTCATCACCCGCTCCGACGCCCCGCCCAGCGGCGGCGGTACGAAGGCCGGCGGCCGCTTCGGCATCATCGCCGGGGCCCGCCGCAATCTCGTCGCGGTCGGTACGGGAGCGCTCCTGGCCGCCGTGCTCGGCACCGTCGTGACGATCGGGGCCACCTCCGGCACCGCCGAGGATCCGGGCTCCAACCGCGTCACCTCCGACCGGACGGCCAGCGAGGACGGCGGCGACGACGGCCTGGAAGCGGACGAGCCGACCGACGACGCGACCGGCGCCCCCTCGGACGCCCCGAGCTCCCCGGGCCCCTCGGGCTCGGCGACGACCCCGGGCACGCCCGGCACCTCGGGCACCCCGTCGTCCCCCGGCGGCTCGACACCGACGACCGGGACCACGACGGGCGCCCCGATGCCGACGACGACGCCTCCGCGTCCGACGACGACTCCGACGAGGACGACGAAGCCGTCGTCGACTCCGAGCCAGACGCCGTCGTCGACTCCGAGCCAGACGCCGTCGACGACGCCGTCGACGACTCCCAGCAGCACCGCGACGTCGGACAACCCGAGCAACTCGGCTTCTGCGACCCTCAGCAGTGGGCCCGCCTCGGGCTCCACCAGCCCCACCGGCACGCCCGCCTGACGGCTCCGTAGCACGACGACGGCCCCGAGTGCGTACACCGCACCCGGGGCCGTAGCCGTACATCCGTATCCGTACTAGAACAGCCTCAGCTTGTCGTCCTCGATGCCCCGCATCGCGTCGTAGTCGAGCACCACGCAGTCGATGCCCCGGTCCGTGGCCAGCACGCGCGCCTGCGGCTTGATCTCCTGCGCCGCGAACACACCCTTCACCGGTGCGAGGTGCGGATCGCGGTTCAGCAGTTCGAGGTAGCGGGTCAGCTGCTCCACGCCGTCGATCTCGCCGCGCCGCTTGATCTCCACCGCGACCGTCGCCCCGTCGGCGTCCCTGCACAGGATGTCCACCGGGCCGATCGCCGTCGGGTACTCGCGGCGGATCAGCGTGTGGCCCTCGCCGAGGGTCTCGATCCGGTCGGCGAGCAGCTCCTGGAGGTGCGCTTCCACGCCGTCCTTGATGAGACCCGGGTCCACCCCGAGCTCGTGCGAGGAGTCGTGCAGGATCTCCTCCATCGTGATGATCAGTTTCTCGCCCGCTTTGTTCACCACGGTCCAGATGCCGGCCTCACCGTCGACACCCTCCTTGAGGGTGCACGGCGGGGACATCCAGTTGAGCGGTTTGTACGCCCGGTCGTCCGCGTGGATGGAGACGCTGCCGTCTGCCTTGACCAGGATCAGACGGGGGGCGGAGGGCAGGTGGGCGGTGAGCCGGCCCGCGTAGTCCACGGAACAACGGGCGATGACGAGACGCATGGTCGGCAACGCTACAAGACGCACGCTCTTCCGCGCGATTCGGCTCTTAACGCCCGCCCAACCTCCGTCGGTTATTGGCCGGTTGTGTTCCCAATCTCCTGGTGCGCTCCGGACGGCGCGCTTACCGTGGAAGCAGGAGGTCGCCGTCCGTGCACGCAGCGTGTTGTGCGGGGGGTCCTTCATCCCTGCCCGTAAGACCCCGCCCGTCGGGGTCGCGAGAGGAGAACCCATGTCGCTCGACGTCTCACCGGCGCTGTTGGAACAGGCCGAGCGAGGCGAGGTCGACGAAGCCGACTTCGTCGACTGCGTCCGGACCTCCCTGCCCTACGCATGGGAGATGATCAGTTCTCTGGTGGCTCAGCTGAAGGTGGACGGTGGAGAGTTCGCCGACAACCAGACGCCGCCGCCGAACGAGCAGGCACGTGGTCAGCTGTTGCGTGCACTCGCGAGTGATGCGATCCGTGGTGCGCTGCAGCGGCACTTCGGGGTGCGTCTGGCCTTCCAGAACTGCCACCGCGTGGCGGTGTTCCCGCTGGACCCCGCGGTGGACGAGCGGCTCGCCCGCTTCACCTCCGTACGGGGTCAGCTGCTCAACCAGTCGCCGGAACTTCGCGACTGCTGACACACGGTGCTGCCGCTCCGCATCGCGGGAGACGCGAACCATGCGAGAGGTGCCGGAGCGGCGGCATCACACCCGAACCACCCATGAACTCAGACCAGCAGGGGGAGCACCTCGGCCCCCAGCCGCCGTACGTTCTCCTCGGTGGCCGCGAGATCGCCCGTGCCCTCGGCGAGCAGCGCGAAGCGCGTGATGCCCGTACGCTCCGAGGTCGCCGCGAGCCGGTCCGCCGCGCGCCGGGGCGTACCCACCGGGTGCAGCCCGCACAGCAGCTCCGTATAGGCGACGGGGTCCCGCATCGCGCGATGCCGGCCGTCCACCGTCACATGGGCGTCGAGGCCCTGCTTCAGCCAGCCCGGCATCGCCTTCACCAGGGCCTCGGCCGCGTCCGCCCCGCGGTCGGCGAGCTGGGCGACGCCCGCCGAGACATGCCCGGCGCCGATCCGCGCGATCTCGTCGGGTGTGCGACCTGCCTCCCGCGCGCACCGCGCCCAGGCGGCCACCATCTCGGCCTTGTCCTCGTCTCCGCAGTGCATCCCGAGCAGCATCGGCAGCCCGCGCTCTGCGGCCGTCTTGACGCTCCTGGGGGACGTGCAGGCGACGACGACCTCGGGCGCCGCATCCCCGCCGATGAGCTCGCCGGGGCGTGGCACGACGGCCACCTCGCGGAAGGCGAATCGTTCTCCCTCGGCCGAGACCCGGGGCTCGGAGAGCCAGCGCAGCAGCAGGTCGAGCGATTCGGGGAAGCCCTGCTCGTACGCCGGGAGACCGGCTCCGAACACCTCCAGATCGACCCATGGGCCGCCTCTGCCCACCCCGAGCGTGAAACGGCCGCCGGAAGTCAGATGGAGCAGCGCGGCCTGCTCGCCCAGTGCCACCGGATGGGCGGTCGGCAGCACGCTGACCGCCGTGCCGACCCGGAGGCGGCGCGTGCGGCCCAGCAGCAGCGCCGCCAGGGTCACGGCCGACGGACATACTCCGTACGGAACGAAATGGTGCTCGGCGAGCCAGACGGAGTCGAGCCCCGCCTCCTCGGCCACCTCGGCGGTCCGTACCGCCCGGTGCAGCGCCTCGCCCTGGCCCTGACCCGGGAACTGGGCGGCCAGAACAAACGTACCCACGCGCATCGCCTTCTGCCTCCTTGCGGCCGACGCGGTTCTCCCTCTCGTACTGGCAACAACGTCTGACACGTGCCAAAGGCAACGGCCTCGTATGAAGTTCTTGCGATTTTCCGCTGATTCGGCCTGGAGGGTGGGCCGGGCCACCGTGTCGCGGCCCGTAGGCTGGAGAGAACCGTCCGTGTTCCTGTCCCCCGGCCCCGTGAGGTGATTACGTGTCCCCGCGTCGCAACCGTCCCAGTGACGGCGAGAAGCCCGATCCTCAGGGTGAGTCGGGCGACCGGTACGGGGGATCGCAGAGCAGCGAGACCTGGCAGGGCGAGGAGTGGTACGTCCGCCATGTCGCCGGCGCCAGCGCGCCCGGGAAGCGCTACCGCTGCCCCGGCTGCGACCAGGAGATCCCCGGCGGTGCGCCGCACGTGGTGGCCTGGCCGGAGTACGGGGGAGTGGACGACCGCCGGCACTGGCACAAGGCCTGCTGGAACGCGAAGGACCGCCGCACCTCCAGGGTGCAGCGGTCCCGTAACGCGCCGAGGTACTAGGGGTCCTCGGTCAGACGTCCCGGCTGTTCAGCAGGGCGTACGCGCCGCCCATCGTCGCGGCCGTGATGACCAGCAGGATCCACACCGGGTCCCAGCCCGCGGGCCCGGACTCGCTCATGGCCGACTTGCCCGCGTACAGGGCGATGAGCTGGCTCGGGATCGCGTAGTCGAGCAGCCAGTCCTGCACCTTGGCCAGTGACTCCGAGAACATGAACATGGCGGCGACCAGCGGCAGCAGCAGTATGCCGATCATGATGGTGATGGCGCCCGCCGAGTGCCGGATGATCGCGCCGATCGAGAGCGCCAGCAGTCCGAGCTCGGCCATGAACAGGCCGACGCCGATCGTGGCGCGCAGCCACTCCGCGGACGTGGGCTCCAGGGCCTGGTCCACCATCGCCACCTGCGCCACGGCGACGATGCCCGCCGTGACCGTGGTGATCGTGAAGACGAGCGCGAAGAAGACGATCGCCTTCGCCGTCAGCACCCGGGTGCGGCTCGGGCAGGCGGTGAGCGTGGTGCGGATCATGCCCGTGCCGTACTCGGAGGCGATGGTCAGCACTCCCAGCGTGATCACGCAGATCGAGCCGAGCAGCACGCCGAAGAAGCCGAGGCCGAGCGCCGACTCGCTCTCGGTCGGCACGTCGGACGCCGCCACGATCGCGGCGACGCCGAGGCCCACGCCCAGCATCAGCAGCACCATCACCCCCAGCGTCCACATGGTGGAGCGCAGGGAACGGATCTTGGTCCACTCCGAGGCGATCGCGTCACCGAGGTGCGCCCTGCGCACGGGGATGGGCGAGACGTACGAGTAGGGGGCGGGGGCGGTCATCGGGCGTCCTCGTCGTTCTTGGCGGGCTCGCTCTGCGGGGTGGCGTAGGGGTTCTGTCCGGGCGGCGGCGGGGCGTACCAGCCCTGCTGCGGCACGTCCTGGACCACTGGCTGCGGCGGCACGGCGTACCCCGGCCCGTGCGGCTGCGGCTGCTGGAGATGGGCCAGCTGGTCCTCGGTGGAGCGGTAGTCCACGGCGCCCTGCGTCATCCGCATGTACGCCTCCTCCAGCGAGGCCTGGTGCGGGGACAGCTCCCAGAGCCGTACGTCCGCGTGGTGCGCCAGATCGCTGATCCGGGGCAGCGGCAGACCGGTCACACGCAGCGCCCCGTCCGGCTCGGACATCACCCGGCCACCGGCCTCGGTCAGCGCGGCCGTCAGCTTCTCCCGCTGCTGGGGCTCCGTCTGCGGGGTCCGCACACGGGCGAAGTCCGCCGAGTTCGCCGAGATGAAGTCCGTGACGCTCATGTCGGCGAGCAGCTGCCCGCGGCCGATCACGATCAGATGGTCGGCTGTCAGCGCCATCTCGCTCATGAGGTGGCTGGAGACGAAGACGGTCCGCCCCTCGGAGGCGAGCTTCTTCATCAGATTGCGGACCCAGAGGATGCCCTCGGGGTCGAGTCCGTTGACGGGCTCGTCGAAGAGCAGCACCTGCGGGTCGCCGAGCAGCGCGGCCGCGATCCCGAGCCGCTGCCCCATGCCGAGCGAGAAGCCGTTGGAGCGGCGCTTGGCGACGTCCTGGAGGCCGACGACCCCGAGGACCTCGTCGACCCGCTGCGCCGGGATGCCGGCGAGCTGGGCGAGCGAGAGCAGATGGCTGCGGGCGCTGCGTCCGCCGTGCACCGCCTTGGCGTCGAGCAGCGCACCGACCTGGCGGGGCGCGTTCGGCAGCTGCCGGAACGGATGACCGCCGATCGTGACATGCCCGGACGTGGGCTGGTCGAGCCCGAGGATCATGCGCATGGTCGTGGACTTGCCGGAGCCGTTGGGTCCCAGGAAGCCGGTGACGGTCCCCGGCCGCACGTGGAAGGAAAGGTTGTACACGGCCGTCTTGGCGCCGTAGCGCTTCGTCAGGCCGACTGCCTCGATCATTCTCCAGCCCCATCGACAGGTCAGGTCGTCGTCGGGGCCGCGGCCGACTGGCGGAGCCCCCCGTATGAGTTAGGAGCTTATCGAGCCATTGACGGTTCCGGCGAAGTCCGATCAGCCGTTACCGGTTCGGTTCGGCAGGGAGCCCTGGAGCGGGGGCAGGTCGTCGTACGGCCGCAGCTCGGCGGACTCGTCGAGATAGGGGAGGAAGTCGGTCTGCGGAAGGACCCAGCCCTCCTCGCCGAAGATCGTCGTGCCATGCGCGCGTGTGCCCTGGTCCTGGCCTGCCCGGTCGACCCAGGAGGCGGCGTCCGGTCCCAGTAGCTCCCGGAGCCGGGACGAGCCGGTGAGCAGCCCGTCGAGGAGGGTCGCCTGGTCGCCGCCGCCCGGCACCGGCCGTGTCCCGTCGGGGGCCAGCACGCCGTGCGCGCTGAAGTAGATGTACGCCCCGCTGAGGCGCTCCCGGGACGGCATCGTCATGTCGAAGAGGTCGCCCGGCAGGAACGCGCGCCGGTAGTCCGGGAACTCGGTGTCGTCGACCGCCTTGAGCTGGCGCGCGTCGAGCCAGGTGACGACCAGGGTGGTGCGGGCGGTGTGATCGACGAACGGGGTGCCCGCCACGTACCCCGCGGGACTGATGTGGCCGGAGCAGCCGACTCCGATCCCGCCGACCCGCACCGGGACCATGGGGACGAACACCGGCAGGTTCAGCCGGCGCAGCTTGTGGCGCACCTGGCCCGGTGAGGCGTTGGAGCCGACGGAGATCACCGGATGACGACGCCCGACGGGCTCCTGCCCGTGCAGCATCAGGACCTCGTCGAGCCGTCCGCCCTGATCGACCGACCAGTCGCCCAGGCGCGTCGCCCGGACGTCCAGCGGCAGCAACTCGTCGTCGAGGAGGAGCGAAGGCTCCGTCACGGGGCGCCCGGGATAGATCAGGGGACGCTCGACGGCCACGTCGTCCAGGCCGAGGGCTGCCAGGCTGCGATCCATCACATGAGCCCTTCGAGGTTGTGCAGGTGGGACGGCGCACCGGTGTGCCGGAACTGTTCCCGGAGAGCGTACGGGACATGGGTCGTCGCGTATACCGGACATGCCTCCGCTCGGGCAGAATGGAACGCTGCGTCAATTCACCTGGGGGGAAAAGAAGTTGAAGGTGACGGGGAGCTGGGTGGGGCGGGGGCGTCGTCCTCATCCCAGACGTCGCGCGTCCGTTCGATGGTGGATCGCCGGGCGTTCGGTCCTTGTGCTGATGGCCATGACGCTCGGCGCGCTGATGGCGCTCGCCGTCGTCATCGCGGCCGTCTGGACCCTCACGGAGTCCTCGCCGACCTCGGTGGCCGACCGGTTCGGTGACGTCGAGGGGCTGGTGAGCACCGCGCTCGAAGCGCTGCGGGCCTGTGTCGGCACGGACAACCTCAGCCCGCAGGACCACAACCTGGCCCATCAGCTGCTGGCCTCACTCGCCTCCGTGACCGGCGCGCTGGCGCCCGCCGTCGTGCTCGGCATCGTGCTGATCAAGCTCTTCGCGCTGCGGCCGTTCGTCTGGCGCAAGAGGGCCAGCATCTCCCACGCCTGGGCCGCCGACTTCCCCGCGTACGCGCGCGCCCACGCCGACAGCGACGACGCGATTGTCGCCGTGCGCTTCTACAACTACCTCGACAACCTCTCGGTGGTCGATCTGCGCGCCCAAGCCCACCTCCGCTACCTGGAGAGGTCACCCCACGACGGCAGCCTCGTCATCTACAAGAAGTGGCTCAAGGTCCTCGACGAGAAGGGCGAGCCGGCCGACGAGCGCTCCTGGCTGGCGGTGGAGCGCGGGGCACCCTTCACCGTATGGATCCCGCTGGACGCACCCGCGGACGTGCTCCCGTTCCGCGAGATCCAGGGCAAGGACCTCACGGACTCGGTCGGCGTGAAGCTGCTGGTCCGACTGACCGCGCGCACGGTCGGCCTCGGGACGGAGGTCGTCGACGAGCGGTGGTTCGACCTGGACGGCGACGACTTCGAGCGCGGCCGCTTCGTGCCGCTCCACGCGGACACGGCCGTCGATGTGTGGGACTGGCAGGGATGGACCGAGTTCGACGAGGTCCTCGAGGACGAGGGCCGACCGCCGGGCGTCCTCCCGACACCCCGGGACCCCACCGCGACGACCTGAGGGCGCCGGAGCTGCCGGGGCGAGGGGCCTACGGGTTCACGCGTCCCGCTTCTTCAGGACCAGGTAGCCGCCGAGCAGCGCGACCGCCACCCAGATCAGCATGATGCCGAGCCCGCCCCAGGGGCCGTACGGAGCCTCCTCCGTGTTCATGGCGTCCGGAACGACCTGCATGATCTTGGAGCCGGCCTGGTCGGGGAAGTAGAGCGCCACCTCCTTGGCCTTGGGGACCGCCGAGAGGATGTTCGAGATCAGGAGGAGGAACGGCACCAGAATGCCGAGCGACAGAATCGACGAGCGCAGCATCGTCGCCACACCCATCGAGAAGAGCGCGATCAGGCCCATGTAGAGCCCGCCGCCCACGACCGCCCGCAGCACGTTGTCCGCGCCCAGGGAGGTGCGGTGCTCACCCAGCAGCGCCTGGCCCAGGGAGAACGAAAGGAAGCTGGTCGCCAGGCCCACCACCAGCGCGAGCGCCCCGGCCACGGCGATCTTGCTGAAGATGAAGGTCGCCCGCTGCGGGACCGCCGCCAGGGACGTACGGATCATGCCCGAGCTGTACTCCGTGCCGACAACGAGCACGCCGAAGACCACCATCGCCAGCTGCCCGAGGACCATCCCGGAGAAGCTGACGAAGGTCGGGTCGAAGGTCGCCTGCTCGGCCTCGTTCAGATCGCTGAAGGTCGCCTTCACCAGCGCCGAGAGCGCGGCGCTCATCGCCACCGTCACCAGGAGCGCGCTCGCCAGCGTCCAGACGGTCGAGGAGACCGTCCGGATCTTGGTCCATTCCGACTGGAGGACCGCGGATACCGCTGCCATCGTTCAGGCTCCCTTGGTGTTCGCGCCCCAGCGGGGGCCGGCGGCGGGCGCGTCCGCGCCGTGTACGTCCGTGCCGTGCGCGTGGTACTCCACCGCGCCGGCCGTCATCTGCATGAACGCCTCCTCCAGGGAGGCACGCTGGGAGCTCAGCTCGTGCAGCACGAGCCGGTTCTCGGCGGCCAGTTCACCGAGCTTCTCGGTGGTGGCCCCGTCCACCTCCAGCGTCCCGTTGCCCGCCTCGACGGGGGTGAAGCCGTTGGCGTGCAGGAGGTCCCGCAGCCGCTCCTGCTGCGGCGAGCGCAGCCGTACATAGCTCCGCGAATTCTGGTGGATGAAATCCGCCATCGAGGTGTCGGCCAGCAGTTTTCCCTGTCCGATCACGATCAGATGATCGGCCGTCAGGGCCATTTCACTCATCAGATGGCTGGAAACGAAGATCGTTCGGCCCTCGGCCGCAAGCGCCTTCATCAGATTGCGGATCCAGTGAATTCCCTCGGGGTCCAGACCATTGACGGGTTCGTCGAACATGAGGATCTCGGGATCACCGAGCAGTGCCGACGCGATTCCCAGCCGCTGACCCATGCCGAGGGAGAAGCCCTTCGACTTCTTCCTCGCGACCGGCGTCAGACCGACCAGATCGAGGACCTCGCCGACCCGGCTCGCCGGGATGCGGTTGGACTGCGCGAGACAGAGCAGGTTGTTGTACGCGGACCGGCCGCCGTGCATCGCCTTGGCGTCGAGCAGCGCCCCGATGTACTTCAACGGCTCCTGGAGCTCGCGGTAGTGCTTGCCGTCGATCCGGACCCTACCGCTGGTCGGGTTGTCCAGATCGAGCATCATGCGCATGGTTGTCGACTTGCCCGCGCCGTTGGGCCCGAGGAAGCCGGTGACCACGCCGGGCCGGACCTGGAAGGAGAGATGGTCGACGGCCGTCTTCGTTCCGAACCGTTTCGTCAGGGCCTCGAGCTCGATCATGCGACCACGCTACGGGTGCGCAAAACCCTCCGCCACTGGAATGGCGGAGGGTTTTGTGGTCGTTCGCGTTCCGGTTACCGGGAGGCTTACACGCAGTGCTTACCGGGTCTGCTGCGCCGGGACGCCGCGGGTGGCCGGCTCGTCGTCGATCGGGGAGCCGGCGGCCGCCACGGCGGCACCGGTCAGCGTCGCCAGCATCTCGCGGACGTTGGTCAGCTGGGCGTTGATCGAGTCGCGGCGGTTCGTCAGCGCCGCCAGCTCGCGCTCCGATTCCGAGCGGATCCGGTCGGCCTTGGCGTTCGCGTCGGCCACGATGTCCTCGGCCTGGCGCTGCGCGGTCTCCACCGTCTGGCGGGCCCGGCGCTCCGCGTCCGTACGCAGCTTCTCGGCCTCCAGGCGGAGCTGCTCGGCGCGGTGCTCGATCTCGGCGAGGCGCTTCTCGGCCTTGGCCTGACGCGAGGCCAGGTCGCGCTCCGACTGCTCGCGGCGCTTGGCCAGGTTGGTCTCGAAGTCCGCGGCGGCCTGGGCGGCCTTGGCGCGGGTCTCCTCGAAGAGCGCGTCCGCCTCCTCGCGCTTGGACTGCGCGTCCTTCTGCGCCTCGGCACGCAGCGAGTTGGCCTCACCCTGCGCCTTCTCGACGATCCGAACGCCCTCGTCCTCGGCCTTCGTCTTGCGCTCCGCAGCGAACGACTCGGCGTCGTTGCGCACCTGCTGGGCTGCCGACTCGGCCAGCTCGCGGTGCTGCTCGGCGGCGCGACGGGCCTCCTCGCGCAGGTCCTTCGCCTCCTCCTCGGCGAGGCGGAGGATCTTCTCGACGCGAGCACCGAGGCCGGCGTACGACGGCTCCGCGTCGGTGACCTGGGCCTGGGCGTTCTGCGTCTCGAGGTGGAGCTCCTCGATGCGCTTTTCCAGAGAGGTGATTCGGGCCAGAGCACTGTCACGGTCGGCGACGAGCTTGGTAATGCGGTCGTCCACCTGACCGCGGTCGTAACCACGCCGCACGAGCTCGAAGCCGAAGGGGGAGGAAGTGTCGCTCATGGGGTTCCTGTCGAATGAGACCGGTGAGGTGTTAGGGGGAATCCTAGGGGCCGAAGCGGCGTGTCATCGAGCGGATGCCCGTTTGATATGGAGAATGTCCAGCCTTTTGAGTGGCTAGCCGTCGGAGGACTTGCCACTCGAACGTGTTGCCCCCGCCGACGCACCTGCCTTGACGTCGTCCTTCGCACCGGCGGACTTCGCTCCGTTGGCCGGTGCCTCGAAAGACTCCAACGCTTCGAGGACGTCCTGGACACGGGAGATCTCGGCATTGATGTCCTCGCGACGGCGCACGAGCACGTCCAGCTCCCGCTTGCCCTCGGAGATCATCTGCTCGGCCTCGGCCTCGGCCTCCGCCTTGATCCGCTCCGCCTCGCCGACCAGCGAGGCCTTCTTCTGCTCGGCCTCCTTGAGCAGCGCCTCCGCCTTCCGTACCGCCGCGATCCGGACCTTGCTCGCCTCCGAACTCGCATCGGAGAGCATCTCCTTGGACTTCTCCTCGGCCTCGGCCCGCTGCTCGGTGGCGGCCTTCACCAGCTTGTCGACGCGCTCCCCCGCCGTCTTCATCTGCTCGGACGTCTCGCGCCGTGCCCGCTCGTGCAGCTCCTCGATCTCGCCCTCGATCCGGCCGCGCAGCTCCTCGGCCCGCTCCCTTATGGCGGTCGCGTCGGTGCGCGCGCCCACCAGGAGCTCGTCCGCGTCCGTACGCGCCTTCTCCACCAGCGAGTTGCCCTCGACGGTCGCCTCGGCCACGATCCGCTCGGCCTCCTGACGGGCCGCGCCGACCATCGTGTCCGCCTGCGACTCGGCCTCGGTGGTGGCGCGCAGCGCCTCCTCCTGAGCCTTCGCCATCAGCTGGTCGGCCTGCTCGGCCGCGTCCGAGCGGCGCTTGGCACCGGCCTTGCGCGCCTCGTCGAGCGTACGGTCGGCCTCGGCCCGCGCCTCGGAACGCATCTGCTCCGCCGCCGCCTCGGCCTCCGCGCGCAGCCGCTCGCCCTCGGCGCGGATCCGCTCGACGGCCTGCTGTGCCTGCCCCACGTTGTCGGCGGCCTCGGCCCGCAGCCGCTCCGCCTCGTCGCCGGCCTCCGCCGCGATCCGCTCGGCCTCGCTCGTGGCTTCCGCGATGAGTGCGTCGGCCTGCTCGGCCGCGTCCGCGCGCCGCTTGTCGGCGGCCTTGCGGGCCTCGTCGAGGACCTGCTCGCCGTCCGCACGCGCGGCCGCCCGCAGCGCCTCGGCCTGCGCCTCGCCGTCCTCCTTGACCTGCTCGGCCTCGGTCCGCAGCCGCAGCGCGTCCTGCTCGGTCGACTCCAGGAGTTCGGCTGCCTCGGAGGTGAGCCGCTCGGCCTCGTTCGTGGCCTCCGCGATGAGTGCGTCGGCCTGCTCGGCGGCGTCCGTACGCCGCTTGTCGGCGGCCTTGCGGGCCTCGTCGAGGACCTGGTCGCCGTCGGCGAGAGCGGCGACCCGCAGCGCCTGTGCGTGCGCCTCGCCGTCCGTCTTGAGCTGCTCCGCCTCGGCGCGCAGCTCGGCCGCCTCGGTCGTGAGCCGCTCGGCCTCGCTCGCCGCCTCGGTGACGAGCGTGTCCGCCTGCTCGGCGGCGTCCGTACGCCGCTTGTCGGCGGCCCTGCGGGCGTCGTCGAGGATCTGCTCGCCCTCCGTGCGGGCGACCGTGACCAGTTCCTCGGCCTCGGCCGTCAGCCGGTCGGCCTCCGTCGCCGCCTCGGAGCGGATGCGGTTGGCGTCCTCGCGGGCCTCCGCCCGGGTGCGGGCCGCGTCCTGCTCGGCGGCGCCCAGCGCGTCCGACGCCTCGGTCCGTACCCGCTGGGCGTACTCGGCGGTGTCCGCGCGCAGCTTCTCCGACTCGGCGATCGCGTCCGCGACCGTCCGCTCGGCCAGCGAATTCGCGGCCTCGGACTCCTCCTGGGCGCGCGTACGGACGCGGTTGGCGTCCTCGGTCGCCCGCTCCCGCTCCTCGTACGCGTCGGCGCGGACCCGGTCCGCCTCCTCCTGCGCCTCGGTCCTGGTGCGCTCCGCCGCGTGCTCGGCGGCGCTGCGCAGACCGGTGATCTCCTCCTCGGCCTGCTCGCGCAGACCCGCGACCGAATCGCGGAGCTCCTGCGCGGCTCGCGAGGCCGCGGACACCATCTCCGTGGCCCGCCGGTCCGCCTCCTCGACCAGGCGGTGTGCCTCGGTCTGGGCCTCCTCCACCCGCTTGCGGGCGGAGGCCAGCAGCTCCTCGGACTGCTCGCGGGCGTGCTCGCGCTCGCGGCCGGCCTCGGAACGGGCCGACTCCAGCGTCTCCTCGGCCTCCCGGCGGCGCCGGTTGGCCTCCTCCTGCGCGGCGGCCAGCGCCTCGGCGGCCTCGGTGGCGACCCGCTCGGCGGCGGCCGCGGCCTCGGCCCGTACCCGGTCCGCGGTCTCCTGCGCCTCCGACTTCAGCCGCTCGGCCTCCGTCGACGCCTCCGTCCGCAGCCGTACGGCCACGGCCTCGGCCTCGGCGCGCGACGCGGACGCGTCCGACGCGGCCTCCGTGCGTAGCCGCTCCGCCTCCTGCTCGGCCTGCGCCTGGAGCGTACGGATACGCTCCGCGGCCTCCGTGCGGAGCCGCTCGGTCTCCTCCGCGGCCTCGCGCCGGAGCCGCTCGCTCTCGGCGCGGGCGTCGGTCAGCGCCTGCTCGGCGGTCTCGACCCGCGTCTCGGCCTCGGTGTGCAGCCGGGTGAGCTCGTCGGCGGCCTCCGCGTGCCGGGCCTCGGCGGCCCGCTCGGCGTCCTCGCGCAGCGTGGCCGCGTCCCGCTCGGCGGCCTCCTTGACCGACTCGGCCTGCTCCTCGGCCTCCGCACGCATCCGCTCGGCCTCGGCGCGGGTGCGCTCCAGCGTCTCCTCGGCCTGGGTGCGCAGCGTCTGGGCGCGCTCCATCGCCTCCGAGCGGACCCGATCGCCCTCGGCGCCCGCGCTCGCGCGCAGCTCCTCGCCGTCGGTACGGGCCTTGGTCAGCAGCTCCTCGGCGGTCCTGGCCGCCTCCTCGATCTGCTGGACGGCCTCGCGCCGGGCCTCGCCGCGGATCCTCTCGCCCTCGGCGATCGCCTCGGCCCGCAGCTGCTCGGCCTCGCCGCGCAGCCGGCGCGCCTCCTCCTGCAGCTCGACCGTCTTGGCGCGGTACTCCTTGGTGTCGTCCTTCGCCGAGCCGAGCAGCTCGTCGGCCTGCTCCTCGGCCTGGTTGCGGAACCGGTCGGCCTCCGCCTCGGCCTCGCGGCGGATGCGGTCCGCCTCCTCGGAGGCCTTGCGGGTGGTCGCCTGGGCGTCCTCGGACGCCTTGGTGAGGACCTCCTCGGCGGTCCTGGCCGCCTTGGCCAGGGCGGCGGCGGAGTCCTCGGCCGCGACCGTGCGCGCCTTGTCGGACGCCTCGGAGACCAGCTTCTCCGCCTCGGCGGTCGCTTCGCGGAGCTTCTCCTCGGCCTCGGCCTTGAGGGTCTCGGCCTCCTTGGTCGCCTCGCCGACCAGCCGGGCGATCTCCGCCTTCGCGGTACGGGTGCGCTGCTCATTGACGGACTCCGCGGACGACAGCTGCTTGGCGGCCGCCTCCTTGGCCTCGGACAGCGCCTTCTCGGCCTCCGCCCGGGCCTCGCGCAGCCGGTCCTCGGCCTCCTGCAGCCGCTGCTCGGCGGCGCGGGACAGCTCGGTTGCCTGCTGACGGGCCTGCTCGGTCTCGACGGTGGTGGAGGACCGCAGCTGCTCGGCGTGGCTGGTGGCCTCCTGCGCCTGTGTGGACGCGGCGTTCAGGAGCCGCTCGGCGTCCTTGCGGGCGCGCAGCAGAATCGCTTCGGCCTCGGCACGGGCGGCCTCCGCGTCGGCGCCCACCCGCTGGCGGGTCTCCTCGGCGAGCCGGGTGGCCTCGGCGCGTGCGCCGGCGAGCGACTGCTCGGCCTCGGCGCGGGACTCCTCCATCAGGCGCCGGGCCTGGGACTCCGTACGGGCGCGCAGTTGCTCGGCCCAGGCGACGTTCTCGTTGACGTGCGCCTCGACGGTCTGGCGGCGCTCCGACAGCTCCTGGTCCAGGCGCTGCCGGCGCTGGACGGCCTCGGCGTGCAGCTCGGCCTGGAGCCGGGCCTGGTGCTCGGCGTGCTCCTGCAGGATGCGCTGGGTCTGGGCGCGGGCCTCGCGCAGCTCGCGCTCGGCGTCCTGGCGCAGCTGGTCGGCCTGGATCTGCGCGTTCCGCAGGAGCTGCTCGGCCTGGTAGCCGATGTCCGCGCTGTCGAACGCGGGGCGGGATGCGATGGTCCGGCGCGCCTCGTGGAGCTTGGCGCGCAAGACCTCGACCTGGTAACCGAGGTCCTCGGCGTGCTGGACGGCCTTCTCCCGCTCGGTCTTCAGCCGGTCCATCTCGGCTTCGAACCGCGAAAGATGGTCGTCTTCAGCTCGGTGGCTCTCCTGGTGTTCGTAGCCCCGCACTGCGCGGTCCCATCCGTCCCCTGGTCGCAACACTCCAACGAGCACCGTTCCCCGGAGAACGGCCCCCCGGGAATCGTGGCAGATCGGATACCCCGACTTCGACGCCGCATGGCATGCGGCACCGCCCGGCCCCGGCCCGGAGCCGCCCACTCTACCGGGCCAGGAATCCGGAGGTCAGTGCTCCGTTGAGGAGGGGTCGGCAGAGGTGACCAGTTCGGTCAGTACGCCGTGGCAGTCCTTGGGGTGGAGGAAGGTGATACGAGAGCCCATGGAGCCGATCCTCGGCTCGTCGTAGAGGACCCGGACGCCCTTGGAGCGGATGTCCGCGGCGTCCCCGTCGACATCGGCGGTGCCGAAGGCGATGTGGTGCACTCCCTCGCCGTTCTTGGCCAGCCACTTGCCCACCGCGGAGTCCTCGCGGGTGGGCTCGAGGAGCTGGAGGTACGAGGCGCCGCCGTCGGAGGTGTCGTTGATCTTGAGCATGGCTTCGCGGACGCCCTGCTCCTCGTTCACCTCGGAGTGGAACACCTCGAAACCGTAGGTCGCACGGTAGAACTCGACGGTCTTGTCGAGGTCGAAACAGGCGATCCCGATGTGGTCGATTCGCGTCAGCATTTCTCCAGTGCAGCGCTCCGGCCATGGTTACGCAACGTGCGCGCCGTCACACCGGCTGGCCGGTGACCAGCCGCGGCACCGCTCAGTACATTGGCGGTAAACCCTCGTTCACTCCTCATCTCAAGGGGCTGTGCCTCATGTCTGGAACGACCGGTACCACCTCAGTGATCGTCTCGGGCGCCCGCACGCCCATGGGACGGCTGCTCGGTTCCCTCAAGTCCTTCTCCGGCGCGGAGCTGGGCGGCTTCGCCATCAAGGCCGCGCTCGACCGGGCCGGCATCGGCGGCGACCAGGTGCAGTACGTGATCATGGGCCAGGTGCTCCAGGCGGGCGCCGGCCAGATCCCCGCCCGCCAGGCCGCCGTCAAGGCCGGCATCCCGATGAACGTCCCGGCCCTCACCATCAACAAGGTGTGTCTGTCCGGCCTCGACGCCATCGCCCTCGCCGACCAGCTCATCCGCGCGGGTGAGTTCGACGTGGTCGTCGCCGGCGGCCAGGAGTCGATGACCAACGCCCCGCACCTGCTGCCGAAGTCCCGCGAGGGCTTCAAGTACGGTGCCATCGAGATGCTCGACGCCATGGCGTACGACGGCCTGACCGACGCCTTCGAGAACATCGCGATGGGCGAGTCCACCGAGAAGCACAACACCCGCCTCGGCATCGCCCGCCCCGAGCAGGACGAGATCGCCGCGCTGTCGCACCAGCGCGCCGCCGCCGCGCAGAAGAACGGCATCTTCGAGGCCGAGATCACTCCGGTCGAGATCCCGCAGCGCAAGGGCGAGCCGGTCGTCTTCTCCAAGGACGAGGGCATCCGCGGCGAGACCACCGCCGAGTCGCTCGGCAAGCTCCGTCCGGCCTTCGCCAAGGACGGCACCATCACCGCCGGCACCTCCTCGCAGATCTCGGACGGCGCCGCCGCCGTGGTCGTGATGAGCAAGGCCAAGGCGGAGGAGCTCGGCCTGGAGTGGATCGCCGAGATCGGTGCCCACGGCAACGTGGCGGGCCCGGACAACTCGCTCCAGTCGCAGCCGTCCAACGCGATCCAGCACGCCCTGAAGAAGGAGGGCCTGGGCGTCGAGGACCTCGACCTCATCGAGATCAACGAGGCGTTCGCGGCCGTCGCCGTCCAGTCAATGAAGGACCTGGGCGTGACCCCGGAAAAGGTGAACGTCAACGGTGGCGCGATCGCCCTGGGACACCCGATCGGCATGTCCGGCGCCCGTGTGGTGCTCCACCTGGCCCTGGAGCTCAAGCGGCGTGGCGGCGGCGTCGGCGCGGCGGCGCTGTGCGGCGGCGGCGGTCAGGGTGACGCTCTGATCGTTCGCGTACCCGGTAAGTAGTCTCCCGGAAGCAAGGAGCGGTTGAACATGGTGGACGTCCCCGAACTGGTCGCCCAGGCACGGGAGGGCCGGCCGCGCGCCGTGGCCCGGTTGATCTCGCTCGTGGAGGGGGCGTCCCCGCAGCTGCGTGAGGTGATGGCGGCGCTGGCGCCGCTCACCGGTGGCGCGTACGTGGTGGGCCTGACGGGCTCGCCCGGCGTCGGCAAGTCCACGTCGACGTCCGCGCTGGTCGCCGCGTACCGGCGGGCGGGCAAGCGGGTCGGCGTCCTGGCCGTCGACCCCTCGTCCCCGTTCAGTGGGGGAGCGCTGCTCGGCGACCGGGTCCGGATGTCGGAGCACGCCTCCGACCCGGGCGTCTACATCCGCTCGATGGCGACCCGCGGCCACCTGGGCGGGCTCGCCTGGTCGGCCCCGCAAGCCATTCGCGTCCTCGACGCGGCGGGCTGCGACGTGATCCTCGTGGAGACGGTGGGCGTCGGGCAGTCGGAGGTGGAGATCGCCTCCCAGGCCGACACCTCGGTGGTGCTCCTCGCTCCGGGCATGGGCGACGGGATCCAGGCCGCGAAGGCGGGCATCCTGGAGATCGGCGACGTGTACGTGGTGAACAAGGCGGACCGGGACGGCGCGGACGCCACGGCCCGCGAGCTGAACCACATGCTGGGCCTGGGCGAGGCGCGCGGGCCGGGCGACTGGCGGCCGCCGATCGTCAAGACGGTCGCGGCGCGCGGCGAGGGCATCGACGAGGTCGTCGAGGCGCTCGAGAAGCACCGCGCGTGGATGGAGGAGCACGGGGTCCTGGCGGAGCGCCGCCGGGCGCGTTCGGCGCGCGAGGTCGAGACGATCGCCGTCACGGCGCTGCGCGAGCGCATCGGCGATCTGCACGGCGACCGCCGCCTGGACGCGCTGGCGGAGCGGATCGTGGCGGGTGAACTGGACCCGTACGCGGCCTCCGACGAGCTGATCGCGAGCCTGACGGGCAACTGACGCGACGAACGCGAAGAAGGCCCGGTACGCGGACGCGTACCGGGCCTTCTTCCGGTTTCGCTACGGCTTGCCTCGGCGGCCCCGCAGCTGCTCCGCCACCGGCTTCAGCGACTCGTGGAGGTCGCCGAGCGCCTCGGAGCTGAGCTGGTCGATGAAGTGCTTGCGCACCGATTCGACGTGGTGCGGCGCCACCTTCCGCATCGTGTCCATGCCGTGGTCGGTCAGGACCGCGTACAGCCCGCGGCGGTCCGACTCGCAGTTCTCACGGCGCACGAGCCCCGCGTTCTCCATGCGGGTGATCTGGTGCGAGAGCCGGCTCTTGGACTGCAGCGTCGCCGTCGCGAGGTCGCTCATGCGCAGGCGCCGTTCCGCCGACTCCGACAGATTCACCAGAATCTCGTAGTCGTTGATGGTCAGGCCGAAGGGCTGGAGATCCTTCTCCAGCTGGTACGTCAGCATCCTGTTGACGTCCAGGTACGTGCGCCATGCACACTGCTCGGCGTCGTTGAGCCAGGGGGTGGCCGTCTCGGTCTCCATATATGGATTCTACCTAAGAAGTTGAATGCTGGACGAAATGAGGGAGTGTGACGCCGGGCACCCGGAGCCCCGACGCGCGGGTGCGGAGATTCGAACGACGCTCGACGCCGTTCGATGACGTCACACTCCGCAGACTACCGGCTACAGCCCGAAGCGACGCTGGAGGTCCCCGAGCTGACCGGGAAGGCGCGGTACCGATCCGCCCTGACCATGGCCGGAACCGAACGGTCCATGACCGCCCGGCACTCCCGCCTGCGCCGGCGTCTCACCGATCGCCCGTTCGGCCATCAGCAGCTCCGTCGACTGGAGCAGCACCGTACCCGCCCCCACGAACTCGAACTGGTGCTCCTCGCCCGAGGTGCCACCGATCCCCGTCAGCGCCCGCACGCCGCCCATCACGCCGGTCAGATAGCCGTGGTCGTAGTGGTGGCACGGGGACGGGCAGTCCGCCCAGCCCACCAGCGCCTGCGGATCCACCCGCATCGGCGGCTCCATGAAGACCACCGGCCCGTTCGACGCCGCCACGAACTTGCCCGTGCCGATCAGCGTCACGAACCCCGGCACGATCGACTGCTTCAGCGCCAGCGTCGGCTGGTACGCCAGCAGATTGCCCGAACGGATCGTCAGATTGCCCTCGTCCAGGTCGAACGAGTTCACGTCGAAGGCCCGGTCGGCGAGCAGCATCTTGCCGCTGCCCTCCGCCACCACCCAGTCGCTCGCGTGCAGCGGCGAGTGGAACGACGTACGGACCAGACGGTCCAGCCGCCCGTGGCCGATGCCGTTGAAGTCGATCCGCCCGTAGTAGGCGATCATCTTGCCCTTCTGCAGGAACCACTGGGAGCCCTTGAGCTCCACGCAGAAGGTGTACGGATTGACGTTGTCGTCGGACGGGAGCGACTGCGGGTCGAGGACGACGGGACCGGTCACAGCTTCTCCTCCGACGCCTGCACGTACACCGCACCACTGCCGCTCAGCTCCAGCTGGAACGCCTCGCCCGAGCCCCGCCCCACCATGTCGCGCCAGCCGAGCGCGGTGGAGAGCTTGTTCCGTACGTCGCCGTGGTGGGCGACATACGCCTGCGGGTCCACATGGACCGCGCGTCCCGGGGTGATCGGCAGCTCGATCACACCGCCGTGCGCCATGACCGCGACCGCTCCGTGGCCCTTCAATGTCGTCGTGAACAGGCCCTGGCCGGTCACCTGGCCGCGCACCATGCCCATGACGCCGCCCTGGGAGCCCATGAACATCGTGCCCTGCTCCAGGGTGCCGTCGAAGGCGAGGAGCCGGTCGGCCTCGACGAAGAGGGTGTCGCCGGTCAGCCGGATCACCTGAATGTGGTGGCCGCCGTGCCCGAACATCACCGTGCCGTTGCCCTCGACGGTCATCAGCGGGGTCGCCTCGCCCGCCACCCGGCGACCGATCATCGACATCACACCGCCCTGGCCGCCCGCGATGTTCGGCGTGAAAGTGACGTCGCCGCGGTACGCCAGCATCGCGCCGCGCTGGCTGAACATGCGCTGCCCAGGCACCAGCTGGGCCTCGACCATCTTCGAGTTGATCTCGCGGAACGGCATCAGACGTCACCCCCCACCGTGTTGCGCTCGCTCGGCTGTACGTAGACGAGCCCGTCGCCCTCGAAGCGGATCTGGAACGCCTCGCCGCCGCCCTCGCCCAGGAAGGTGCGGAAGGTCACACCGGACTGGAAGCTCTGCTGGAGGTTGCCCTGGTGGGCGACGTACGCGCCGGGGTCGACGGAGAGCGGGTACTGCGGCGTCACGCGCAGCACCACCGCCGGGCCGTCCGACATGATCGCCGCCTGGCCGGTGCCCTCGATCGTCGTCGTGAAGAGACCGTTGCCGGTCGCTCCGCCGCGCAGCCCGGTGAAGCTCGTGCCGGTGCGCAGCCCCGCGTCGGTGCAGAGGAGATTGCTCGCCTCGACATAGAGCTTGTCGCCGTGCAGGGAGACGAGGTTGATCTCGGAGGCGCGGTCGGCGAACCAGCAGGTTCCCTGGCCCTTCACCTCCATCACCTCCATCTGCTCGCCGGTGAGCCGGCGGGTGACCATGCCGCGCAGGCCCTCACCGCCGCCGGACATCTTCTTGAAGGCCATCTGGCCGTCGTACGCGACCATCGAGCCGTTCTTCGCCTTGACGGCGTCACCGGTCATGTCGACGGCCAGCACTTTGCTGCCTTGGAGTCGAAACGTTGCCACGGAGCGAGGTTACGGGGCCCCCGGACAAAGGGACAGCAAAGTCGGGTGCCACAATGAGGCGACGCTTGTGCATCCATTCACAAGATCACCGACCCCCTCCCACCCGAAGGTGACCCCCGTGGACATCAAGACCGCCTCCTCCCTCCAGCGCCTCCGACTCGTCTCCGCTCCGGAGGCCGTCTCCTTCCTGCTGCTGCTGGTCTGCTCCGTACTGAAGCGGACGACGGAGTTCAACGCGGTGCCGGTCATGGGAGCGATCCACGGCGTTCTCTTCATCCTCTACGTGCTCTTCTGGCTCGACGCCTGGAACCGCACCAAGTGGAACGTCAAGACGGCGGCGCTCTACTTCGTGCTCTCCGTGCTGCCCCTCGGCGGCTTCTTCGCCGAGCGCAAGCTCAAGCGCGAGGCCGAGGACGCGGTGATCGCCTCCCGCGCCGGCCGCGAGGGCACGGTGAACGCGTGATCGTCGCCTTCTCGGTCACGCCGCTCGGGGTCGGCGAGGAGGTCGGCGAGTACGTCGCCGACGCCGTCCGGGTCGTACGGGAGTCGGGGCTGCCGAACCGTACCGACGCGATGTTCACCTCGATCGAAGGCGACTGGGACGAAGTGATGGACGTGGTCAAGCGCGCCGTCGCCGCGGTGGAGGCGCGGGCGCCTCGGGTCTCCGTGGTCCTCAAGGCCGACATCCGGCCGGGCGTCACGGACGGTCTCGCCTCCAAGGTCGCGACCGTGGAACGCCACTTGGAAGGCTGAACACCCGCCGCGGAGCCGAGCCCCCGCCCCCTCCGGGTCGGGGGCTCACTCGTGCGCGCCGCCGGAGGCGGTCAGGGCGATGCCGAGCGGGGTGCGCTCGTAGAGCACCTGGTGGCCGTAGCGGCGGGAGGTCAGCAGGCCGGCCTCCTTCAGTACGGACAGATGCGCCGACACGGAGGAGGGGGCGAGGCCGAGGCGGTGCGCGAGCGCGCTCGTGCCTGCCGGATCGTCCAGGGCGCACAGCACGTCCGCGCGGGCCCTGCCGAGCAGCCGGGCGAGCGCGTCGGGCGTCCGGTCGCGGGCCTCGGTCCACAGCCCGCCGATCCCGCGCGCCGGGTAGACGACGGTCGGCTGCCAGGGCGGGTCGAAGCCGCTGACCACGTCGGGCCAGGTGAAGACGGACGGCATCAGGACCAGGCCCTGCCCGTCCAGGGAGCGGACGTGCTCGCCGCGGTAGGCGACGGTGAGGGTGGCGCTGCCGGCGGCCCAGTCGAACCCGGGGTGCAGCTCGCCGAGGAGACGCTCCAGGCCACCGTCGGCGAGGCGGCGGGAGTGGTAGGCGACATCGGCTTCGAGGAGGGCGCGCAGCCGGGGCCACACGGGCGCGATCAGGGCGTCCCAGGCGTCCTGGAGCAGATCGGCGAGCCGCTGGACGGCGCCCCCGGGGTCGGCGAGCATCCGCCGCCCCTCGTCGGTCGCCGCGGCGCCGGGGGTGTCGGCGAGGGCGCGCGCGAAGTCGTCCAGCGCGAGGGCGGGATCGGTCTCGCGTACGGCCGCGATCTCCTCCTCGAAGGAGGCGGCGGGCCCGAGAGGTGGCGGATAGAGGAAGTCCGGGCTGTGCCCGTGCCGGGGCATCAGCAGATGGAGCGGCCCGAGGTCGATCCCCTCGGCCGCGCCACGGATCCGCCGGAGCCAGGGCAGGTGATACCCCTGCTGCCGGGGCCGCGCGAGCACCCGCACGGCGGACTGTGTCTCCCAGAGCGGCGAGAGCGCGAACCGGATCCGAAGGGGGTCGGCCTCGCCGAACTGAAGGTGATAGGGCATGACTCCCCACGAAAGATTCGGCTGGAGCCGAAAGTCTAGGGCGGGGGCGGGTACGGGGGTGAGTCTCGCCCCATGCCGAAGGAGAACCCCGGAACCACCCCTACGCCCAGTGCGACACCCGACCCGGTCCTCGCGCCCGAACGGACAGCCGGCCCCGGCTACCGCGCCGTGTTCGCCGTGCGGGAGTTCAGGACCGTGTTCGTCGCGCACCTGCTCTCGCTGCTCGGAGTCGTCGTCAGCGAGATCGCGCTCACCGTGCTCGTCTATGACCTCACCGGGTCGCCGCTGCTCTCCTCGCTCACCTTCGCCCTGGGGTTCCTGCCCTATCTGCTCGGCGGCACCCTGCTCGCCGGTGTCGCCGATCGGTATCCCGCGCGGCGCGTGCTCGTCGTCTGCGATCTCGTCTGTGCCGGCTGCGTCGCGCTGATGGTCGCCCCCGTGACCCCCGTCGCCGGGCTGCTCGTGCTGCGGTGCGCCGTCGCCGCCGTCGCGCCCGTCTTCAACGGGACCCGGATGGCGACCCTCGCCGACATCCTCGGCGAGGGCGACCTCTTCGTGCTCGGCCGCTCCCTCCTCCGGATCGTCTCGCAGAGCGCCCTGCTCGCCGGGTTCGGTGTCGGCGGTGTGCTGCTCACCGTCGTGCCGCCGCGCGGCGCCATCGCGATCACCGCCGTCACCTTCCTCGCTTCGGCGCTGCTGCTGCGCTTCGGCACCGCCCACCGCCCGGCACGGGCAGCGGCGACCGCCGGGCGTCAGGGCCTCGGCGGGACCTGGGGCGTCCTGCGCGACCGCCGGATCCGCGCGCTGATGCTCATGTTCTGGATCCCGCCCCTCTTCGTCGTCACCCCCGAGGCCCTGGCCGCCCCCTACGCCCGCGAGATCGGCGCCTCCACCGCCGCCCTGGGCCTCCTGATGTGCGCGATGCCCGTCGGCACCATCGCGGGCGAGCTCTTCGCCGGCTCCGCCCTCAGCGCCCGCGTGCGCGAGCGGATCGTCGTCCCGCTCGTGGCCGTGGGGCTGCTGCCGTTCCTGCTCTACGCCGTCGAGCCCGGCATCGCCCTCGCCGCCGTCGCCCTCCTCCTGGCCGGCGCCACCGGCGCGTACACCCTCGGCCTCGACGCCTGGTTCGTCGCCGCCGTCCCCGAGGAGCAGCGCGGCCGGGCCATGACCCTGATGACCGCGGGCATGATGACGATCCAGGGCGTCGGCATGACCGGAGCCGGTCTCGCCGCCGAGTTCCTCCCCGTCCACCTCGTGGTCGTCGGCGCGGGCGTGCTCGGCACGGTCTGCGTCCTGGCGGTCGTCGCCGAGGTCCGTACGACCGAAGTTCGAGACGGGGCTGACCACCATGTGACCAGTGGGTAAGGTCGACGCGTGCCGAAGCCGCTCAGTCTCCCGTTCGACCCCATCGCCCGCGCCGACGAGCTCTGGCAGAACCGCTGGGGGCCCGTCCCCTCGATGGCCGCGATCACCTCGATCATGCGGGCCCATCAGATCCTCCTCGCGGAGGTGGACGCCGTGGTCAAGCCGTACGGGCTGACCTTCGCGCGCTACGAGGCCCTCGTGCTGCTCACCTTCTCGAAGGCCGGTGAGCTGCCGATGTCCAAGATCGGTGAGCGGTTGATGGTCCACCCCACGTCCGTGACGAACACGGTGGACCGGCTCGTGAAGTCCGGTCTCGTGGACAAGCGGCCCAACCCCAACGACGGCCGCGGAACCCTCGCCTCCATCACCGAGAAGGGCCGCGAGGTGGTCGAGGCGGCCACCCGCGATCTGATGGAGATGGACTTCGGCCTCGGGGTCTACGACGCCGAGGAGTGCGCGGAGATCTTCGCGATGCTGCGCCCGCTGCGGGTGAACGCGCACGACTTCGACGAGAGCTGACGCGAAGCCGGGCCCGCCCGAAGATCGCCCGGAACGTGCCGTTACGCTCGACGGCATGAAATCCAGCGTGCTGACCCGTTACCGCGTGATGGCGTACATCACCGCCGTCATGCTGCTCGTGCTGTGCACCTGCATGGTCTTCAAGTACGGGTTCCACATGGGCGAGGACGTGACCTTCGCGGTCTCCCAGGCCCACGGCGTCCTCTACATCATCTACCTGATCTTCGCGTTCGACCTGGGCTCCAAGGCGAAGTGGCCGTTCGGCAAGCTCCTGTGGGTGCTGCTGTCCGGGACGATTCCCTTCGCCGCGTTCTTCGTCGAGCGCAAGGTCGTCCGCGAGACACTTCCGCTGGTCAGCGGCGCGCAGCCGGCCCCGGTCAAGGTCTGAGGCACACCCCCGCACGGATGTGCGGGGGTTTCCCATCGACATTTACTAGGACGTCCTAGTAAATTCGAAGCATGGACGCTGACGCGATCGAGGAAGGCCGCCGACGCTGGCAGGCCCGCTACGACAAGGCCCGCAAGCGCGACGCCGACTTCACGACGCTCTCCGGTGACCCGGTCGAGCCCGTCTACGGGCCGCGGCCCGGGGACACCTACGAGGGTTTCGAGCGCATCGGCTGGCCCGGTGAGTACCCCTTCACCCGTGGCCTGCACCCGACGGGCTACCGCGGCCGGACCTGGACCATCCGCCAGTTCGCCGGCTTCGGCAACGCCGAGCAGACCAACGAGCGGTACAAGATGATCCTGGCCGCCGGCGGCGGCGGGCTCTCGGTCGCCTTCGACATGCCCACCCTCATGGGCCGCGACTCCGACGACCCGAAGGCGCTCGGCGAGGTCGGCCACTGCGGTGTCGCCATCGACTCCGCCGCCGACATGGAGGTCCTCTTCAAGGACATCCCGCTCGGCGACGTCACCACCTCGATGACCATCTCCGGGCCCGCCGTGCCCGTCTTCTGCATGTACCTGGTCGCCGCCGAGCGCCAGGGTGTCGACCCGGCCGTGCTCAACGGCACGCTCCAGACCGACATCTTCAAGGAGTACATCGCGCAGAAGGAGTGGCTCTTCCAGCCCGAGCCGCACCTGCGCCTCATCGGCGACCTCATGGAGCACTGCGCGCAGGGCATCCCCGCGTACAAGCCGCTCTCCGTCTCCGGCTACCACATCCGCGAGGCCGGGGCGACGGCCGCGCAGGAGCTCGCGTACACCCTCGCCGACGGCTTCGGCTACGTGGAGCTCGGCCTCTCCCGGGGCCTGGACGTCGACGTCTTCGCGCCCGGCCTCTCCTTCTTCTTCGACGCGCACCTCGACTTCTTCGAGGAGATCGCCAAGTTCCGCGCCGCCCGCCGGATCTGGGCGCGCTGGATGAAGGAGGTCTACGGAGCCAAGACCGACAAGGCCCAGTGGCTCCGCTTCCACACCCAGACCGCCGGTGTCTCCCTCACGGCCCAGCAGCCGTACAACAACGTCGTACGCACCGCGGTGGAGGCGCTCTCCGCGGTCCTCGGCGGCACCAACTCGCTGCACACCAACGCCCTCGACGAGACCCTCGCGCTCCCCAGCGCGCAGGCCGCCGAGATCGCGCTGCGCACGCAGCAGGTGCTGATGGAGGAGACGGGTGTGGCCAACGTGGCCGACCCGCTCGGTGGCTCCTGGTACGTCGAGCAGCTCACCGACCGGATCGAGGCCGACGCGGAGAAGATCTTCGACCAGATCAAGGAGCGCGGCCGCCGGGCCCACCCGGACGGGCAGCACCCGATCGGTCCGATCACCTCCGGCATCCTGCGCGGCATCGAGGACGGCTGGTTCACCGGCGAGATCGCCGAGTCCGCCTTCCAGTACCAGCAGTCCCTGGAGAAGGGCGACAAGCGCGTCGTCGGCGTCAACGTCCACCACGGCTCGGTCACCGGCGACCTGGAGATCCTGCGGGTCAGCCACGAGGTCGAGTGGGAGCAGGTCCGCGTCCTCGGCGAGCGCAAGGAGCGCCGCGACGACGCCCGCGTCCGAGTCGCCCTGGACTCGATGCTGGCAGCGGCCCGCAACGGCTCCAACATGATCGGCCCGATGCTCGACGCGGTCCGCGCGGAGGCCACCCTCGGCGAGATCTGCGACGTGCTCCGCGAGGAGTGGGGCATCTACACGGAGCCCCCGGGCTTCTAGCCGTACGAGAAGGGGCGGTACGGGAAGTCCCGTACCGCCCCTTCCGCTTCGACTACTTCGCGGCCGTACCGAGGACCTTCGTCGGCGTGATCCGCACGACCACCCGTACGACCTCCGGCGGCAGGTCGAGGTACTCCTGGCCGGCGCCCGGACCCTCGTAGCGCTCCTCCATCGCGACCGCGACGGCCCGGCCCACGTCCTCGGCGACCGTGGCCGTGCCCCGTATCTCGGCGTACAGCTGGGGGTCCTTGCGGTCGTACACGATCAGGCTGACCCGCGGATCGGCCCGGATGTTGCGCACCTTGCGGCGGCCGTCCTGGGTGGAGATCAACAGCTCGTCACCTTCCCTGGCCACCCAGACCACCGAGGTCTGCGGAGAGCCGTCGGGGTGGACGGTGCCCAGGATCGCCGGGTTGATGTCGTCCAGAAGCGCGCGTACGGCGCTGTTCAGAGTGATCGTCACGACCGTCACCCTAGGGTGTGGCCGCCGCCGCGCCCAGGCCGCCGATCAGGAGGGCGGTGAAGCGCTGGACCCAGGCCTCGTCGACCGGTTCCGCGCTCACCAGGGCGCGGTGGACCACCGCGCCCGCTATCACGTCGAAGATCAGGTCGTCGGTGTCGTCGATCGACACCGGGTCCCGGTCGGTGGGGAGTTCGCCGCGCTCCTGGGCGCGCTGGCGACCCTCCAGAACCAGCCGCTTCTGCCGGTCGACGATGGAGCTGCGGATGCGCTCGCGCAGCGGCTCGTCACGGGTGGACTCCGCCACCACCGCCATCAGGGCCGTCTTCGTCTCCGGCCGCTGGAGCAGCGCGGCGAACTGCAGCACCACGTTCTCGATGTCGGCCTGGAGGGAGCCGAGGTCCGGGAGTTCGAGTTCGTCGAAGAGGACGGCGACGGCGTCCACGACCAGCTCGTTCTTGCTCGCCCAGCGCCGGTAGAGCGTGGTCTTGGCGACCCCCGCCCGGCCGGCCACATCGCCCATCGTCAGCTTGGACCAGCCCAGTTCGACCAGGGCGGCACGGGTCGCCTCGAGGATCGCGGCATCGGCCGCGACGCTGCGGGGGCGTCCGGTACGGCTGCGGGAACTGGTGCGGCTACACATGGGGATCGACCATACCCGCCGGTAGGTATTGCGCCAGAGTCGCGTGATGTGAGCCAGTTCACCGGTCAGATCTGTCCATCGATCGGGCGAGAGAGTTACGCTACGACCCGTAGCGAAAGGCTTTGAGCGGCCCCGAGCGACACCACACGCACCAGGTGGGGACCCGGTGCAACAGAACGCGAACCGTGCACTTCGGTGCACGGTTCAGCCATGACGTACCAGTCACGCGCGCGGAAGGGGGAGGATGTACTCATGCAGCCCAGAAACATGTCCATGAGCGGCGTCGTCGACCTCGCCGCGGTGAAGGCGGCCGGAGAGGCCAAGTCGAAGGCGGAGCAGGCGCGTGCCGAGGCCGCGCGGCAGGGTGGCGTGGCGGCGGTCTCTCCCTCTGCCCTGGTGATCGATGTCGACGAGACCGGCTTCGAGCGTGATGTCCTTCAGCGCTCCGCCGAGGTTCCGGTCGTCATCGACTTCTGGGCCGAGTGGTGCGAGCCCTGCAAGCAGCTCGGCCCGCTCCTGGAGCGGATGGCCGTCGAGTACAACGGACGCTTCCTCCTCGCGAAGGTCGACGTCGACGCCAACCAGATGCTGATGCAGCAGTTCGGCATCCAGGGAATTCCGGCCGTTTTCGCGGTGGTCGCCGGTCAGGCGCTGCCGCTCTTCCAGGGCGCGGCGCCCGAGGCCCAGATCCGGCAGACCCTGGACCAGCTGATCCAGGTCGGCGAGGAGCGCTTCGGCCTCACGGGCATCGTCGTCGACCCGGATGCCGACGCCTCCGGCGAGCCCACGCAGGCCCCGGTGCCCGCCGGCCCGTACGACGCGCTGCTGGAGGCGGCGATGTCGGCGCTCGACGCCGGTGACCTGGCCGGCGCCGTCCAGGCGTACAAGAACGTGCTCGCCGACGACCCCGGTCACCCGGAGGCCAAGCTGGGCCTGGCCCAGGCCGAGCTGCTCGCCCGCGTGCAGGACATGGACCCGCAGGCGGTGCGGAAGAACGCGGCCGACAATCCGGCCGACGTCACCGCGCAGATCGCCGCCGCGGATCTCGATCTGGTGGGCGGTCACGTCGAGGACGCCTTCGGCCGGCTCGTGGACGCCGTGCGGCGTACGGCAGGTGACGACCGGGACGCGGCGCGGCTGCGGCTGCTCGAGCTGTTCGAGGTCATCGGCCCCGAGGACCCGCGGGTCACGGCGGCCCGTCAGGCCCTCGCTCGGGTGCTGTTCTAGGCACGTTCCAGGCGCGCCGAATCGCGCTGATTTGGCGACACAGTGACATTTCGCGGCCGCGCTTTACCAAAACTTGGTAAACGCGGCCGCTGTTACTTGCAGTAAATCGAACCCGGCATTCTGTCCGGCTTTCATCCTCAACATCCTGATGTACGGCCCCGGTGAACTGCACCCTGTGTGGCCGGGCGACATCGCCCTGTCGTGGCGTGGTTATCCACCCGTTACTAGCCGGTAACGAACCCCCTTGTGCCCCGGCCCGGAATGGACCACGATCGGCGACGCTCGGTCCGATACCGCACCAGCCCGGCAACCAACCGGGTTCGCGGCGAGGGTCCCCACCGAGTGGGTCGGCGACAGTGGCGCCGGCTGTGGACAGGGGGGTTCCTGCCTTCACCGGCGGGGCCTGTCCAAGGAGGTTGCGCGCAAGGCGTGGCCAGTGGTTGTCGCTCGGGGGTGATCGCCGGTGAATCGGACGCGGGTCGCGCCCGATGTTCGGCGCTCCTTCCCGAGGACGTAGCGCTTCTCCCATCCCAGGACGGGCCCTGAGCCCATCCGGAGATGTACGTCCGAGAAGGAGGATTCTCATGAAGTCCCAGGTTCGTGGCGGGACCAGATGGAAGCGGTTCGCCGTTGTCATGGTGCCGAGTGTGGCCGCGACGGCCGCGATCGGTGTCGGCCTGGCTCAGGGTGCGCTTGCCGCGTCCTTCAGCATCTCCGGCCAGGAGTTCAAGGTCAGGGCCGACAGCCTTGTCGGTAAGGACTTCGTCCAGTACGGCAACGTCGTCTCGGGCAAGGACCTCGAGGGCAAGCCGTTCGCCCAGCCGGTCGGTGTGTCGGGCTTCTCCGAGGCCTGGATCACCAACATGTGCCAGTCCGTCGTGACGCCGAACGTGCCGTTCCTCGGCAACGTCTCGCTGGAGCTGCGGGCCGGTACGGACAGCAAGAACCCGGTGTACGCGAAGGACATCTACCTCGATGTCTCGTCCCTCGACGCGGACGCCGAGTTCGGCAACATCGACATCGGTGTGGCCGCGGGCGCGCTCCCGAAGGCCGACGGCAAGCCCGGCATCCAGCCCGGCACCAAGGCCAACCCGTACGGCTTCTCGCAGCGCGCCGAGACGGCCAAGCTGACGGACGTGAAGCAGAAGGCGTGGGCGACGACCGCCGCCACCTTCAAGCTTCCCGACCTCAAGCTGAAGCTGCACACGGGCGCTCCCAAGGAGTGCTTCACCGAGTAGTACGCACCCGGCGGGTGGGGTCGTTCCGTACGGCCCTGCCCGCTCCGGTCCGTACCGCCGTTCACCACCTTTCTTACGCAACACCGCTTCCAGGGAGCTGTTTTCCATGAGCGCCGAGTCCACTGCTTCCCGCGGAGTCCCGAGCGAGAACCGTTTCCGTAACTGGCGGGGCCAGCGGCCCTTCTGGGCGGGCTTGCTCACGATCCTCGGCGGCGTACCGATCGCGTATCTCCCGTACGGCGACATGCGACTCGGCAACATGACGATCGCCATCGCCACCACGGCCGGAGCAGGTGCGCTGATCATCGGCGTCCTGCTCATCACGCTCGGTCTCACGATGTGGTTCCAGCCCATCGTGCGGGTGTTTGCCGGCGTCGCGGCGATCGTGCTGGGGCTTGTCTCCATCCCGGTGTCGAACTTCGGCGGCCTCGTCATCGGATTCCTGCTCTCCCTGATCGGCGGCGGGATGTCGATCGCCTGGGCGCCCGGCGTCCCGGTGGAGGCGACGGCCGAGGCGGAGGCCCTGCAGGGCGAGTACGAGAACGACGGTCAGCCGCACGGAGCCGAGGCCCAGGAGGAGACCCAGGCGGTCGCCTTCGAGAAGGCCCCGGTCCCGGAGCAGCGTGCCGCGGAGGACGCGCAGGCGACCGAAACGACGATCGACGCCAACGGCGGGAGGAACAGTGCGGGGTGACGAAACACAGTCGGCGACGGCTGCGGACGGCGCCACTCTGGCAGGACGGGGTCCGCGGCACGCGGCTCCCCGCAAGTCCCTGCTGAACAAGATCCAGGGTCCCGCGGGCAAGGCGATGGCCCTGGCGGCCATGCCGACCGCGGTCCTCATGGGCATGGGCATGGCGCCCAAGCTCGCCCTCGCCGACGAGAAGGACATCCCCTTCGCACCCGGTCCGTGCGTGACCCGCTCGGACGAGCCGGTGGCAGAGGAGTCGACGAAGCCCGCCGCGACCGAGAGCCCGAAGCCCACCGCGAGCGCGTCGACCTCGCCGAAGCCGGAGGCGACCAAGGAGCAGGAGTCGCCCAAGCCGACGGCCAGCCCCTCGGCGACGACCGGTACGGAGCAGGGCGCTGCCACGCAGCAGCAGGCCGACGAGCAGCAGGCCCCGGCGCCCGCGCCCACCGCGACGGAGAGCGTCAACCCGCTCGACCCGCTGGGTCTCGGCGACAAGATCAAGGACCTGTTCGACGGGCCCGACGCGGAGCCGACGACCACACCGTCGACCACGCCGGCGCCGTCCGCCCCGGTGAGCGAGAAGCCGGCGACGACGGCCCCGACGACGGACACGGCGGACAAGGCCGACACGGCGGAGAAGGCCGACACCCAGGCCGAGACCCCCGTCGACAAGACCAAGGCCGCCATCGAGGAGGCCGCCGGCAAGGTCGGCGCCAAGGTCGAGGAGCTGCCGGAGGACGCCAAGGGCCTCGACGCCAAGAAGGACGAGGACATACCCGAGGGCGCCAAGCCGCGCTTCCCGTGCCCCGAGCCCGACCCCGAGGCGCTCGCGGCGGCGGACCTGGAGCCCGGCATCCCGCTGCTCCCGGACGAGCCGTGGATCCTGAACAGCACGAAGCTCACGCTGAAGGGCCTCAAGTACCACGGCATCGTCGAGGTGAAGACGGGCAGCGGGAAGATCAAGAAGGTCCTGAAGTTCACCGCGAAGGACGGCGTGGACATCAAGGACCTGCACCAGCGCACCGTCCACTCGGACGGCTACACCGGGCACGTTCGGTCCGACAAGGGCTCGACGTCGACCATGAGCAACGGCACGGTGACCATGTACACGGAGAAGCTGAAGGGCAACCTCTTCGGCATCATCCCGGTCACCTTCAGCCCGGAGACCCCGCCGCCGCTCGACGTACCGTTCGCGATCTTCACGGACGTCGAGGTCACCCAGGCCGGTCAGTTCGGCGGCACGCTCACCGTCCCCGGCCTGCGCAACACGGTCGAGCCCAACTGATCGCGTAGAAGGCCCGTCAGGGAGCCGCACATGACGAGGGCCCCCGTCCGGATCGGACGGGGGCCCTCGTCATGCCAGGAGGCCGGCGGTGCGTGTCACGCGTGCTCTCCGCCGCCCAGGTGGTGCACCCGGACCATGTTCGTGGTGCCCGGGACGCCGGGGGGCGAGCCGGCCGTGATGACCATGGTGTCGCCCTCGCTGTAGCGCTGGAGCTTCAGCAGCTCCGCGTCGACGATGTCGACCATCGCGTCCGTGGTCTCCACGAACGGGACGAGGAAGGACTCCACGCCCCAGCTCAGCGTGAGCTGGTTGCGGGTGGACTCGTCCGTGGTGAAGGCCAGGATCGGCTGGATCGTGCGGTAGCGCGAGAGCCGGCGCGCGGTGTCCCCGGACTGGGTGAAGGCGATCAGCGCCTTGCCGCCCAGGAAGTCCGCGATCTCGCAGGCCGCACGGGCGACCGAACCGCCCTGCGTACGCGGCTTCTTGCCCGGTACGAGCGGCTGCAGGCCCTTGGCGAGCAGCTCCTCCTCGGCCGCGGCGACGATCTTCGACATCGTCTTCACGGTCTCGATCGGGTAGGCGCCCACGGAGGACTCCGCCGAGAGCATGACCGCGTCCGCGCCGTCCAGGATCGCGTTGGCCACGTCGGAGGCCTCGGCGCGCGTGGGGCGGGAGTTGGTGATCATCGACTCCATCATCTGGGTGGCGACGATGACCGGCTTGGCGTTGCGGCGGCACATCTCCACGAGGCGCTTCTGCACCATCGGGACCTTCTCCAGCGGGTACTCCACGGCGAGGTCGCCACGGGCCACCATGACGGCGTCGAAGGCGGCGACCACGTCCGCCATGTTCTCCACCGCCTGCGGCTTCTCCACCTTGGCGATGACCGGGACCCGGCGGCCCTCCTCGTCCATCACCTTGTGGACGTCCTTGACGTCGTCGGCGTTGCGGACGAAGGAGAGGGCGACCATGTCGCAGCCCATGCGGAGCGCGAAGCGGAGGTCCTCGACGTCCTTCTCGGACAGGGCCGGGACGTTGACCGCCGCACCGGGCAGGTTGATGCCCTTGTGGTCGGAGATGACACCGCCCTCGATGACCACGGTCTTGACCCGCGAGCCCTCGACCTCGACCACGCGCAGCTCGACGTTGCCGTCGTTGATCAGGACCTGGTCGCCCTTGGAGACGTCACCCGGCAGGCCCTTGTACGTGGTGCCGCAGATGGACTTGTCACCGGGGACGTCCTCGGTGGTGATGGTGAACTCGTCACCGCGCACCAGCTCGACGGGACCCTCCGCGAAGGTCTCCAGACGGATCTTGGGGCCCTGGAGGTCGGCGAGCACGCCGACGGCGCGGCCGGTGTCCGCCACCGCCCTGCGGAGACGGTCGTACCGCTCCTGGTGCTCTGCCTGGGTCCCGTGGCTCATGTTGAATCGGGCCACGTTCATACCGGCCTCGATGAGAGCCTTCAGCTGCTCATACGAGTCGACGGCGGGGCCCAGCGTGCAGACGATTTTGGAACGGCGCATGAGGCGGATCCTATCGGTTTGTTTCACTGCGGAATATTCCGTCTGGTGGAAAGTACAAATGGGCGCGGGGGTGCTCAGGCGTTCACTCCTCCGAGCGTTTCTCCGCGCACCAGAGCGAAGGCTTGACGGGCGATCTCCAGCTCCTCGTCCGTCGGCACCACCGCCACCGCCACCCGTGCGTACTCCGGCGAGACGATCCGTGCCTCGTCGGACCGTACGGCGTTCAGATCGGCGTCCACCATCAGGCCCAGCTCCTCCAGACCGGCGATCGCAGCTTCCCGCACCGGAGCCGCGTTCTCACCGACACCCGCCGTGAACGCCACCGCGTCCACCCTCCCGAGTACCGCGTAGTACGCCCCGATGTACTTCTTCAGCCGGTGGATGTAGATGTCGAAGGCGAGGGCGGCCCGCTCGTCGCCCTCGTCGATCCGGCGACGGATCTCCCGCATGTCGTTGTCGCCGCAGAGCCCGACCAGGCCCGACTTCTTGTTGAGCAGGACGTCGATCTCGTTCTCGTCCATCCCCGCGACCCGCTTGAGATGGAACGTCACCGCCGGGTCGATGTCGCCCGAGCGGGTCCCCATGACCAGACCCTCCAGCGGCGTGAGCCCCATCGAGGTGTCCACGCACCGCCCGCCCCGGACGGCCGAGGCGGAGGCCCCGTTGCCCAGGTGCAGCACGATCACGTTCACCTCCTCCGGCGCCTTGCCGAGCAGCTTCGCCGTCTCGCGCGACACATAGGCGTGCGAGGTGCCGTGGAAGCCGTACCGCCGGATCCGGTGCGCGTCCGCGGTCTCCACGTCGATCGCGTACCGGGCCGCCGACTCCGGCATCGTCGTGTGGAAGGCAGTGTCGAAGACCGCGACTTGCGGAAGGTCGGGACGCAGTGCCATCGCCGTACGGATGCCGGTGAGGTTCGCCGGGTTGTGCAGCGGCGCGACCGGGACAAGCCGCTCGATCTCCGCGAGCACCTCGTCGTCGATCACGGTCGGGGCGGTGAATTTCAGCCCGCCGTGCACCACCCGGTGCCCGATCGCGGCCAGTTCGGGGGAGTCCAGGCCGAGCCCGTCCGCCGCCAGCTCCTCGGACACCGCCTTCAGCGCGGCGGCATGGTCGGCGATCGGACCGTTCTTCTCGCGCTTGGCCCCACTGCCGCCCTGCAGCGGGGTGTGGACGAGGCGCGAGGTCTCCTCGCCGATCCGCTCCACCAGACCGACCGCGAGCCGGGAGTGCTCCTTCATGTCGAGGAGCTGGTACTTCACCGACGAGGAGCCGGAGTTGAGGACGAGAACGCGCGTCGCGGTGTCGGTGCCGGTCATGCGGGGAGCTCCTGAGCCTGGGACTGGATCGCCGTGATGGCGACCGTGTTGACGATGTCGCTGACGAGCGCGCCACGCGAGAGGTCGTTCACCGGCTTGCGCAGGCCCTGCAGCACCGGGCCCACGGCCACGGCGCCGGCCGAACGCTGCACGGCCTTGTAGGTGTTGTTGCCGGTGTTGAGGTCCGGGAAGATCAGCACGGTCGCCTGACCGGCCACCTCCGAACCCGGCAGCTTCGTCGCGGCGACCGACGGCTCGACCGCCGCGTCGTACTGGATGGGCCCCTCGATCCGCAGCTCCGGATGGGACTCCCGTACCAGCTTCGTCGCCTCACGGACCTTGTCGACGTCCGCGCCCGAGCCCGAGGTGCCGGTGGAGTACGACAGCATCGCGATCCGTGGCTCGACACCGAAGCGGGCCGCGGTGGCCGCCGACTGGACGGCGATGTCCGCGAGCTGCTCGGCGTTCGGGTCAGGGTTGACCGCGCAGTCGCCGTACACCAGCACCTTGTCGGCCAGGCACATGAAGAAGACCGACGAGACGATCGACGCGTCCGGTTTGGTCTTGATGATCTCGAAGGCCGGGCGGATCGTCGCGGCCGTGGAGTGCACCGAACCGGAGACCATGCCGTCGGCCAGGCCCTCCTGCACCATCAGCGTCCCGAAGTAGTTCACGTCCGAGACGACGTCGTACGCCAGCTCCACCGTCACGCCCTTGTGGGCCCGCAGCTCCGCGTACTTCTCCGCGAACGAGTCGCGCAGCTCCGAGGTCTGCGGGTCGATCAGCTGGGTCGACGGAGAGGACAGGTCGATGCCGAGGTCGGCGGCCTTCTTCCGGATGATCTCTACGTCCCCGAGCAGCGTCAGGTCGCAGACGTCGCGGCGCAGCAGGACATCGGCGGCGCGCAGCACCCGCTCCTCGGTGCCCTCGGGCAGGACCACGCGACGGCGGTCGGCGCGGGCCTGCTCCAGGAGGTCGTGCTCGAACATCATCGGGGTGACCCGGCCGGTGCGCGCCACCGAGATCCGCTTCAGCAGATCGGCGGTGTCCACGTGCCGCTCGAAGAGACCGAGGGCCGTCTCGGCCTTGCGGGGCGTGGCGGCGTTCAACTTCCCTTCGAGGGAGAACAGTTCGGTCGCCGTGGTGAAGCTGTTGCCGGGTACCGATATCACCGGGGTGCCGGGCGCGAGGCGGTGGGCCAGGGTCAGGATCTCGTTACTGGGCCGCTCGTTCAGGGTGAGCAGCAGACCGGCGATGGGCGGGGTACCGGCGGAGTGGGCCGCGAGCGCGCCCACCACCAGGTCGGCGCGGTCCCCGGGGGTGACCACCATGCAGCCGGGGGTCAGCGCGTTGAGGAAGTTCGGCAGCATCGCGCCGCCGAAGACGAAGTCCAGGGCGTTGCGGGCCAGACCCGAGTCATCGCCGAGCACGACCGAAGCGCCGAGCGTGTGCGCGATCTGGGCGACGGTGGGGGCGGCGAGGGAGGCGTCGTCGGGCAGTACGTAACAGGGCACGGGCAGCCGGGCCTTGAGCCGCTCGGCGATGGCCTCGCGGTCCTCGCCCGCCACCCGGTTGACGACCATCGCGAGGACGTCGCAGCCGAGCCCGTCGTACGCCCGGAAGGCGTTGCGCGCCTCCGCCCGTACGGACTCGGCGGGCTGGCCCTTGCCGCCGACGACGGGTATCACCGAGGCGCCGAACTCGTTGGCGAGGCGCGCGTTGAGCGCCAGCTCGTCGGGGAGCTGGGTGGCCGAGTAGTCCGTACCCAGGACGAGTACGACCTCGTAGTCGCGGGACACCGTGTGGAAGCGGTCGACGAGCCGGGAGACCAGCTCGTCGGTGCCCTGCTCGGCCTGGAGCGCGGAGGCCTCGTGGTAGTCCATGCCGTAGACGGTCGACGCGTCCTGGGAGAGCCGGTACCGGGCCCGCAGAAGATCGAAGAGACGGTCGGGGCCGTCGTGCACCAGGGGCCGGAACACCCCCACCCGGTCCACCTGGCGGGTCAGGAGTTCCATGACTCCCAGCTCGACGACCTGCCGGCCGTCCCCGCGGTCGATCCCGGTCACGTACACGCTGCGCGTCACGCCGTGGTCTCCTGTCCAGTCCTGTCCGCCCGGTCTCGTCAACCGAGTGTGTTCAAAGAACCCCGCAAGGGTGGCAATGCCCTCTTGACAATACCTCTGGGGGTGGGTAGGGCGCCCGCCGGGCGAAGGGCCTGGAACAGCGGGACGAAAGGCCCCTGGGGCCGGGCCGCGGAGTAGCAGGGAGCGCGGGGGTACTGCCGGGCGTGGGAGAATCGACAGAGCTCACATGTACCACTCACCGAGCAGGAGACACAGCACGATGCGCATCGGAGTTCTCACCGCAGGCGGCGACTGTCCCGGCCTCAACGCAGTGATCCGGTCGGTCGTGCACCGGGCTCTGACCGGCTACGGCGACGAAGTCATCGGCTTCGAGGACGGGTTCAAGGGTCTCCTCGACGGGCACTACCGGGCCCTCGACCTCAACGCGGTGAGTGGCATCCTCGCCCGCGGCGGCACCATCCTCGGCTCCGCCCGCCTGGAGCGCAACCGGCTGGCCGAAGCCGCCGAGTCCGCCCAGGAGTTGGCGAAGCTGCACGGCATCGACGTGCTCATCCCGATCGGCGGCGAGGGCACGCTGACCGCCGCCCGGATGCTCGCCGACGCCGGGATGCCCGTGGTGGGCGTCCCGAAGACGATCGACAACGACATCTCCTCCACCGACCGCACCTTCGGCTTCGACACCGCCGTGGGCGTCGCCACGGAGGCCATAGACCGTCTCAAGACCACCGCCGAGTCCCACCAGCGCGTGATGGTCGTCGAGGTGATGGGCCGGCACGCCGGCTGGATCGCGCTGGAGTCCGGCATGGCCGGCGGCGCGCACGGCATCTGCCTGCCCGAACGCCCCTTCCAGGTGGACGACCTCGTCAAGATGGTCGAGGAGCGCTTCGCCCGCGGCAAGAAGTTCGCCGTCATCTGCGTCGCCGAGGGCGCCCACCCCGCCGAGGGCTCCATGGAGTACAAGAAGGGCGCGATCGACCAGTACGGCCACGAGCGCTTCCAGGGCATCGGCAACCGGCTCGCGGTCGAGCTGGAGCGGCGCCTCGGCAAGGAGGCGCGGCCGGTCATTCTCGGGCACGTCCAGCGCGGCGGCACGCCGACCGCGTACGACCGGGTGCTCGCGACCCGCTTCGGCTGGCACGCGGTGGAGGCCGCGCACCGCGGCGAGTTCGGGAAGATGACGGCGCTGCGCGGCACGAATGTCGAGATGGTGCCGCTGGCCGAGGCTGTGACCCAGCTGAAGACCGTCCCGGCGAACCGGATGTCCGAGGCCGAGTCGGTCTTCTGACCCGACCGACCGGGACCTCGGTCCAGAGACTGTCCCGATGTCCGACGTCCGACGTCCGACGTCCGGATGTCCCGACATCCCGACGCCGTCCCGATGTCCGGGCGCCGTCCCGACATCCGGGCGCCGTACCGACACCCTCCGGACGTCGGAAGGGCCCCGATCGCCCCCCGTGGACGATCGGGTCCCTTCGCGTTCCCCGTGATTCCCCCGTTGTCCCCCGTGATTCCCCCCGTGACGATTCCGGCCGGACCGGAATTGCCGATTTCCACTCTTGAGTCGAACGGCTCGATCAACAAGGCTTGGGCCTGTCCCGGACATGTCCCAACCTGGACCGGGAGAGGGGCGGGGAGCACGTATGACCGAGGGTTACGCCGGCGGGCGCAGCGCGCCCGACCCGCGAGAGGCCACCGACGCCGCCTCGTTCATCGCGCAGCTCCAGGCACTCAAGGACTGGTCAGGACTGACCTACCGCGAGCTCTCGGCCCGCGCCTCCGCACTCGGCGACGTCCTGCCCCGCTCGACCGTGGCCAACATGCTCGCGCGCTCGACCGTCCCCCGCGAGGAGCTCCTGACCTCCTTCGTCCGCGCGTGCGGAGTGGACCCGGGAGCGCTGGAGAGCTGGCAGGCGGTCCGCAAGGAGCTGGCGGCACGGGGCATGTACGAGCCCTCCGGGACCGACGTCCCGGAGGGCGACGAGACCTCCACCGCCCGGTGGCCCACCGCGCCCGCCCCCGAGAGCCCGAGCCCCGGCCCCCGGTCACGCATGTCCCGGACACTCGTCACGGTCGTCGCCGTCACCGGACTCGTCCTCGCCGGGGTCAGTGTGGTCGTCGCCCTCGTCCAGGACGGCGACGGCGGCGGGACGGTGACGGGCACCCCGATCGCGCCCACCGCCGGGGACGTACAGATACGGGTGATCGGCTCGGACCTCTGCCTGAACGAGCGGCGGGGCGGCCGCAGCGGCCAGATCCACCAGCGGAGGTGCGCGGGCGCCGACGTCCCCCGCTACTCCCTCATGGATCTCGGGGCCGGCACCTGGCGGATCGTCTCCGACCACCCGGACTACGGCCCCGGCTGCTCCGGCATCCCCACCGGCGGCCGCATCGCCGACGCCGCGTTCGAGGACTCGGAGTGCGGCGATCCGACCCGTGTCGAAAGGTTTCGCCTGGAGCCCTTCGGCAGCCCCGTCACGGGATACCGCATCGTCCCCGTGGACTCGGCGACGGCCGACTCCTGCGTGACCGTGACGGGCGACCGTACGGCGGAGTGGGCGAAGCTCGCCCAGGCGGCCTGCCGCCCGGACGCCCAGGGCCAGCTCTTCAGCTTCGACCGCCGGACCTAGGAGAGCTTCGACCGCCGGACCTGGGCGGGCTTCCGCCTGCGGACCCAGGCGGGCTTCGACCGGCGGCCCCAGGAGGCTTCCGCGGATCGGGGGCCGACCTGATCTCCGTACGGCCTAGGCGCCCGCCGGCTCCACCAGGCGCTTGCGGAGGGTCTCCACCACGGCCGGATCCAGGCCCACGTGCCCGGTGACGTACGCGTACACCGATCCGTACTCCGCGCGCAGGTCCGCGAGGAAGAGCCGCATGATCTCCGCGGGTGCCCTGCCGTATCCCGGCCAGCGCAGTTCCCGCCCCGGATGGGCGGCGTGCCAGTCGGCGATCAGCCGTTCGGTGGCAAGTTCGGTCAGCGCGAAGTCGTCGAGGATCTGCTCGTCGGAGACGTCGAGGAGGGAGAGGACCACAGCGGCGAGCAGGCCCGTGCGGTCCTTCCCCGAGGCGCAGTGGAAGACGAGCGGCCCCTCCGTGGACGCGATCACCTTCAGGGCCTCGCGCAGCTCCACCGCGCCGTCGGCCGCGACCTCGGCGAACCGGTCGGCGAGGTAGCGCCACGGGTCGAGGTCCGGATCGATCTCCGCCTGGTCGTAGGGGCGGTGCTCGACGCTGAGGTTGTGCCAGGTGATGCCGTCGGTCTCCGGCATACGGCCCTTGGCGGCGATCTCCCACGGGTAGCGCAGATCGATCACGGCGGCCACGCCGAGCTCCTGGAAGCGGTCCAGGTCGGGGCCGCGCAACTTGGCGAGGGAGTCGGATCGGTAGAGGACGTCCCAGCGGACGGTTCCGCCGTCGGCGGTCCGATAGCCGCCCAGGTCACGGAAGTTGTGGAGGTTCTCGAAGGCTATATGTCGTCTCACGACGACACCCTACGACCCGACCAACTCCCAGAAGCGGTCGACGATTCCGTCGAGGTACGCGCGGCCCGAGTCCCCGCTGTCGCCCGAGGCGCCCCAGCTGCTCGTCGCCGCCATCTTCGCGTGGTAGTCGGTGTGCAGCCGCTGGAGCGCGAACTCCAGCGTCCGCTTCTGTATCGGCAGCAGTTTCACGACCGGGCGCACGTACGCCTGCCAGCGCGTCGTGGCCGCGTCCCGCAGCAGCTGGGCCAGGTCCTCGTTCCTGCCGGTCACCGTGAGCAGGGCGCGCGGTCCGAGACCGAGGGTGTCGGCGAGGGCGGCGGTCTGGCGTTCGTTGCCGCGCCAGCGGCCCGACTCCTCCATCTTCAGATAGCCGGGGACGTCGAGGCCCAACCGGCGCGCCAGGTCGTCCGGGGCGAAGCCACGGGCCATCCGGTGCTCACGCAGGGTGGTGGCGGCCGCGATCAGCTCGCCGGGGGCGCACCAGAGGACGCCCGCGAGAGCGGTGAGCTCCTGGGCGGTCGGGGCGAGCCGGCCGCGTTCCCAGGCGATGACGGTGTCGGGGGTGATCGCGAGGCCGTACTGCGCGCGAAGACCGTAGGCGACATGTCCCGGAGCCATGCCGAGGCCTTCGCGCAATCGGCGCGCGGCGAGGGCGTTGAAGGGAGGTGAGGGAGGGGAGGGTTGCACCCTGACACGGTAGATGCGTAACGTGACAATTGGCTACGGTGCGTTCACCCAAGGCCAGAAGTCGTAGAAACGTCGGAACCGGTCGGTAACAATCCGTATTGATCTCCGTCGCGTTCGGTGACCGGTGGGCGGTGTCCGATGACCGGGCGCGCGACGAGGTCCTGGGCCGGGACGTCTCCGAGGGCGAACGCCAGGGGCCTCCCACGTGGCTGCCGCGGGGAACGTGCCCGGACTGAGGTGAGGGCGATCGAGGAGGCCCGACTCAGCGGCCGATCGTCGTGATCCACCGGTACTGGAGCTCCGGACGGCCGATCTGCCCGTACTGCGGGGCCCGCGCGGCCCGCCCGTCCGTGACCAGATGCTCCAGATAGCGGCGCGCGGTGATCCGGGAGATCCCGACGGCGGCCCCGGCCTCGGCGGCGGTCAGACCGGCCGGCGTGTCCCGGAGGGTACGGGTGACGGCCTCCAGGGTGGGGGCGCTCAGCCCCTTGGGCAGCGAGGCGGGCTGCGGGGTGCGCAGGGTCGCCAGGGCCCGGTCCACCTCGTCCTGCCCGGACGCCTCCCCGGCGGTGGCGCGGAACTCGGCGTACCGGGTGAGCCGGTCCCGCAGGGTCGCGAAGGTGAACGGCTTCAAGACGTACTGGACGACGCCGAGCGACACCCCTTCGCGCACGATCGCGAGATCGCGGGCGGAGGTGACGGCGATGACGTCGGCGGAGTGCCCGCCGGCGCGCAGCGACCGCAGCAGCTGCAGCCCGTGGCCGTCGGGCAGGTACAGGTCGAGCAGGATCAGATCGACCGGCAGGCGGTCGAGGACGCGCACGGCGGCGGCCCGCGAGTGCGCGACGCCGACGACGGTGAATCCGCGCACGCGCCCGGCGTAGAGCGCGTGCGCGTCGGCGGCGACAGGGTCGTCCTCGACGACCAGCACGCGGATGTCCTGGCTCATGCGGGCACCTCCGCACTGGGGGAGCCGGGCGCGGCCTCCGGCGACGGCAGGGGGACGGGCGTGCCGGGCCGGGCGGCGGGGCTCGCGTCGACTGCGGGCGTCGGCGGAACCGGCCCCGGGGTCGGGTTCGGGTCGAACGCGGGGACTGGTGGGGCCGCGTCGGGCGAGGGGACTGGAGGCACCGGCCTCGGGACCGGCTCCACGGCCGGGTTCGGGTCGGACACGGGGACCGGTGGGGCCGCGTCGGGCGAGGGGACTGGAGGCACCGGCCTCGGGGCCGGCTCCACGGCCGGGTTCGGGTCGGACGCGGGGACCGGAGGCGCCACCCCCGGGCGCGACTCCGTCGCCTGTCCCGCCCCCGCCTCGTCCGTCAGTGGCAGCCGTACGGTGAATTCCGCGCCGCCCTCCGGGGCCCGGGTCAGGACCACCGTGCCCGCGGCTCGCGTCGTCGCCTGGCGGACCAGGGCGAGGCCGAGGCCTCGGCCGGGGCCGCGGGTGGACCAGCCGCGGTCGAAGACCGCGTCCGGGGCGCCCGCCCCGATCCCCGGTCCGGTGTCGGAGACCCGGAGGAGGAGTTCCCCGTCGTAGGTGCGGGCCGTGACCGTGACGCGCCCCTGCGGCGTACCGCTCGCCGCCTCGACCGCGTTGTCGATCAGGTTGCCGAGGATCGTGACCAGGTCCCGGGACGGAAGAGCCGGTGGCAGCAGCCCGTCGTCGATGCGGCTGTCCTCGGTCAGGACCAGCTCCACCCCCGACTCGTTCGCCTGCGCCGCCTTGCCGAGCAGCAGCGCCGCCAGGACAGGCTCGCCGACCGCGTCGACCACCCGGTCGGTGAGCGCCTGCGCCAGCTCCAGTTCGGCCGTCGCGAAGCCGACGGCCTCGTCCACCCGGCCCAGTTCGATCAGCGAGACGACCGTGTGCAGGCGGTTCGCCGCCTCGTGAGCCTGCGAGCGGAGCGCCTGTGTGAACCCCCGCTCGGAGGTCAACTCGCCCGACAGTGCCTGGAGTTCCGTACGGTCCCGAAGCGTGACGACCGTACCCCGACGCTCCCCGCCCACCACCGGACGGGTGTTGACCACGAGCACCCGCTCGGCCGTCAGATGCAGCTCGTCCACCCGCGGCTCCGAGGCGAGCAACGCACTCGTGAGCGAGACCGGCAGCCCCAGATCCGCCGCCGACCTGCCCACCACATCGGCGTCGAGACCGAGCAGCTCCCGCGCCCCGTCGTTGATGAGCGCGATCCGTCGCTGCCCGTCCAGCATCACGAGCCCCTCGGAC
Source organism: Streptomyces sp. NBC_01353 (assembly GCF_036237275.1). Lineage (GTDB taxonomy): Bacteria > Actinomycetota > Actinomycetes > Streptomycetales > Streptomycetaceae > Streptomyces. Next base: position 2,818,336 of record NZ_CP108352.1, on the reverse strand, counting down.
ACCGCGTGCAGCGCGGCCTCGTGGTAGTCGTGCATCCGGCTCAGCTCGGCCGCGTTCATGCCGTGCGTGTGCCGCCGCAGCCGGGCGTTGATGACGTACGTACCGATACCGCCGAGCGCCAGCGCCGCCCCCGCCATTCCGAGCAGGGCCGTCACCTGCTCCCGTACCTGCTCGCTGATCTTCTCGATCGTGATGCCCGCGCTGACCAGGCCGACGACCCGACCGTCGTCGAGGACCGGTGCGACCGCGCGGACCGAGCGGCCGAGCGTGCCCATGTGCGTCTCGGAGAAGGTCGTCCCCTTGAGGGCAGGCTCGATGTGGCCGAGGTACGTACGGCCGATCTGGTCCGGCTCCGGATGTGTCCAGCGCGTGCCGTCCGGGGCCATGATCACCACGAAGGCGACCCCGGAGTGCTGCCGCAGCGACTCGGCGTACGGCTGGAGCCGCGCGCTCGGGTCCGTGGAGCCGGCGGCCTCCACCACCGAGGGGGACTCGGCGACGGCCGTCGCGAGCGCGGTGACCTGGCGGGTCGCGGTCTCCTCGGCCTGGGCGCGGTCCGTGATGTACGCGAAGACGGCGCATCCGACCACGATCGCGGCCACAAGCACGACCTGCATCGCGAAGAGCTGGCCGGCGAGGCTGCGGGGTCGGGGGAACGGTATGCGCATGTCGGTAAGTGTGCCTGGCCGGATTTGCGGCGGGGAATCCCGTTCCCGAATCGTTCTCCGCCGGACGGTTCGGTCATGAAGGCACATGGTTCGGTCGTGAACGAAACGAACGTAAGGGTGACCCGGGTCACAGGCTGATGGATATTCGCTGGGATCCACCGGGACGTGGACACCCATCAGCACGAGGAGGACCCCGTGGCCGCACAACGGGACCGTACCCACTACCTGTATCTCGCAGTCATCGCCGCCGTCGTACTCGGCATCACGGTCGGGTTCGTGGCGCCGGGCGTCGCCGTTGAGCTCAAGCCGCTGGGCACCGGCTTCGTGAACCTGATCAAGATGATGATCTCGCCGATCATCTTCTGCACGATCGTCCTCGGCGTCGGCTCGGTCCGGAAGGCCGCGAAGGTCGGTGCCGTCGGCGGGCTCGCGCTCGGGTACTTCCTCGTGATGTCCACCGTGGCCCTCGCCATCGGCCTTCTCGTGGGCAACATCCTGGACCCCGGCTCCAGCCTCCACCTCACCAAGGAGGTCGCCGAGGCCGGCGCCAAGCAGGCCGACGGGGCGAGCGAGTCCACCGCGGAGTTCCTCCTCGGGATCATCCCCAAGACCCTGGTCTCCGCCTTCACCGAGGGCGAGGTCCTCCAGACCCTCCTCGTCGCCCTCCTCGCGGGCTTCGCGCTCCAGGCGATGGGCAGGACCGGTGAGCCGGTCCTGCGCGGCATCGGGCACATCCAGCGGCTGGTCTTCCGCATCCTCGCCATGATCATGTGGGCGGCCCCGATCGGCGCCTTCGGCGCCATCGCGGCGGTCGTCGGCGCGACCGGCGTCGACGCGCTGAAGTCGCTCGCGGTCATCATGATCGGCTTCTACGTGACCTGCGCGCTCTTCGTCTTCGTGGTGCTCGGCGCGCTGCTGCGGGTGGTCGCCGGGGTCAACATCCTCGCGCTGCTGAAGTACCTGGGCCGCGAGTTCCTGCTGATCCTCTCCACCTCGTCCTCCGAGTCGGCGCTGCCGCGGCTCATCGCCAAGATGGAGCACCTGGGCGTCAGCAAGCCCGTCGTCGGCATCACCGTGCCGACCGGCTACTCCTTCAACCTGGACGGCACTGCGATCTACCTGACGATGGCCTCGCTCTTCGTCGCCGAGGCGATGGGCAACCCGCTCTCGCTCGCCGAGCAGGTCAGCCTGCTGGTCTTCATGATCATCGCGTCGAAGGGTGCGGCGGGCGTCACCGGCGCCGGGCTCGCGACCCTCGCCGGCGGCCTCCAGTCGCACCGGCCCGAGCTGGTCGACGGCGTCGGTCTGATCGTCGGCATCGACCGCTTCATGAGCGAGGCCCGCGCCCTGACGAACTTCGCCGGCAACGCGGTCGCGACCGTCCTCGTCGGCACCTGGACCAAGGAGATCGACAAGGCCCGGGTCGCCGAGGTCCTGGCCGGCCGGGTCCCGTTCGACGAGAAGACCCTGGTCGACGACCACGCCCCGGCGACCTCCGTGCCCGACCAGCGGGCCGACGGCCCCGAGGAGGGCGTGGAGAAGGCCCGCGCGGGCGTCTGAAACTTCCCGAGTCCCGGGCCTTGAGCCGGATCCGGGCCTCGGGGAAAGGGACGACCCCGGCCGCACGCGCGGCCGGGGTCGTCGTGCTCGTGCGTCACGGGCGGGGTCGTCGTGCTCGATCGCGTCCTAGACCGCAGGGGTCACGAGAACGGGATCTTGACCACCGACTGGTTCCCGACGCCGACCGTGCTCGGCCCGTTCCCGATCGCGTTCCACACCTCGATCCGGACCCGTCCGTTCACCAGGTTCCCGTGGCTGCCGGTCGCCGACCGCAGCCCCCTCGCCTGCGTGTAGTGCTCGTAGCCCGGTGCGGGATCGGTCGCGAAGTACTGGTACGTCTCCACGCGCTCCCAGCTCCCGTCGCCCGTCTGGTCGTAACTCACCCGTACCTGCTGTCCGTTGGCGACGACCGAACCGGCGTCCACGGACAGGTCGAACTGCGTCGAGCCGCCGTTGTACGTCCGGGTGATCGGGCCCGAGGTGAACACCTGCGCGTTGGTCGGACTGCCGTCATGGTTGGCGCCGCCCGCCGAAGCCAGGGTGACGGCGGAGGCGGCCGACTGGGCGTCGCCCGCGCCGGAGCCCGTCCGCAGGTACAGCTGTGAGGAGCCCGAGGGCGGGGGAGTCGTCGGCGGAGTGGTCGGCGGGGTCGTGCCGCCGCCCTTCGTCCACACCGCCACGTAGTCGACGAGCATCGGCCGCCCGGACACCGTCGCCGCCGTCGGCGTCTTCCCGGCCAGCGCGTCCGGGAAGGCCCCGCCCATCGCCACGTTGAGCAGGATGAAGTAGCCCGCGTGGCTGGTCATGTCGGCCCACGCCTGGGCGCCGACCCGGGTCTCGTTCACGCTGTGGAAGAGCTGGTCGTCCACGTACCAGCGCAGCTCGTTGGGGGAGACCGAGCGGTCCCACTCGAAGCGGTACGTGTGGAAGGCCGACTGGCAGCTCGCCCCGGGGCAGGTGCGGCTGGCGCCGATGCCGGTGGTCTCCCCGCAGGGGCCGCCCGGGTTCACCCCGCAGTGCAGCACGCCCCAGACCGAGTTGAGGCCGTTGACGTTCTCCATGATGTCGAACTCGCCGATGGCCGGCCAGTTCCAGTAGTTGCCCCGGTAGGGCGCGCCGAGCGCCCAGAAGGCGGGCCAGTAGCCGAGGGCCGCGTCACCGGTCACGTTCGGCATCTGGACCCGGCCCTCGATGCGCAGGGTCCCGCCCGCGGGGGCCTTGAAGTCGGCGCGCTTGGTCTCGATACGGGCCGAGGTCCAGTTGCCCGCGCCGTCCTTGAGCGGGGTGATCCGCAGGTTGCCGGTGCCGTCGAGTCGCAGGTTGTCGGGGCTCGAGGTGTAGTTCTGGATCTCTCCGGTGCCCCAGTTGGCGGGGCCGCCGGGGTAGCCGTGACCGGTGTCGATCTGCCAGTCGGCGGAGTTGGGCAGGGCGCGGTCGGGGCCGTTGAAGTCGTCGCTCCACTGGAGCGACCAGCCGGGCGCCGGCGGCGGTACGGCGCCGCTGGCGGTGCCGGCCCCGCCCAGGCCGAGCAGGGCGCCCGCGGCGAGGGCGCCGGCGAGGAGCGAGGCGAGCAGGGGGGTGCGTCGGACGCGGCTCAAGGAGAACACCTCCGGTGGGGGATGAGCGCCTGAGAGCGCTCTCAGGAGGCTTTTGTAGTTGGAGACACCGGCCCCGTCAATGGGTCCGGTGTCTTCGGTTACTGAACGTCCAGCTCGGCCAACTCTGGTTCATCCAGCATGAGTTCGGCAGCGGCCGCCGAGTCCCGTACCGTCTCCGGACGGCTCGCCCCCGGGATCGGGAGCACCGTCTCCGACCGCGCGAGCAGCCAGGCGAGGGCCACCCGCTGCGGACTCACCCCACGCGCCCGCGCCACCCGGTGGAACCCCCCGAACTGGGGGTCCGCCTCCAATGCCGACGCCCCGTCCAGCGAGCTCCGCGAGATCCCGCCCAGCGGACTCCACGGCATGAAGGCCAGACCGAGCTCCGCGCAGAGCCGCAGCTCCGCCTCGTCGGTCCGCACGGCGGGGGAGTACCGGTTCTGTACGGAGACCAGCCGGACGCCCAGGATCTCCCGCGCGAGCCGGATCTGCGCCACGTCCACATTGGAGATCCCGGCCAGCCGGATTGTGCCCGCGTCCAGCAACTCCCGTACCGCGCCCAGCGATTCGGCGTACGGCACGGCCGGGTCCGGCTTGTGCAGCTGGTACAGCCCGATCGCCTCGACCCCGAGCCGGCGCGCGGACGCCTCGGCCGCCCGCCGCAGATGGGCGGGCCTGCCGTCGACCGTCCAGCCGCCGTCGGACGTCCGCCCGCGCCCGCCCTTCGTGGCGACGAGCACATCGTCCGCACCGCCCCCGCCCTGGCCACGACCCCCGTACGTGGCCAGAGCCCGCGCCACCAGCAGCTCGCCCTCGCCCGGCTCGCCGCCCGGTGGGTGGTACGAATCCGCCGTGTCGAGCAGCGTCACACCCGCGTCGAGCGCCGCGTGGATGGTGGCGAGGGCGCGGGCCTCGTCCGGACGGCCCTCGATCGACAGCGGCATGGCACCGAGACCGATCGCGCCGACCCGTACGTCCCCGAGCATCCGGTACCGCATCAGCGCGCCCCCAGCGTCTCGGAGAGGGCCTGCGGCAGCCACTGCGCGGAATTCGAGAAGGAGAAACCAAGAGCCGTAGCGCGGGAGTTGTCCATTCCGTACGAGCGGGCGAAGGAGAACGGTGAAACCTCGCCGACCTCCACCTCCAGGAGAACTGTCTTTCCGCCCACCTGCCTCTCGATCTCGGCGCATATGTCGGCGGTGGTGAGCGGGCCATGGGAATGGGCGTTGACCGGTCCGGTGAATTCGGTCTCCACCGCCCAGGCCAGGAATTCCGCGATCTCCTCGACGTACACATAGGTGGCCGGGTGGTTCACCGCAGGAACGGAGATCGGCTCGCCCGCCCGGATGCGCCGCGCGTAGTGCTCGACCCGCCCGGTGAAGTCGTCCCCGCCGCCCAGCACATGGGCGACCCGCACCGCCGTGTACGGGAACGGCGGCTCGGCCGCGAACACGGCCTCCGCCTGCCGCTTTCCCTCACCGTAGTGCGCGTCGAGGAACTCCCCTTCGTCCCAGGGAAGGTCGAGATCGACGGCGACCGTGCGCGGATCGACCGCCTCCTCCCGTACGGGCGCGGCCGAGTCCTCGTACTCGTACACCTCCACCGTCGACGTCATCAGATAGCGCCCCGTGCGCGGCCCGAACACCCGCCGGGCAATGGCGGCCTGGCGCGGGGTGTAGCAGACCTGGTCGACGACGACATCGAAAGTCCGGTCGCCGAGCGCCGTTTCCAGGGCCGCCTCGTCGTTACGATCGGCGAGCAGATGGTCAGCCCTGTCCGGAACGCTGTTCGGAGCGCCGTCCGGAGCGCCGTCCGGAAGGCCGTCCGGAAGGCCGTCAAGAACACGGGAAGAGCCCCTGTTGAGAATCGTCACGGCGTGTCCGGATTCCAGGAGACGGGCCGTCAATCGCTTTCCGAAATAGCGATTTCCGCCGATGATCAGAATGTTCATGCGACAAGTGTTACGTTGTGCGCTCGCTGTCTGAAGGGGGAAACATGGGAGTACCGGCCGCCGCACCGAAGGAACCACGGCATCTGCGCCCCGCCGCCGACGAAACCTCGGGAGGCGCCTTCGACCCCATCGACCGGCAGATCCTGGACCTCGTCCAGACCGACGGCCGCATCAAACTCAGCGAGCTCGGCCGGCGCGTCCGACTGAGCCCCGCGGCCGTCACCGAGCGGGTGCGCCGTCTGGAGGCCTGCGGGGCGATCACCGGATACGGAGCCCACGTCTCGCCGTCCCGGCTCGGCTACGGCATCCAGGCCTTCATCCGCGTCAATCCGCACGGCGGCTACACGCTCAAGCACCCGCGGACCCTGGAACTCACCGCCCGGCCCGAGATCCGCGAGGTCCACCACGTGGTGGGCGAGGACTGCTGGATCCTCAAGGTCGCCGTCACCGACACCATCCATCTCGAAGAGATCCTGGAGCAGACCTCGGCGCTCGGCCGGACGACGACCTCGATCGTCCTGTCGTCCCCGGTGGAGCGCAAACCGCTCCTTCCTCCGGGCGCCGTCGGCGGAATCGGCTCTTGACAACGCGCTTGTCGTTTCGTTGAGTTGAAGGAACTCGCGTCGCGTGCCGGGTCCGCTCTGGAAAGCGGAGGCATGGAGGTAGGAGGACTGTAGGGACGGCTTTGCCTCTCCACTCCTTCAATACGCAGATCATCGATGAATTCCGCACCAACGTCGGCCGGCTCGGCGGGCGGCTCCGCGCGCTTCGGGGGCTTCGGGCTTCTGAGGGGCTTGATGCGGCGGCTCTTGTGGGCTTCTGGTGCGGCCGCCCTCGTTCCGAGTGTGGCGACCGGAGGCGGTGCGTCAAGGGCGCTCCTGCGTCGCGTCGCTGCGCGATTCCGCTTCGCTTCACCCTTGACCCACCGCCTCCGGTCGCCTTTTCACACTCGGAGGGCGGCCGGGGGGCGTGGCCACGCGGGCAGGCGGGTTTGCGCCTCGGCCGGGATCGGCGCCTGCGGGTGCGTGGGTGGGTTTGCGCGGCAGTTGAATGGGGCGGCCCGGCGGCGCTCAGCGTGTGACCGCCGTCGGTCGGCCGGGACTCATGCCCCGCTGGTCACTCCCGGTGGGTGGTGAGGTGAGTTGGTGGGCGTGAGCGTCCCTAAGTCTCCCCAACTCGCCTCCGTCGGGCCCCAAAGGGCCCCATCCGGCGAAGTTACCGCGAGTAGTGGAGAGTTAGGGACATCAGCCGTCTGCCCAGAGGCCTGCGCTCCCGCCGGCCCGGTCGAACGACTCAGGAGCGTTCCGGCAGTGACTTCGGATGGACTTCGTATCCGGCGAGGCAGAGCCTCAGGCGGCACTGGTCTTCAGCCTCTACGAATACCTGCTGACCCCAGTGGGCCGTGAGGCGTTGCGCGACGTCGACCAGTCGACGGCGGTCTTCCGGCGTGTACGCCGGGAAGCGGGCCCAGCCTTGGTCGGCGATCTCGTTGCCGAGTTCACTGAACAACACGGCCCGGAAGCGCCGCTCTTCCTCGTCGGTCATCGGTGCACCAAGTGCCTGGAGATAGCCGACTGGAGCCAGAACGCGGGCGCCCGTGCGCGCCTGTAGGGCTGCCACTACGGCGCCAACCAGACCTTCAACTTCCGCATCGTGTGACCCCTGGACGGGCGCCGGGCACTCGCCCGGCGCCCGTCCGGAGTGCTGGAGCGCACTGCCGACGGCGACGGATCGCCGGCGGTCGCCCCGGCCTGAGTGGGCCGGCACTTACTCCGAGCTCTGAGTATCCGATCCGGGAAGTGCCGGCCAGCGGGGCGTCTGCCGGGCCTCGACCCGGAAGCCCGGCGGTCCCTGCCGCACCCGTCGACCGGCACCGCCTCCAAGCCCCCGGCGGGGTTTCGGGGAGGGGTGGGGGGAATGTCTCCACCCGCCGGGAGTCATCAGCGGGGCATGAGTCCCGGCCGACCGACGGCGGTCACACGCTGAGCCGGTGCCGGGCCGCCCCATTCAACTGCTGCGCAAACCCACCCACACACCGGCAGGCGCCGATCCTCGCCCCCGAACCAGGGAGTTGTCGCGTGGCCACGCCCCCGGGCCGCCCTCCGAGTGTGAAAAGGCGGGTGGAGGTGGCGGGTCAAGGGTGGAGCGCAGCGGAATCGGCGGAGCCGACGCGACGTAGGAGCGCCCTTGAGGCGTCGCCGGAACCCGCCACACTCGGAGAGAGGGCGGCCGAACCAGAAGCTCGCCGGGACGTTCCCCTCGGGGGCCTACCGCCCGGGCCCCGACCCCGTCGCCGTGCGCCCGGCCCCGTCGCCGTACGCCCGACCCCGTCGCCGTGCGCCGGCCCCTCCCGCCCGCCCCCTATCCCAGCCTCAGCTCCTCCACCCTCGGCGGTTCCGTCGTGAAGTCGCTGTACCGCACCCAGCGCGGGCGTACCCGCACATGGGTGATCCCGGGCCATGCGAGGCGGTCGCGGCCGTCCGGGTACGCCGTGAAGTAGCAATCCCGGAGCCGTTCCAGTTCCGGGCCCTGAGGGATGTCAGCGACGCCCTCGATCTGGGCGGTGATCTCGTCCCAGCCGATGACCAGCGCGATTCGCGGGTCGGCGACCAGGTTTCCGTACTTACGGGTCGTCTCCACAGTGTCGAAGACGATCTCCAGGTCGTCCGTGACCGCGTATCCGACGACGGCAGCCTGCGGCGCCCCGTCCGAGGTCACGGACGCCTCGACGGCGAGCCTGTGCCCGCGGAGGAACCTCAGCAGTTCGTCGTGCTTCATGGGCCCTCCCTAGCACGGACCACCACGACCCGCTTCCCCGTCCGCTTGCCTTGACGTCGGCGTCAAGGCTTACGTTCGACCCATGCGAATCGGCGAGCTGGCCGAGCGGGCGGGAACGACCACGCGGACTCTGCGTTACTACGAGTCCCGTGGCCTTCTGGCCGCCCGGCGGACGGAGAACGGCTACCGCACGTACGACGAGGACGACCTGCGGCTCCTCCAGCAGATCCGGACCCTGCAGGACTTCGGGTTCGAGCTGGAGGAGACCCGGCCGTTCGTCGACTGCCTGCGGGCGGGGCACCCGGCGGGGGACGCCTGCCCGGCCTCGCTCGACGTGTACCGGCGCAAGCTCGCGGAGCTGGACGGACTCGTCGAGCAGCTTCAGGCGGTACGCGCCCAGGTCGCCGCGCAACTGCTGCGGGCCGAGGCGGAGCTGCCCGGCGGCCCGGAACCCACGTGTGAACTCGGAGGATGACGGAATGATTCGGATAGACGGTGTCACCGAGGTGACGGACGCGGACTTCGACGCCGAGGTCCTGGGCGCGGAGCTGCCCGTCCTGGTGAAGTTCACCGCGGACTGGTGCGGTCCGTGCCGCCAGCTCGGGCCGGTGCTCGGCGCGGTCGCCGCGGAGGAGGCGGACCGGCTGAGGATCGTCCAGCTGGACGTGGACAGGAACCCGGAGATCACGGTGCGGTACGGGGTCCTGGCGACGCCGACGCTGATGGTGTTCCGGGCGGGCGAGCCGGTGAAGTCGATGGTGGGTGCCCGCCCGAAGCGCCGCCTCCTCATGGAGCTCGAGGACGTAATCGTCTAAGGGGTGTCCCACAGCTCGGTGCTGTGCGCCCCGACGAGCGCCTCGACCCGGTCGAGGACCCCGCCGGAGGGCAGCGCGTCGAGTCGCCGGCCGTCCCGCAGCCGCAGCGCCACCAGGTCGTCGGCTGCCTCCCTCGCGCCGACGACCGCCTGGTACGGGACGAGGCGGGCTTCCCGGACACGGGCGCCCAGGGTGCCCCGCTCCGGGCCCACGACCTCGGCCCGCAGGCCGCGTTCGGCGCACCGGGCGGCCAGTGCGTCGGCGGCGGGCAGCTCGGACTCCGAGACCGGGAGGACAGCCAGCTGGACGGGGGCCAGCCAGGCCGGGAAGGCGCCGCCGTGCTGTTCGAGGAGGTGGGCGACGGCCCGCTCCACGCTGCCGACGACGCTGCGGTGGATCATCACGGGCCGGTGCTTGGCGCCGTCCGCCCCGATGTAGTGCAGACCGAAGCGCTCGGGCTGGTGGAAGTCGATCTGCACGGTCGACAGGGTCGACTCCCGCCCCGCTCCGTCCGCGACCTGCACGTCGATCTTGGGTCCGTAGAACGCGGCCTCGCCCTCGGCGGCCTCGTATGCGAGCCCGGAGGCGTCGAGCACTTCGCGCAGGAGCGCGGTTGACCGCTCCCACAGCTCGGGCGCGGCGGCGTACTTGCCACCGGGCCCGGGGAGCGAGAGCCGGTACCGGGCCGGCGCGATGCCCATCGCCTCGTACGCCCGCCCGATCAGCTCCAGGGCGGCCGCGGCCTCCTCGGCGACCTGGTCCAGGGTGCAGAAGATGTGCGCGTCGTTCAGCTGGATGGCCCGGACCCGGGTCAACCCGCCGAGGACGCCGGAGAGTTCGGAGCGGTACATGCCGCCGAGCTCGGCCATCCGCAACGGCAGCTCGCGGTAGCTGTGGGCGCGGGAGCGGTAGATCACCGCGTGGTGCGGGCAGAGGCTCGGCCGCAGGACGACCTGTTCGCCGCCGAGCTCCATCGGCGGGAACATGTCGTCGCTGTAGTGCGCCCAGTGCCCGGAGATCTCGTACAGCTCCCGTTTCCCGAGGACCGGCGAGTACACGTGCCGGTACCCGGCCCGGCGCTCCACCTCCCGGACGTACTCCTCCAGGGTGTGCCGTACGACGGCCCCGTCGGGCAGCCAGTACGGCAGCCCCGCGCCGATCAGCGGGTCGGTGTCGAACAGGCCCAGCTCGCGGCCGAGCTTGCGGTGGTCGTGCACGGTGGTCTCCTCGCGGACAGCGGGCGAGTGACCACAGCGCGAAGCCCCGGGGCACTCGCCCCGGGGCTTCGTCACTGGTCAGCAGTCAGCGCGCCGGGACACTCTCCGGCGTCGTCGTGATGATCGCGGCGCGCTTCATGCGGTCGACGGTAGCGGTGCTGCGGTCGGGCCGCACGGGATTATCCGTGGAGCCTGAGCCCGAGGCGGCGCGTGACGAGGTTGACGGCAGTGACCTCGACGGCGAGCTCGTCACCCTCGCCCGGGGCACGGTCCCCGAGGTCGTCCTTGTGCAGTACGCCGTGGACGCCCGGGGCCACCTCGACGAGGACCCCGAAGGTCACGACGTGGGTGACCGTCGCGGTGCGGACCCCGTCGAACCCGGCGCGGGCGAACGCGGCCATCGGGTCGGGCTCCAGTGCTTTGAGCGAGAGGGACACCCGCTCCCGGTCGATGTCCACGTCGAGCACCTCGAAGGCGTGCTCCTCGCCCTCGGCGATGACGTCGGCGGGGGTGTCGACGGGGCGCCAGGACACCTCCGGGATGTTCATCATCGCCTCCACCCCGCCCAGTTCCACGAAGGTCACGCCGAAGCTCGCGATCACCGCGACGACACCGGTGACGACATCGCCCCGCTCCAGCCCCCGCAGGAACGCCGCCCGCTCCTCGCCCTCCAGTCTCAGAAGCCCGCGCGCGTCCTTGAACGCCGCCTCGCTCAGCAGGGGCCGCCACCGTGTGAACAGCTTCAGCAGAGCGCCTCCGTGGCGGTCCCACAGCTCCCGGTTCTCCCGCAGCACGTCCAGTTCGTTCGCCGCCGTCAGCTCCGCGAAGTCCCGCCGCTGCATCGCCGTCGGCGTGAGGGTCTCCCCGGTGAAGCGGTCCCGGAAGAGTCCGTCCTCCCGCCCGATGCCGGGGTACGAGAATTCCCGGTCGCAGCTCGCGTAGAGATACACGATCTCCTCCGCCTCCGTGCCGATCGCCGCCGCCAGCTCATCGCGGCGTTCCAGGGGCAGCAGGTGCTCGGCGAAGCCGTCCGTGCCGTAGAAGGCGTGGCACAGGCCGGCGAGTCGGAGGTCGTCGCGTGCGCCCCAGGCGGCCAGTCGGGCCTCGACCCTGCCCAGGTGGGCCAGCAGGGTGCCGCCCGGGTGGTTCAGTGTGTCCGCGCCGTGCGCGATCAGCAGATCGCGGGCTTCGTCTCTCCCGATGAGACATGAAAATACCCCGACTAGAATTGCAGTCGGGGTTGTTTTTCGCGTATATTCATGGATTCCGTGTCTACGCACAACGAAAGACGCGGAGAAGTTCAATAAACGCACTGTATCGCGCCGGGAGTCGAATTGTCAACCGAGGAATTTCGGAATGAGCAGCAATTCATCACAGAGCTCTACGCACGACTCGACGACCTGAGGGACCGCGCCGAGGCCGACGTCGGCCGGGCGCTCAAGGCGCCGTGGGTCGGCAACCAGGGCCGGCTGGAGCGGGATGTGATGGTCGCCGAGCAGTCCGGGCTGCTCGCGGCCTTCAACGCGGGGGAGACCGGGCTCTGTTTCGGGCGGCTCGTCTTCCGGGACGGGCGCGACCACCACATCGGCCGCATCGGCATCCGGAAGGACGACCCGGACCGCACGCCCCTCGTCGTCGACTGGCGCGCCGAGGCCGCCCGCCCCTTCTACCTCGCCACCGGGTACGAGCCCATGGGGCTCAGCCGCCGCCGGCACATCACCACCCACGGCCGCGAGGTGACCGCGCTCCACGACGAGGTGCTCGACCTCGCCGACGGGACCCGCACCGGGCACGAGAACCGGGACGCCGACGAGGTGCTGCTCTCCGCGCTCGACGCCGCCCGCACCGGGCGGATGCACGACATCGTGCAGACCATCCAGGCCGAGCAGGACCGCATCATCCGCTCCCCGCACCGCGGCGTCCTCGTCGTCGAGGGCGGCCCCGGCACCGGCAAGACCGCCGTGGCGCTGCACCGGGCCGCGTATCTTCTCTACGCACACCGCGAGCAGCTCGCCCGGCGCGCCGTCCTCATCGTCGGCCCCAACCCGGCCTTCCTCGGCTACATCGGCAACGTCCTGCCCTCCCTCGGCGAGACCGGCGTCCTGCTCGCCACCCCCGGTGAACTCTTCCCCGGCGTCCGCGCCACCGGTACGGACACCTCCCGCGCCGCCGCCGTCAAGGGCGCCGCCGCCATGGCCGAGGCCCTCGCTCAGGCGGTACGGGACCGGCAGCAGGTGCCCGAGCGTGGCGAGCCCCTGATCGTGCCGCACGACGACGGCGACCTGATCATCGACTGGGACATGGCCCTCGAAGCCCGCCACAAGGCCCGCGAGACCCACCTGCCGCACAACCTGGCCAGGCCCTACTTCGTCTTCCACCTCCTCGACGCGCTCGCCGAACAGCTCGCCGACCGCATCGGCGCCGACCCCTACGGCGGGCCCAACTTCCTCGGCCCCGACGACATCGCCCTGCTCGCCAAGGGCATCGCCGCCAGCCAGGACGTCCACGCCGCCATCGACACCCTCTGGCCGCCGCTCACCCCCGAGTCCTTCCTCGCCCACTACCTCGCCGAGCCCACCCACCTCACAGAGGAGGACGCGGCCACGATCCGGCGCGAGGACGGCCCCTGGACCCCCGCCGACGTCCCGCTCCTCGACGAGGCCGCCGAACTCCTCGGCGAGGACGACTCGGCCGCACGGGCCGCGGCCGAGGCCGAGCGGGAGAAGCAGATCCAGTACGCACAGGGTGTCCTCGACGTCTCGTACGCCTCGCGCACCTACGAGTTCGAGGACAAGGAGGAGCAGGACAAGGACGCCGCCGAGGTCCTCGCCGCGCACGACATCATCGACGCCGAGCGGTTCGCCGAGCGGCACGAGGAGGCCGACCACCGCAGCGCCGCCGAACGGGCCGCCGCCGACCGCACCTGGGCCTTCGGTCACATCATCGTCGACGAGGCGCAGGAGCTCTCCGCGATGGCCTGGCGCCTCCTGATGCGCCGCAGCCCGACCCGCTCGATGACCCTGGTCGGCGACCCGGCCCAGACCGGTGACGCGGCGGGCGTCGGCTCGTGGGAGGACATCCTCACGCCGTACGTGGAGGACCGCTGGGAGCTCGTACGTCTCGGGGTCAACTACCGCACCCCCGCCGAGATCATGGCGGTCGCCGCCGACGTCCGGCGCGAGGCCGACCCGGGCTTCGAGCCGCCCCGCTCGGTCCGCTCCACCGGCGTGGAGCCGTGGCAGCGGATCGTCGAGGACCCGGTGAAGGAGACGGCCGACGCGGTCGCCGCCGAGCTCCGGACCGAGGGCCGGCTCGCCGTGATCGCCCCGCCGGAGCTGCATCCGGCCCTCACGGCCGCGCTGCCGGACGCCTCGTACGGACCGACGCCCGACCTGACCCGGCCGGTGGTCCTCCTCGACCCGCGCCAGGCCAAGGGCCTGGAGTTCGACACGGTCCTCGTCGTCGACCCGGACGGCATCCGGGCCGGCGCCACGCACGGCATCAACGACCTGTACGTGGCGCTGACCCGGGCCACTCAGCGGCTGGGGGTCATCAGGCAGGCCTGAGCCACACCGTCGCCAGCGGCGGCAGCGTCATCCGTACGCTCGCCGAACGGCCGTGGGACGGCACCGACTCGGTCTTCACCGGGTCGGTGCTCACCACGTCGCCGCCGCCGTACCGGGCCGCGTCCGTGTTCAGGACCTCCGCCCAGGCCGCGAACGTGTCCGGGACCCCGAGCCGGAAGTCGTGCCGTACGACAGGGGAGAAGTTGCAGACCGCGAGCAGCGGCGAGCCCTCGGCGTCGTAGCGGAGGAACGCGAAGACGTTGTCCTCGGCCGCGTCGCCCACCACCCACTGGAAGCCCTCGGGGGCGGTGTCCCGCTCCCACAGCGCCGGCGTCGCGCCGTACACCGTGTTCAGGTCGCGCACCAGGTCCCGTACGCCCCGGTGGTCGGCCTCCGCGCCGTACGACGGGTCGAGCAGCCACCAGTCGGGGCCGTGCTCGGCGGACCACTCCGCACCCTGGGCGAACTCCTGCCCCATGAAGAGGAGTTGCTTGCCCGGGTGGGCCCACATGAAGCCGAGGTACGCCCGGTGGTTGGCGCGCTGCTGCCACCAGTCGCCCGGCATCTTCGAGACCAGGGCCTGCTTGCCGTGCACGACCTCGTCGTGGGAGATCGGCAGGATGTAGTTCTCGCTGTACGCGTACACCATCGAGAAGGTCATCTCGTTGTGGTGGTACTTGCGGTGCACCGGCTCCTTCTCGACGTAGCCGAGGGAGTCGTGCATCCAGCCCATGTTCCACTTCATGCCGAAGCCGAGACCGCCGAATCCGCCGGGCCCGACCTGGTCCGTCGCCCGGGTGACGCCGTCCCAGGCCGTCGACTCCTCGGCGAAGGTGATGACGCCGGGGCAGCGCCGGTACACCGTCGCGTTCATCTCCTGCAGGAAGGCGACCGCGTCCAGGTTCTCCCGCCCGCCGAACTCGTTCGGCAGCCACTCGCCGTGCTCGCGCGAGTAGTCGAGGTAGAGCATCGAGGCGACGGCGTCCACCCGCAGGCCGTCGAGGTGGAACTCCTCGCACCAGTACACCGCGTTGGCGACCAGGAAGTTCCGCACCTCCTTGCGGCCGTAGTCGAACTCCAGCGTTCCCCAGTCCGGGTGCGCGGACCGGCGCGGGTCCTCGTGCTCGTACAGCGGCCGGCCGTCGAACTCGGCCAGCGCCCAGTCGTCGCGCGGGAAGTGCGCGGGCACCCAGTCCATCAGGACGCCGATCCCGGCCCGGTGCAGGGCGTCGATCAGGTACTTGAAGTCGTCGGGGGTGCCCATGCGGGCGGTCGGCGCGTAGAAGCCGGTGACCTGGTAGCCCCAGGAGCCGCTGAAGGGGTGCTCGGCGACGGCCATGAACTCCACGTGCGTGAAGCCGAGATCGCGGACGTAGTCGGGCAACTGTTCGGCGAGCTGGCGGTACGTCAGACCAGGGCGCCAGGAAGGGAGATGGACCTCGTAGACCGAGAGCGGCGCCTCGTGGTGCGGACGGGCGCCGCGGCTCGCCATCCACCGGGTGTCGCTCCACTCGTGGTACGAGTCGGTGACGATCGAGGCGGTGTTCGGGGGGCACTCCGTGCGGCGGGCCATCGGGTCGGCGCGCAGCGTGTGGGAGCCGTCGGGGCGGGTGATGTCGTACTTGTAGACCGCGCCCTCGCCGATGCCGGGCATGAACAGCTCCCAGACACCGGTCGCGCCGAGGGAGCGCATCGGCAGACCGGTGCCGTCCCAGTGGTTGAAGTCGCCGGTGACGCGGACGCCGCGGGCGTTGGGCGCCCAGACGGTGAAGCGGGTGCCGGTCACGCCCTGGTGAGTGATGATCCGTGACCCGAGCGCCTTCCACAGCTCCTCGTGGCGGCCCTCGCCGATGAGGTGGAGGTCGAGGTCGCCGAGGGAGGGCAGGAAGCGGTACGGGTCGTGGACGGCGAGCTCGTCGCCGTCGTAGCGCACGCGCAGCTCGTACTCGGGGACCTTGCGGAGCAGCGGCAGGATCCCGGAGAAGAAGCCGTCACCCTCGTCGTGCAGGGTGGTGCGCTTCCCCTTGGCGAGGACGGCGACCTCACGGGCGTACGGGCGCAGGACCCGGATCGCCACGCCGCCGCGGACGGGGTGGGCGCCGAGGTGCGCGTGCGGGTCGTGGTGCTCCCCGGCGAGCAGCCGCGCCCGGTCCCCCGCGTCGAGTGGCGGCACCTTCCGCACCTTCCGTACGGGATCCTGGGCCGCCCGGGGCGCGGGCGTCTTCGCCGGGGGCACTGCCGTCTTGCGAGCGGATCGGGCGGTCACGGGGATGCCTCCTGCAAGGGGGGTTGAAGGATGGGGTGGGGAAGATGCGCCGGTTCCCACGCAACCGCAACGGCGCGGGCCCCGCACAGGACACTCGGCCGAATGGGCCCCGCCCCACCCGCCCATGCCGTTGTGGGCATTCGTTCCGCTGGGGCTGGGGGTCCCCCCGGACGGAGTCTGGGGGAGGGTGGGCACAACGGACGGCGCCCTTGCAGGCGCCTCTGCCCCATGTGCCCCGAGCCCCGGGGCCCTGGAACGTGCACGTGCCTTGTGGTGCGGGGGCCGGTCGGAGCGGACGCGCCCGCAAGGGCGCCGTCCCGTGTGCCCACCCGTCCCGCCCTGCGGGACGATTGCCCACACGGGGGTGGGGTGGGTGGGGCAGCGGGGTGCGAGCGCCCACGTGTGGGTGGGGGCCCGGGACGTGAACGTCCGCACGGCGGGGGTGGCGGGGCAGCGGGCGTCAGCGCCCACACGGCGGGGGTGGGGGCGTGGGGCGGCGGCCCGCCCATGTGTGGGGTGGCGGGCCCATGGGGCATGAGGGCGGCCCGTCACTCCGCTCCCGCCAGGCGTTCGATCGCGGACATGGGGACCGGGAGCCAGTCCGGTCGGTGGCGGGCCTCGTAGACGACCTCGTAGACCGCCTTGTCCGTCTCGTAGGCCCGCAGCAGCGCCGGGTCCGTGCGGGGGTCCGTGCCCGAGGCCTCCGCGTACCCGGTGCAGTAGGCCGCGCGGCAGCGGGCCGCCCACTCGGCGTTCCACGGGCGGTGCGTGCGCGCCGCGTAGTCGAAGGAGCGGAGCATCCCCGCGACATCGCGGACCGCCGGCTGCGGACGGCACCGCTCGGCGAGCGGCTTCGCGGGCTCGCCCTCGAAGTCGATCACCGTCCAGCCGCCGTCGTCCGCCGCCCGCAGCGTCTGCCCGAGATGCAGATCGCCGTGGACCCGCTGGAGCAGCCCGGAGCCGACCGCGCCGCCCGCCGCCGCGAAGACGGCGCGCAGCCCGGGGACGTACGGCAGGAGCGCCGGCACCGCCTGTGCCGCCGCGTGCAGCCGCTGGTCCATCTCCCCGGCCAGGTGCTCCGTCTGCGTCCGGTGCAGCCGCTCGGTCGGCAGCGCCGTCGCCAGCGCTAGGTGCACCTCGGCCGTCGCCCGGCCCAGGGCGTGCGCCTCGCCCGCGAAATCCCGCCCGTCCGCCAGCGCGTCGAGGGCGAGCCGCCAGCCGTCCCGGGAGTCCCGTAGATACGGCTGGAGGACGCCGAGCGTGCTGGCGCCCGACTCGAACCAGGCCACCGGCGCCGGCACCCGCGAGCAGCCGGCGCGCGCGAGCGCGAGCGGCAGCTCCAGGTCGGGGTTGGCGCCGGGGCTGACCCGGCGGAAGATCTTCAGGATGTACGTATCGCCGTACACGAGGGAGGAGTTGGACTGCTCGGCGTCCAGCATCCGGGGCGCGAGCGAGGGCGGCAGATCGATGGTGCGGTGGAAGCCGAGCGGGCCGATCCGGCCCGGTGCGCGCAGCCGTTCGTAGAGCAGCCCGGCGAGCCGCGGATCGCGCAGCCCTTCGTAGACCGCCCGGCCGGCCAGCGGCCCCTGCCGGATCCGCCCGATCAGGGCGGGGGCGAGGCGGGGTGGCAGCTGGGTCCGTACGCCCAGGAGCAGTTGATAGCAGTCGACGGGTGTACCGGCCGGGCGGCCCGGCTGTTCCACCCGTACGAGCAGGTGCAGCAGCCCGGGTCCCGCGCCGTCCAGCGGCAGCAGCTCGGTGGCCGCTTCCAGCGTGAATCCGATGACCCGGCGGCCCTTGCCCGCGAACCAGCGCTGCCGGGGCAGCCATTCATGGAGCAGGGGAGCGAGTGACGGGAGGAGGGCGGCCGGGGCCCGGGTGGTGGATGCGGTCTCCGGCATGGCATCGCGTCCTTTCCCCGGGGGGCGCAGATTCGAGTTCGTGTGAATCGAGTTCAAATGCGCAAAGTGTCCCGGATGGCGGCTTCGACTGTCCGGATGTGCGGGACGTGTCGGGAGGGGAAGATCCGTATGGGCCCGACAAGAAGGCCCGTATGGACCTGAATCGACCGTGTGTGGGACACAGTGCCCAGGGTGGCGCGGGGGAAACCCGCTCCACCCCGGGCAGTTGGCCGTTCTTCGGTCAGTTCTTCGGTCGAGCCGTCGGTCGGTTCGTCGGTCGGTTCGCTGTCAGGGCTGCGGTCGGCTCGTGGCCGACCGGGCCTTCAGGCGGAACCAGTAGAAGCCGTGACCTGCCAGGGTGAGCAGATAGGGCCACTGTCCGATCGCCGGGAACCGCACCTGGCCGATCAGCTCGACCGGGCTCATCCCGTCGAACTGCCGCAGGTCCAGCTCCGTCGGCTGCGCGAACCGCGAGAAGTTGTTCACGCAGAGGACCAGATCGTCGCCGTCCTCCCGGAGGAAGGCGAGCACCGCAGGATTGGACGAGGGCAGTTCCGTGTACGAGCCGAGTCCGAAGGCCCGGTTCTGCTTACGGATCTCGATCATCCGCTTCGTCCAGTGGAGCAGCGAGGACGGCGAGGCCATGCCCGACTCGACATTGGTGACCTGGTAGCCGTGGACCGGGTCCATGATGGCCGGCAGGGTGAGCCGGCCCGGGTCGCAGGACGAGAAGCCCGCGTTCCGGTCCGGCGTCCACTGCATCGGGGTCCGCACCCCGTCCCGGTCGCCCAGCCAGATGTTGTCGCCCATCCCGATCTCGTCGCCGTAGTACAGCACCGGCGAACCGGGCAGCGAGAAGAGCAGCGCGGTGAACAGCTCCATCTGCTTGCGGTCGTTGTCGAGCAGCGGGGCCAGCCGCCGCCGGATGCCGATGTTGGCCCGCATCCGGGGGTCCTTGGCGTACTCCGCGTACATGTAGTCACGCTCTTCGTCCGTGACCATCTCGAGCGTCAGCTCGTCGTGGTTGCGCAGGAAGATGCCCCACTGACAGTGGGCCGGGATCGCCGGGGTCTTGGCCAGGATCTCGGAGACCGGGTGGCGCGACTCCCGCCGTACCGCCATGAAGATCCGTGGCATCACCGGGAAGTGGAACGCCATGTGGCACTCGTCGCCGCCCGAGGAGAAGTCCCCGAAGTAGTCGACCACGTCCTCGGGCCACTGGTTCGCCTCGGCGAGCAGCACGGTGTCCGGGTAGTGGTCGTCGATCTCCTTGCGGACCTGCTTGAGGAAGGCGTGGGTGGCGGGGAGGTTCTCGCAGTTGGTTCCCTCCTCCTGGTACAGGTACGGCACGGCGTCCAGCCGGAAGCCGTCGATGCCGAGGTCCAGCCAGAACTTCAGTGCCGAGAGGATCTCCTCCTGCACGGCCGGGTTCTCGTAGTTGAGATCCGGTTGGTGCGAGAAGAACCGGTGCCAGTAGTACTGCTTGCGCACCGGGTCGAAGGTCCAGTTCGACGTCTCCGTGTCGACGAAGATGATCCGGGCGTCCGGGAACTGCTTGTCGTCGTCGGCCCAGACGTAGTAGTCGCCGTACGGCCCGTCGGGGTTGGCGCGCGACTCCAGGAACCACGGGTGCTGGTCGCTCGTGTGGTTCATGACGAAGTCGATGATCACGCGCATCCCGCGCTGGTGCGCCGCGTCCACGAACTCCACGAAGTCGGCGAGATCGCCGAACTCCGGCAGCACGGAGGTGTAGTCGGCGACGTCGTAGCCGCCGTCCCGCAGCGGGGACTTGAAGAACGGCGGCAGCCAGAGGCAGTCGACGCCCAGCCACTGCAGATAGTCCAGCTTCGAGGTGATGCCCTTGAGATCGCCTACGCCGTCCCCGTTGCTGTCCTGGAAGGACCTGACGAGCACTTCGTAGAACACGGCCCTCTTGAACCAGTCCGGGTCACGGTCCTTGGCGGGCGTGTCCTCGAACGTGTCGGGGACGGGTTCGTTGACAGTCATGATGTGGGTGACCCTCCGGTCTGCGGGGACGGTCGCAGGGTGAGGATGTGCGCGGGCGTGATGCCCGGCTCGAGGCGCACATAGTTGGCCCTGCCCCAGTGATAGGTCTCGCCGGTGAGCTCGTCGCGCACCGGCACGGTCTCGGGCCAGTCGAGGCCGAGTTCCGGCATGTTCAACGAGACCGTGGCCTCCTGGGTGTGGTGAGGATCGAGGTTGGCGACCACCAGAACGGTGTTCGAGCCCGAACGCTTGCTGTACGCGATCACCGCGTCGTTGTCCGTGGTGTGGAAGGTCAGGTTCCGCAGTCGGCGCAGGGCCGGGTGACGGCGCCTGACCCGGTTGAGCGTGGTGATGAGCGGGGCGATCGACGCTCCCGAGCGTTCCGCCGACTCCCAGTCACGGGGCCGCAGTTGGTACTTCTCCGAATCGAGGTACTCCTCACTGCCGTCCCGTAGCGGGGTCCCCTCGCAGAGTTCGTAGCCGGCGTACACACCCCAGGTGGGTGAGAGAGTGGCGGCGAGCACCGCCCGCACCTCGAAGGCCGGCCGGCCGCCCTGCTGGAGGTAGGCGTGCAGGATGTCGGGGGTGTTCACGAAGAAGTTCGGCCGCATCTGCGCCGCCACGTCTCCGGACAGCTCCGTGAGGTACTCCGTCAGCTCCTCCTTGGTGTTGCGCCAGGTGAAGTACGTGTACGACTGCTGGAAGCCGATCGCGCCCAGGGTGCGCATCATCGCGGGCCGGGTGAACGCCTCCGCCAGGAAGATCACGTCCGGGTCGGCCCGGTTGATCTCGCCGATCACCCGCTCCCAGAACACCACCGGCTTGGTGTGCGGGTTGTCGACGCGGAAGATCCGTACGCCGTGGTCCATCCAGTGACGCAGGACTCGCACGGTCTCGGCGACGATGCCGTCCATGTCCTTGTCGAACGCCACGGGATAGATGTCCTGGTACTTCTTCGGCGGGTTCTCGGCGTAGGCGATCGAGCCGTCCGGGCGGTGGTGGAACCACTCCGGGTGCTTCTCCACCCACGGGTGGTCCGGGGAGCACTGGAGCGCGAAGTCCAGCGCGATCTCGAGGCGTAGCTCGCGGGCTCGTGCCACGAAGGCGTCGAAGTCCTCGATCGTGCCCAGGTCCGGGTGGACGGCGTCGTGACCGCCCTCGGGCGAGCCGATCGCCCAGGGGACCCCGACGTCGTTCGGGCTGGCCGAGAGCGCGTTGTTGGGACCCTTGCGGTGGGTGGTGCCGATGGGGTGGATGGGCGGCAGATAGACCACGTCGAAGCCCATCGCGGCGATCGCCGGGAGCCGTTCGGCAGCGGTACGGAAGGTCCCGGGGACGGTCCTGCCGCGGACCTTCTTCACGCCCTCCGAGCGCGGGAAGAACTCGTACCAGGAGCCGAACAGCGCCCGCTCGCGCTCCACCTGGAGGTGCAACGCGGGGGAGGTGCTGACCAGTTCGCGCAGCGGATGCCGGTCGAGGGCCTCGGTCACCTGCGGGGCGAGCGCCGCCGCGAGCCGCGCGGCGGCCGAGCGGGTCTCGTCGCGCAGCGCGTCCGCGGCGGCCAGCACGGCCTCGCGGCCGCCGCCCTTCTTCGGGACGCCCTTCGCGGCCCGCTCGTGGAGCTCGGCGCCCTCGGCGAGGACGAGTTCGGAGTCGATCCCCGCCGGGATCTTGATTTTGGCGGTGTGCCGCCAGGTGGCGAGGGGGTCGCTCCACGCCTCGACCGTGTACGTCCAAAGGCCCTCGACGTCCGGCGTGACCTCAGCGCCCCACCGGTCGGTACCGGGGGCCAGTTCACGCATCGGGGTCCAAGGGCCGGGGCGTCCTGACGGGCGACGCAGCACGACGTTGGCGGCGACGGCGTCGTGGCCCTCGCGGAAGACGGTGGCCGTCACCTCGAAGGTCTCACCGGCCACCGCCTTCGCGGGGCGGCGGCCGCAGTCGACCAGCGGGCGGACGTCCAGTACGGGAATACGTCCCATGAGCGGATTCACAGCATCACCTGAGGGTTTACGGGGGTGCGGGTGGTGGTGCGCTCTTTGTAGCTCCGTCGACGGCTGGCGGGTTGCGGGCATGGCCGCTCCTGTCCGCGTTCACTCGGATGGCGGGTCTACGGGGGTGTACCGGGGGAGCCTTCCACCGACTTCCGGTGGCCAATCCGGCGCTTTGTTAACTACTAGGACGTAGGCGTACGGACAAGCACACGGCACCCACAAGATTCCGGCCCCGTCCTTGTGGGACGGGGCCGGTTCACGAACGGGCGTACGGGTGGGGGGTGTCGAGCCGCTGTGTTGATCGGGGGGCGGTACGAGCGCCGTCGGGGCGTCGCGATCGGGTTGCTCGGCTGTCGCGATCAACCCTGCGCGGACGGCGACTGCTCCTCCGCGTCGCCGGCCCACACCTGCCACGGCTGACGGCTCACCCACTCGTCCACCGGCGCCGCGCGCACCCCGAGGACTTCGGCCGAAACACCGTCGTCGGCCGCCAGGAGGAGCGGGTCGTCGCCCGTCGCCATGTAGTGGTAGATCCCCGCGACACCGGCCGCCGTCTCCGGCCCGAGCAGTTGGGCCAGACCGCGCTGGAAGACCGCGGGCGGAAGCTGTACGTACCGCACCGTCCGGCCGAGCCCGCGGCCGAACGCGGCCGCCAGATCCGCGCCGGTCAGCGAGTGCGTCCCCCCGATGTCGAAGGTGCGGCCGTCGAGGCCGTCCACGGTCAGCGCCGCGTACACGGCCTCCGCCAGGTCCCGGTGCGACAGCCACGCCGTCGGCGTGGACTCGGGCAGCGGAAAGGCGAGCACGCCCTCGTCGACGAGCGCCGGGCCGTTCCACGGGGAGAAGAGGTTGTCCAGATAGACCGGAGGCCGTACGACGACCAGCGGGACGCCGCTGTCGCGCAGCACCTCCTCGACGATCCGCCGGGTCTCGAAGGCGGGCAGCGTGGTCGGGCCCTGCGGGACACGGGTGTTGGCGTTGTGGACCAGGCGCTCGACACCGGCGTCCAGGGCCGCGAGGGCGATGTTGCGGGCGTACAGCCGTACCCGCTCCGGCTCGTACACCAGCGGCATCGTCACCACGGCATGGGTCGTCCCCTCGAAGAGCCTCCGGACGTCCTTCGGGCTCGCCAGGTCGCCGGCCACGAAGGAGGCGCCGGGCAGCGGCGGGCGGTCGCCCGCGCGGCGGCGGGTGAGCGTGCGTACCCGGTGGTGCCGCTCGCCGAGCAGACGCGCCACCGCGCCGCCCTGGAAACCGGTCGCTCCTACGACCGCCACCCGCATCGGTATCTCACTGGACATGTGTGGTTGAGGCCCTTCGATAGGCTGTCGCTGTCGCCGTGACGGCCCTCTCAGGCTGGCGGCGGTGGCTTCGTCCGTTCAATTAACAAACCGGGGCGGAAGTTGAAGGATCGTCCATGGACATGGTGGGAACCGACCGTGACGACCGGCACGGGGGCGAGCACGACGACCTCCTGAGCGAGCTGCTGCAACCGCTCCGCCTCACCGGCGTCTTCGACAGCCGCTGGCACGTCCGCGCGCCCTGGGCCATCGAGGGGGACGCCGAACAGAGCTGCGCCGTGCTGCACTACATCGTCGAGGGCGGGTGTTGGATCACGGGCGACGACCGGACACCGTTGGAGCTGCGCGCCGGCGACCTGATCGTCTTCCCGACCGGCACCGCCCACCGGCTCGCCGACCGGCCGGACCGCCAGGGCATACCGCTCAAGGCCGTGCTGCCCGAGCGCCGGCCCGGCACGTCCGGCGAGATCGTCATCGAGGGCACCGGCCCGGAGAGCCGGCTGCTGTGCGCCGGACTCCACTACGACCTCAGCGCAGCCACCGGCCTCTACACCTCGCTGCCCTGGGCACTCGTCCTCGACGGCGCCCAGGTCGACCGCGAACCGCTGCTCCGCGACACCCTCCGCCTCCTGGCCTCACCCGACCGCCCCGTGGGCCCCGGGGACCGTCTGATCACCCTGCGCGCCTTCGAGATGGCCTTGGTCCTCGCCCTGCGCCCGCTCCTGCGGGAACTGGCGGACAACCCGACATCGCTCCCGATGCTCCGTCACCCGGGCATCAGCCGCGCCCTGGTCGTGATCGCCACGCGCTTCGCCGAACCGTGGACGATCGACTCCCTCGCGCGGGAGGTCGGCATGTCCCGCTCCGCCTTCACGGCCGCCTTCCGAGCCCTGGTCGGCGAGTCCCCGGCCCGCCACCTCACCAGCCGCCGCATGCAGGAAGCGGCCCGCCTCCTCACAGAAACCTCGGTCCCCCAGTCGGCGGTCCCGGCGAGGGTGGGCTACCAGAGCGCGGTCGGGTTTCATCTGGCGTTCCGGAAATGGTTCGGGGTGACGCCGGGGGAGTACCGGACGGGCGTGAGCAGCGCCGCCTGAGCCCGATACTCAGCCGGCAGCGCCCGAGGCGCTGATGTGCGCGAATCCCTCGTGAACGGGAGTTGGCTGGACGGTTCTTAAGGAGCGCTGGACGGACGTTCATTGCCTCCCCCCGTCCCCGCGATGAAGGCTCGGGGCGGTGCCCGCCCTACGGGTGCTGTCGTGGTTCGCGAGGAGAGGCGATGCTGACGTGACGAGGTCCGGGCACGAGTATCTGGAGGCGCTGCGCGACGGGCGGGAGGTCTGGCTCGACGGGGAGCGGATCAAGGACATCACCACGCACCCCGCCTTCCGGGCCACCGCCGCCTCCTTCGCCCGGCTCTTCGACCTCGCCCATGACTCGCCGCACGCCCCCACCCTCGTTCAGGGCGGGGTGCATCGCGCTTACGCCGTGCCCCGGTCGTACGAGGATCTGGTCGCGCGGCGGGGCGCGTACAAGGTGTGGGCCGAGGCGAGTTACGGGTTCCTGGGGCGGACGCCCGACTACATGGCCTCCGGCGTCGCCGGGTTCGCCGCCGTGCCCGAGGTGTTCGACACCGAGTGTTTCGGCGGGGCCGAGAACGCGCTCGCGTACCACCGGCGGCTCGCCGAAGGCGGACTGCACTGCGCGTTCACGCTCACGAACCCGGCCGGCGAGAGCGTGCGGGTCGTCGAGGACCGGGCCGACGGGATCGTCGTGCGCGGCGCCAAGACCATCGGCACCGGCGCCGTCTTCGCCGACGAGATCCTTGTGGGGACGATCGAGCCGCTCGCCGCCGGGGACTTCGACCGGGCGCTGACCTTCTCCTTACGCGTGGACACGCCCGGGCTCAAGCTCATCTCGCGGGTCTCGTACGAAGGGCAGGCCCGGTCCGTCTTCGATCAGCCGCTCTCCTCCCGCTACGACGAGAACGACGCGCTGCTCGTCTGCGACGACGTCTTCGTGCCGTGGGAGCGGGTGCTGACCTACCGCGATCCCGCCGCGACCGCCGCGATGTGGTGGGACACCCCCGCCTATCTGAACCTCGTGCACCAGTCCGCCACCCGTTTCTGGACCAAGCTGGAGTTCCTCACCGGACTTGCCATTCTGATCGCCCGGTCGAACGGCACGGACACGCTGCCGGCCGTCACGCAGGCGATCGGGCGGCTCCTCGGGATGGTCGCGCAGGCCAAGGCCTTCGTGCTCGCCGCCGAGGCGTCGTACGAGGAAGTGGACGGCGGGCGGGGTGGCGTGCGGCCCGGGCGGGACATCTCCTTCGCCCAGCGCATCATGGCCGGCGAGCTGTACCCCCGGGCCGTCCAGGACATCAAGCTGCTCGCGGGGGGCGCGCTCGTCCAGACCCCGGCGAGCGGCCGCGACCTGCTCCACCCCGAGCTGGGGGGACTCGTACAGCAGTACTTCCGTACGCCCGGGCATCCCGCCGAGGACCGCATCAAGCTTCTCAAGCTCGCCTGGGACGCCCTCGGTTCGGAGTTCGCCGGTCGGCATGAGCAGTACGAGCGCTTCTACCACGGCGCCCCGCACGTCTATCTGACCATGCAGACCTGGGCCGGCGCCGCCGACCACTGCGAGGGCCTGGCCCAGGCATGTCTGGACGGGTACGACCTGGGGACGACGCGGTGATGAAGTCCCGGCCTTCGCGTGGCGCTCTCACGCTGCTCGCCGCCACGCAGCTGCTGCTCATTCTCGACACCGCCGTCGTCAACGTCGCCCTGCCCTCCATCGGCGCCGACCTCGGCGCCGGAGCCGCCGGGCTGTCCTGGGTGGCGAACGCGTATCTGATCACCTTCGGGGGGCTGTTGCTGCTCGGAGGGCGGGTCGCCGACCTGCTCGGGCATCGGCGGGTGTTCCTCGCCGGGCTCGGGCTGCTCGCGGTCGCCTCCGCCGTCGGGGCCCTCGCGCCCGGACCGGGTGTACTGGTCGCGGCCCGCGCCGCCCAGGGCGTCGGTGCCGCGCTCGCCGCGGCCGCCGCATTCGCGCTGCTGCTCGTCCTCTTCCCCGACGGGCCCGCCCGACACAAGGCGCTCGGGGCGTTCGCCGCGATGGGGGGCCTCGGCGGGGTCCTCGGGACCGTACTCGGCGGAGTCCTCACCGATCTCCTCGGATGGCGGTCCACGCTGTGGCTCAACGTCCTCGCCGCCGTGCTCCTGGGCGCCCAGGCCCTCCGGGTGCTCGAAGGGGCCCGCGACACCAAGGGCGGCAGCCGCTTCGACCTCGCCGGGGCACTCACCGGCACCGGCGGCCTGGGGCTCGTCGCCTACGCGCTCGTCGGCGCCGCCGAGACCGGGTGGCTGTCCCCGACGACCTTGACCGCCGGAGCCGGCGGGCTCGCCCTCCTCGCCGCCTTCGCCGTCGTCGAGACGCGCACGCCGGAGCCGCTCGTCCCGCCGGCCGTCCTCCGAAGGCCCGCCCTCCGGCGCGCCAACGTCCTCAGCGCCCTCGCCCAGATGACGCTGTTCCCGATGTTCTTCCTGGTCAGCGTCCATCTGCAGAGCGTCCTCGGGTACACACCCCTCGGCGGCGGTCTTGGCCTGCTGCCCCTCTCCCTCGTGGTCGTCGCCGTCGCCCCGCAGACCGGCCGGCTCATCTTCCGGCTCGGACTGACCCGGACCATGACCCTCGGCTTCGCGCTGCTGTGCGCCGGCACGATCTGGCTGGCCCTCGCGCTCACCCCCGACGGCGGCTTCCTCACCACCGTCCTCGCCCCGAGCCTCCTCCTGGGCGCCGCCCTGCCGCTCGTCATGGTCACCACGAACGTGGCCGCCACGGCCGAGGCCGCCCCCGAAGAGGCCGGACTCGCCTCCGGGTTGGTCAACACGAGCCAGCAGTTCGGCTCCGTCCTCGGCCTCGCCGTCCTCGTGGCCGTCGCCACCACCCGTACCGAATCAGCCACCGCGGCCGCCCAGACCGACGGCTTCCAGGCCGCTCTGCTCGTCGGAGGGGCTTTCGCCGCCGTCGCCACGTTGATCTCCGTACGCTTGCGCCTGCCCATGCCCACCCCGGCGCCGCCACGCCGCGGGCGAGTGGCCGAACCACGGTGACCACGTAACCCCGGCGAGCGAGCCGAAGGGGAGTGCGCCCGTCGACGCGCGCCCCGGAGGTGAGCGAGCCCCCGACCGGAAGGGGCATTCCGTTGGCCCTGTACGACCTTGTCGCGCCCCGACTCGAGGAACGCGGCGACCCTCGCTACTGCTTAGCCGACATATGCGCCGCCGACCCGCTCGGCGCCGACGCCGTCCTCGCCGCGTTGCCCGCGATGAACGCCGACGCCGACGCGCCCGCGCTCACGGTCGCCCTGCGCACCCTCGTCCCCGACCCCGACCTGGCCGCCGAGTGGAGCGTGATCGACGCGCTCGCCGCGATGCGCGACCTCGGCATCCTGCTCGGCTCGCTCAAACGTCACGGCCTCCAGCCCGTGGCCGCCGTCCCCGAAGTCCTCCCGGTCCTCGAACTCCTGGGCCGCCGCACCGACATGGTGCCCCGCGACACCGTGCACCACTACACGACCTGGAACCCGTCCGGCCCCCGCCGGCGGATGTACACCGGCCACCCCATGGAGGCCCATCTCCAGGAAGCCGTCCGGATGGTGTTCCCCGGACTCGTCGCCGCCCTCGACACCTGCTCCCGGCTCGCCCGGCTCGAACCGTACGACCCCGGCTTCGCCTGCGCCCTCGACCGCATCGGCCAGCACCTCCGGTCGATGGTCGACTCCATCGACCACACGGTCACCCATGTCAGCCCGGAGTTCTTCGCGCTCACCCTGCGCCCCTACTTCGAGGAGGTCGACGTCGCGGGACGTGACTACCTCGGCCCCGCCGCGGCCCAGGTCCCGCTCTGGCTGGTCGATCTGACGCTCTGGCAGTGCGACCGCTCGAACCCGGTCTACGACGCGTTCCTCGCCGGCTCCATCCATTACAGCCTGCCGTCCTGGCGGGACTTCCACGCCCGGCATGCGGGCGGTGTCTCCGCCGTCAGCAAGCTTTCCGCGGCCATCAGCTGGGAGAACGTCGAGCGGCTGCCCCCGCAACTGGCCGCCTCCGCACAAGCGCTCGGCCGGGTGCTCCGCATCCTCAAGACCTTCCGCGCCCGCCACCTGGGCGTCGCCCGCAAGGCGTACGCGGACGACCTGCGGCTCTACGACGAGGGGAGCGGCGGCGCCCCGATCACCCTGCTGCGTTCGATCCTCGACCTGACCCGGGACAACGAGACGATGGCGCGCCATGCGACCGGAACCCGCTCGGACTGCGCGACTCTCAGCCGCTCGGACCGCTCGGACCGCTCGGACCGCTCGGACCGCTCGGACCGCTCGGACCGCTCGGACCGCTCGGACGGAGATCGTTCCGGTCGCGCGAGCGGCCCCCGTTCCGGCGGATCGTCGTGTTGAGGGAGGGCCCGATGGCCCACGGCACCCCGTACGAGCCCTCCCTCCCGGACGGTGGGCGCGGTCTGCCCGGCGGTGGGCTTCTGCACGTCGTCGTCGCCGGAGGCGGTATCGCCGGGCTCACCAGCGCCCTCGCCCTGCACGCCGCCGGATTCGACCGTGTGACCGTCGTCGAGTCCGCCAGGGAGAACCGGTGCGCAGGCGCCGGCCTCAACCTCCTGCCGCCCGCCGTCCGTGAGCTCGACGCGCTCGGGCTGCTCCCGCGCCTCGAAGCCGGTGCCCTGCGCACCCGCGAACTGCGCTACTACCACCGCTCCGGCGGCCTGATCTCCCGTGAGCCGCGGGGGCTCGGCGCCGGGTACCGCTGGCCCCAGCTCTCGATCCACCGCGCCCATCTCCAGCAGGTCCTCGCCGACGCGGTACGGGAACGGCTCGGCGCGGCCGCCCTGGTCACCGGGGTCCGGGTCACCCGGGTGGAGCCGCTGCCCGACGGCCGGCCCCGTGTCCAGTTGGAGCACCGCGACGGCGCCCGGCGCGGCCGGGCCTCCCTGGAACCCGATGTGCTCGTCGGCGCGGACGGCATCCGCTCCGCCGTCAGGGCCGCGCTGAACCCCGGCGAGGGCAGCCCGCCCTGGAACGGGCAGCTCGTGTGGCGCGGCGTCTCGCGGATGCCGGCCCGCGCCGTCGGCTCGTTCATGTTCATCGCGGGCGACGACCGGCAGAAGGCCGTGGTCTACCCGGTGCGCCGGGCGGGCAGCGACGTCCTGGTGAACTGGGCGCTCGCCCGGCCCGCCGACGCCGCGGACGAGGAGTATCGGGGGGACTGGAACCGCCCCATCCCTGTAGAAACGTTCCTGCACCACTACGAGGGGTGGGAGTTCGACGGCGTCAGCGTGCCGGAGGTGCTGAGGGCCGCCGACGCCGCCCATGAGTACCCGATGGTCGACCGCGAGCCCCTCGACCGGTGGAGCCACGGCCGTACCACCCTGATCGGCGACGCGGCCCACGCGATGTACCCGATCGGGTCCAACGGAGCCACCCAGTCCGTCGTCGACGCCCGGGCCCTCGCCCACGCCCTCGCGCTCCATCGTGACCCGGCGGAGGCCCTCGCCGCGTACGAGCGCGACCGCAGACCCGCCACCACCGCACTCCAGCTCGCCAACCGGCGGCTCGGCCCCGAGGTCGTCATCGATCTGGCGTACCAGCGGGCCCCGCACGGGTTCACCGACATCCACGAGGTGATCCCCGCCGCCGAGCTGGCCGCGATCGCCGCCCGCTACGCGGCCACCGGCGCCTGCGAACCGACCGCCGTCAACCAGGGCTCGCCCTACACCGTGCCGCTGGGAGCGCTGCCCTGACATCGCGCGCCGCCCCGGCACCGCGCGCTCCCCTGACACCGCGCCACCGCCCGTGCCACGGCGCGCGACCCCCGCGCGCCGTGGTCCGGGAGGGCGAGGTGGCCTATCGTCAGGGGGATGCTCAGTCGGCTGCACAGCGTGGTGCGTCCGCTCCGCTCCGTACTCCCCTGCGAAGGTGGAACGCGTGAAGGCAATCCGTCGATTCACCGTGCGTCCCGTCCTCCCCGACACCCTTCGACCCCTCACCGAACTGGCGCGGAACCTGCGCTGGTCCTGGCATGAGCCGACCCGTGAACTCTTCGACTCCCTCGCCCCCGTCACCGGCTCCTGCGACGACGCCGACCGCGCCGGCCGGCCGGGGGCCCGCTGCGGCGAGGACGTCGACCCGGTTCGACTCCTCAGCTCCGTCTCCGCCGACCGCCTCGCCGCACTCGCCGCCGACCAGGACTTCCTGGCCCGGCTGCGCGCAGCGGCCGAGGACCTCGACCACTATCTGCACGCCCCCCGCTGGTACCAGGAGCAGAGCGGAAGGCTGCCCGCCTCGATCGGGTACTTCTCACCCGAGTTCGGGGTCACCGCGGCCCTGCCGCA
Organism: Streptomyces sp. NBC_01353; assembly: GCF_036237275.1. Taxonomy (GTDB): domain Bacteria; phylum Actinomycetota; class Actinomycetes; order Streptomycetales; family Streptomycetaceae; genus Streptomyces. The sequence continues at coordinate 2,787,310 of NZ_CP108352.1, read as the reverse complement.
GTACTCCGGCGGCCTCGGCATCCTGGCCGGCGACCACCTCAAGGCCGCCAGCGACCTCGGCGTCCCTCTCGTCGGCGTCGGTCTGCTCTACCGGCACGGCTACTTCCGGCAGTCCCTCTCCCGCGAGGGCTGGCAGCAGGAGCACTACCCCGTCCTCGACCCCGGCGAGCTGCCCGTCTCACTGCTCCGCGAGAACGACGGCACGCCCACCCGGGTCACCCTCGCCCTCCCCGGCGGCCGCAGTCTGCACGCCCACATCTGGATCGCGCAGGTCGGCCGTGTGCCGCTGCTCATGCTCGACTCCGACGTCGAGGAGAACGCGCCCGCCGAACGCGAGGTCACCGACCGGCTGTACGGCGGCGGCAGCGAGCACCGGCTGCTCCAGGAGATGCTCCTCGGCATCGGCGGTGTCCGGGCCGTCCGCACGTACTGCCGGCTCACCGGCACCCCCGCGCCCGAGGTGTTCCACACCAACGAGGGCCACGCCGGCTTCCTCGGCCTCGAACGCATTCGAGAACTGGCGGGCGACGGGCTCGACTTCGACGCCGCCCTGGAGACCGTCCGCGCGGGAACGGTCTTCACCACCCACACGCCCGTCCCCGCGGGCATCGACCGCTTCGAGCGCAGCATCGTCGCCCGCTACCTCGGCGAGGACGGCGAGCTGCCCGGCGTCGACGTGGGCCGCATCCTCGCCCTCGGCGACGAGACCCCGCTCGGCGGCGAGCACGGGCTCTTCAACATGGCCGCCATGGGCCTGCGGCTCGCGCAGCGCGCCAACGGCGTCTCCACCCTCCACGGGGCCGTCAGCCGCGGGATGTTCGCCGGTCTGTGGCCCGGCTTCGACCCGGAGGAGGTGCCGATCGGCTCGATCACCAACGGGGTCCACGCGCCGACGTGGACCGCGCCCGAAGTCGGCCGCTGTTCGGCGGGGGCCGACGACCGGGAGCTGTGGGAGCTGCGCAGGACCCTGCGCGAACAGCTCGTGACCGAGGTACGGGAACGGCTGCGGGCCTCCTGGCGGCAGCGGGGCGCCGCGGCCGCCGAACTCGGCTGGACGGACTCCGTCCTCGACCCCGACGTGCTCACCATCGGCTTCGCGCGCCGGGTCCCCTCGTACAAAAGGCTCACGCTGATGCTGCGCGACCCCGACCGGCTGCGGGCCCTGCTCCTGCACCCGGAGCGGCCGGTGCAGCTCGTCGTCGCGGGCAAGGCGCACCCCGCCGACCACGGTGGCAAGCGGCTCGTGCAGGAGCTGGTGCGGTTCGCTGACGATCCGCGGGTGCGGCACCGGATCGTCTTCCTGCCCGACTACGGCATGGCCATGGCGCGCAAGCTGTACCCGGGCTGCGACGTCTGGCTCAACAACCCGCTGCGCCCCCTGGAGGCCTGCGGGACCAGCGGGATGAAGGCCGCCCTGAACGGCTGTCTCAACCTGTCGGTCCTGGACGGTTGGTGGGACGAGTGGTTCGAGCCCGACTTCGGCTGGGCGATCCCGACGGCCGACGGGGCGGCGGCGACGGACGAGGAGCGCCGGGACGACCTGGAGGCGGCCGCGCTCTACGAGCTGATCGAGCGCCGTGTCGCCCCGCGCTTCTACGACCGGGGCGCGGACGGGGTGCCGGCCCGCTGGACGGAGATGGTCCGCCGAACGCTGGGCGACCTCGGGCCGAGGGTGCTCGCCGACCGGATGGTGCGCGAGTACGTGGAGAAGCTGTACGCCCCGGCGGCCCTGGCCCACCGGGCCCTCCCCGTACGCACCGCCCGGGAGCTGGCCGACTGGAAGGGGCGGGTACGCGGCGCCTGGCCCAAGGTCGCCCTCGACCACATCGAGATCGGTGAGGTCGGCGAGGACCTGGCCGACGCGGAGCTCGGTGCGACGACGGCGGTACGGGTACGGGTGGCGCTCGGCGAACTGCGGTCGGACGACGTGGAGGTCCAGGCGGTCGCCGGCCGGGTCACCCCCGACGACGCGCTCGTCGACACCCGGGTGTGCACGCTGAAGCCCGCGGGCGGACCGGATCTGGAAGGCCGGGTGCCGTACGAGGGCTCCCTCGTCCTGGACCGGACCGGCCCCTATGGCTGCACGGTCCGGGTGCTGCCCTCCCATTCGTTGCTCGCTTCGCCGGCGGAGCTGGGTCTGGTGGCCCTGCCGACGGAGACGACGGTGGAGGGGGCAGGCGTTCTGATGCGCTGATCCGATGCCCTGACTGGTACGGACCAAGGTCTTGACGTGTCCATGGATGGCCTTTAAGTTCCACGCTCGACGCGGAGTTCATGCACCCGCTCGACGTTCACATACAGGAACGAAAGGCACCCCCCACATGCGCCTCAAAGCCCTGGTCCCCGCCCTCGCCACCGCCCTGGCGGCGGCCGTCGCCGTCACACTGGCGCCGACGGCCGCCGCCGGACCCGAACAGGCCCCAACGGCCCCTGCGGCCGCCCCCGCCGGGGCCGCCGCCCCCGCGACCTTCACCCACCCCGGCGTCGTCGTGAGCCGGCCGCAGCTCGACTTCGTACGGGCGAAGGTGCAGGCGGGCGCGCAGCCCTGGAAGGCCGCCTACGACCAGATGGCGGCGAGCCCCTACGCCTCCCTGACGCGCGCGCCCAAGCCGCGCGCCATCGTCGAGTGCGGCTCGTCCTCCAACCCCAACTACGGCTGCACGGACGAACGTCAGGACGCGGTCGCCGCCTACACCCAGGCGCTCGCCTGGTACATCACCCGGGACGACCGGCACGCCCGGAAGGCGATCGAGATCATGGACGCCTGGTCGGCCGTGATCAAGGACCACACGAACTCCAACGCGCCGCTCCAGACCGGCTGGGCCGGCTCCTCCTGGCCCCGGGCCGCCGAGATCATCAAGCACACCTACACCGGCGGCTGGGCGAACTCCGGCCGCTTCGCGACCATGCTCCGCACCGTCTATCTCCCCGAGATCATCAACGGCGCCGCGACGAAGAACGGCAACTGGGAACTCATCATGACCGAGGCCGCGCTCGGCATCGCCGTCCATCTGGAGGACCGCGCTGCCTACGACAAGGCCGTGAAGACCTATCTCGGCCGGGTCCCCGCGTACATCTATCTGTCCACCGACGGCGCCACGCCCAAGCCGCCGCCGAACAGCAGCATCGACACCCGCGACGAGATCGTGAAGTACTGGCAGGGCCAGTCCACCTTCGCCGACGGCCTCTCCCAGGAGACCTGCCGGGACTTCGGCCACACCGGCTGGGGCCTCGCCGCCGCCGTCCACACCGCCGAGACCAGCCGGATCCAGGGCGCGGACCTCTACCCGCAGGTCTCCGAACGGCTGCGGCACGCGCTCGGCTTCCACACCAAGTACGAGAACGGCACGGCGATCCCGTCCTGGCTCTGCGGCGGCACGGTGAAGCCGGGCCTCGGGCGGGTGACGGAGGTCGGCTTCAATGCCCTCAGCGGGCGCATGGGGATCTCCATGACCAACACGCAGATCTACACCGAGGGGCACCGGCCCTCCGGAACGGACAACTACTTCGTCTCCTGGGAGACCCTGACGCACGCGGGGAACCCGAACTGACGCCGGCTCATCCCACGAGTGCCTTGTCCGCGAGCCGCCCGCCGACAAAACACAGGCGGTAGACGGGTACGGCGGCCGTCATCGTCGCCCGGTAGTACAGACACCGGTCCATGCCGGGCGGCTCCGGCGGGGCGTCGGCGGGCGGTCCGTCCAGCGGGTGCGGCGGCAGACGTTCGGCGTCGGCGGAGAGCGGATCGCCGACGCGCAGCAAGACGTAGTCGTCCCGGTCCAGGAAGGACCGGGACTGCGTCCACAGCCCGAAGAGCAGCATCACGAGACCGAGCGCGGCGACCAGCGTGAGCGGGATCCAGATCGCCTGCCCGAGCCCGCGCCGTACCTCCCGCCGGGCCAGGTCCCGTTCCCGTACGGAGGTGGGCGCGGCGGGGGCAGCAGGCTGCGCGGCGGCAGCCGCTCCGGTGGAGCCGGTGCTTGCACCGGGTGCCGCCGCCGCGGCACCGGGCTCCAGCGGCAGCACCGCCCGCACGGCGAACCCGCCCGCCCCGTCCGGACCGTGACTCAGCCGCCCCCCGGCCAGCCGCACGCGCTCGTCGAGTCCGACGAGTCCGGTGCCGCCCGAGCCGGGTCGGGCGGGGTCGGGTCGGGCGGGGCGGCCGGTGACGCCACCGGCTACGCCACTCGCCCGCGCGGCCTGCCCACGGCTCGACGGGCCGTCGGCCTGCTGCGTACGCGTACGGCCCGACACGCCGCCGGCCGTGCCCGTACGGATCCGCAGGCCGCCGGCCGCCCCGGTGCCGGGGCCGTTGGTCACCGACACCGTCAACGTGCCGTCCGCGCGCTCCAGTGCGACCCGGACCGGGGCACCCGGTGCGTGCTTGGCCGCGTTGGTGAGGGACTCCACCACCAGCCGGTGGACCGCACGGTCGACCATCGGCGGTGTCTCACCGGCGGGACCGGTCACCGTCAGCTCCACCCGCAGCCCGGACGCGCTCGCCCGCTCCACGACCTCCTCGACCGTCTCTCCGACCGGGGCCGTCGGGGCGGCGCCCGGCCCGTCCTCCTCGTCCGCCCCGAGGACACCGATGATGTCCCGCAGCCGGGCCGTCGCGTCGGCGGCCGCGACGCGCAGCTCCCCGGCCGCGGCCTGCTGCCGGGCGCCGAGCCCCGGATCGACCTCCAGCGCGGCGGCGCGCAGCGCGATCAGCGCGAGGTCGTGGCCGAGCGAGTCGTGCATGTCGCCCGCGATCCGGGAGCGTTCGCGCAGCCGCTCCCGGTCGGCGACGGCGGCCTGCTCGCGCTCCATGCGCGCGGCCAGCTCCCAGCCGGCCCGGACGAGCCGGGCGTACTGGCGTACGTACCGGCCCGTCAGCCAGGGCGCGACGATCGCCAGGGCGAGGACCAGGACGACGGTGAACCCCTGGGAGACGTTTCCGTCCGAGAGCGGGACAAGCGCGAAGCCGAGCACCGCGACCACGGCGAACAGCGCCAGCGCGGCCCGGGTGTGCTGCTGCCGACGTCCGGCGAGATAGCCGAGGACGACGAGCGCGAGGGCGTACGGCGCGGTGAACAGCTCGGGGGAGGTGGCGAGGCTCAGCGCGACGGCGAGGGCGAGCGAGACCAGCGGCAGCGCCCGACAGCACGCCACGGCCACGCCGAGCACGACGACCCCCACGACGACCTGCCCCCAGGAGCCGCCGTCGTTGGGGTCGAGCCGCAGCAGCACGGGGGTGCCGAGGAGCCCCCAGAGGCCCAGGTCGAGCAGAAGATCCCGAAGTCGTTCACGACGCATCCACCCAGCTTGCCGGAGGACCGGAACCGGGGCCCCGGACGAAAGTCAGTGGTCCCGACCGTCCAGGAGATCCACCAACCCCGCCTCGTACGCCAGGATCGCCAGCTGTACCCGGTTCTTCAGGCCGAGGCGGGCCAGGACCGCGCTCACGTGGGCCTTCACGGTGCCCTCCACGACGTACAGCCGGGAAGCGATCTCCCCGTTCGACAGTCCGGCGCCCACCAGCGACACGACCTCCCGCTCCCGTCCGGTCAGCGCCTCCAGACGCTCCCGGGCCTCCGCCGCGCGGGAGAGCCGGCCGGTCGGCAGATGGGCGATGACCCGGCGGGTGACCTCCGGGGAGAGGAACGCGGCTCCGTCGGCCACCGCCCGTACCCCCGCGAGCAGTTCCCTCGGGTCGCCGGACTTCAGCAGGAAGCCGGCCGCGCCCGAGCCGAGGGCCTGGGCGATGTACTCGTCCTCGGAGAACGTCGTCAGCATCACGACCGCCGCCTCCGGCACCGCGCGGCGCAGCTCCTCCGCCGCCCCGAGGCCGTCGAGCCTCGGCATCCGGATGTCGAGGAGGATCACGTCGGGCAGATGACGGCGGGCGAGTTCGACGGCCTCGCGCCCGTCGGCCGCCTCCGCGACCACCTCGATCCCCGGGTCGGCGGCGAGGATCGCCTTGACTCCGGCCCGGATCATCGTCTCGTCGTCCGCGAGCAGCACCCTGATCATGCCCACCAGCCTAAGCACGAACGCGCGGACGCCCGGAGGGAACGAGTCCCTCCGGGCGTCCGTCACTCACCCGGTGTTACGGGAAGGTGAGCTTGAAGCTGTTGATGTAGCCGGTGTCGATCGCTGCCTTGTCCTGGACGCGGAGCTTCCAGGCGCCGTTGGCGACCTCCGAGGAGGCGTTCACGGTGTAGCTCTGGACGATGTTGTCGGCGCTGCCGCCGGACCGGTTGTGCAGGTTGTAGACCGAGCCGTCGGGGGCGACGAGGTCGACGACGAGGTCACCGCGGTAGGTGTGGACGATGTCCACGTCCACCTTGAGGGTGGAGGGCGCGTTGCCGGTGATGCCGGTGACGTTGACCGTGGAGGTCACCGCGGCGCCGTTGTCCGGGATGGACACGTCCGCCGCGCTCTCGAAGACCTTGCCCGGGTTGGGGTTGCCGCCGCCGGGACGCGAGCCCACGTTGATGCCGGCCCAGGCGTGCTCCACGGCCAGGACCTCGGGGCTGCCGGCGCCGTACAGCTCGGTGGCCACCGCGACCGTACCGGTGCGGGCACCGGCGTAGTTGGTGTTCGAGCTGAACTTGGTGGTGAGCGCCTTGAACCAGATCAGCGAGGCCTTGTCCCGGCCGATGCCGGTGACGGGCAGGCCGTCGGAGGTCGGCGAGTCGTAGTTGACGCCGTTGATGGTCTTGGCGCCGCTGCCCTCGGAGAGCAGGTAGTACCAGTGGTTCGCCGGGCCCGAGGAGTAGTGGACGTCGATGCCGCCGATGCCCGAGTACCAGGCGTCCTTGGACGAGCCGTCCTTGCTCGGCTTGTCCATGTAGCGCAGCGGGGTGCCGTTGCCGCGGATGTCGATCTTCTCGCCGACGAGGTAGTCGCCCTTGTCCGAGGCGTTGTTGGCGTAGAACTCGACGGCCGCCGCGAAGATGTCGGAGGTGGCCTCGTTCAGACCGCCGGACTCCCCGCTGTAGACCAGACCGGCGGTGTTGGAGGTGACGCCGTGCGTCATCTCGTGCGCGGCCACGTCGATCGACGTGAGCGGCTTGGTGTTGCCGGAGCCGTCGCCGTAGGTCATGCAGAAGCAGGAGTCCTGCCAGAAGGCGTTGACGTACGCGTTGCCGTAGTGGACCCGGGAGTACGCGCCGACGCCGTCACCGCGGATGCCGGAGCGGCCGTGCACGTTCTTGTAGTAGTCCCAGGTGACCCCGGCGCCGAAGTGCGCGTCCGCGCCCGCGGTCTCCGCGTTCTGCGGGGTGCCGTCGCCCCAGATGTCGTCCGAGCCGGAGAAGAGCGTCCCGGTGCCGGACGTACCCCGGTTGAGGTTGTACGTCTTGTGGTTGCCGCGGCCGGTGTCGGTCAGCGTGTACGAGGGCGCGGTGCCCAGCGTCACCTGGCCGCTGTACTGCGTGTTGCCGGTGCCGGTGTGGACGGCCTGCCACTCGTACAGCTTCTTGCCGGTGGTGGCGTCGGTGACGACGTGCAGCTCGTTCGGGGTGCCGTCGTGCTGGAGGCCGCCGACGACGGTCTCGTACGCGAGGACGGGCGAACCCTGCGCCATCCAGACGACCTTGCGCGGCGCGCGCTCGGCGGCGGTCTTCTTCGAGCCCTCCGCGGCGGCGGCGCCGAGCGCCTGCTTCTCGGCGGCGGCCGGGGCGACGTCGGCGGTGGTGTCGACGTTCTTCAGCTCCGCGCGGGACGCCTTGGTGATGCCCTGGGTCACTCCGGCCTTGGTCTCCTGGACGACCAGGTCGCCGCCGAGGACGGGGAGTCCGGCGTAGGTGCGCTCATAGCGCGTGTGGGTCGTGCCGTCGCGGTCCTGGACGACGTCGCGGACGACGAGCTTCTCCTGGGCGCCGAGGCCGAGAGACTTGGCGGTCGCCGCCTTGTCGGCGTCGGCCGCGCGTATCAGCGCGCTGCGCTGGGCGGGGGAGAGGTCGGCCGGCAACTTGCCGGGGTTGGCCTGGGTACCCGCCTGGGCCTTCGGGGCGACCGTCCAGGGGTCGTCCGCCGCGGTGGCGGCGCCCGACTGGACGGTGACGGCGAGCATGGCGGCGGCAGCGATCAGAGCGCCGGTCGCGGTGGCGCGACGGCTGGGCGTGGATCTCACGCAGACTCCTTTTGCGAGGGGGGTACCGGACGGCTGGGTGGGTCGTCCGGGCAGAGCAAACAGAGCTGTGGAGCGCGAACTCTCTTACGAGTCGGGGAGAGAGTGGCAGTCGTGACCGGCATCTGTCAGGAGCGCGTCAACAAGTTGGCCGGAAATCGTCCGGTGCCCGAAAGGCCGTGTTCGTTAACCGGACGTTTCGTCGATCAAGGTCGCAACGCCGTCCAGTGTTCTCCGGAGCCCGAATTCGAAGAGGGACTCCAGGTCCACCTCGAAGTCCGCCCCCGCGGAGAGAGCGTCGAGCAGGGGGTAGGAGCCCCCGGCCGAAATCGCGTCGAACCGCGGCTCGTTCTGGTCCATCCACTCGCCGTCCGACATCCCGGTGTCCTGGCGCGCCTGCTCCTCCAGATCGTCGGCCATCGCCAGACCCTGGATGTAGGCGAAGATCGCCAGATGGGTGTGGAGCTTCTCGAACGGTGTCAGCGGAGTGCCGCGCAGCACCCCCAGGATCCACTCCAGGTACGCCATCGCGTTCGGTGAGGCGACAGGCCGGGTGAAGGAGGCCATCGCCTGCGCCATCCACCGGTGCCGGGTGTAGATCCCGCGCAGCCAGCGAGCACCGTGCTCGAGACCCGTACGCCAGTCCGTCGGCACCGGCCCCAACGGCACCTCCCCGCAGACCGCGTCCGTCATCAGCCGCACCAGCTCGCCCTTGCCCGGGACATGCCGGTACAGCGCCATCGTCGAGGTCGAGAGGGACGTGGCCAGCCGACGCATCGCCAGCGCCGAAAGCCCCTCGGCATCGGCGAGTTCGATCGCGGCACGGACGATCCGGTCACGGTTCAGGGACTCCGCGGCCGGGGCGCCGGCCGATCGGACCACCACCGTCCCGACGCCCGGCTCCGCCCTGACGAGACCCTCCTGGCGCAGCGCTGCCAGGGCCTTGGTGGCCGTCGCCATCGCCACGCCCCACTCGCGGGTGATGGCCCGGGTCGAGGGGACGCGGTTGCCGGGCGAGAGTTCCCCCGCATGGATCCGGCGACGGATCTCGGCGGCGATGGCGAGGTAGGGCGGCGGAGTCGGCACGGCGGGCAGTGTACTAGTGCGCTCCGAAGGGTGTACGCGCTGCTGATCCGGCACTTCGACAGATGTCGGCGCGATGCACTAGAGCGGGAATGGCGACGTACGCAGACGGCTGCTTCGCTCCCCGCATGACGCTCACGACACCACCGGAAACCGTCCTCGCCGGCCGCCGCGAATGGACCGCGCTCGCCGTGCTGATGCTGCCGCTCCTCCTCGTCTCCATGGACGTCTCGATCCTCTACTTCGCCATCCCCTCCATCAGCGCCGACCTCCATCCCGGGGCCACCGCACAGCTGTGGATCCTCGACATGTACGGCTTCGTCCTCGCCGGACTCCTCATCACCATGGGGGCGCTCGGGGACCGCGTCGGCCGCCGCAAGCTGCTCCTCGGCGGCGCCGCGCTCTTCGGTCTCGCATCGGTCGCCGCCGCCTACGCCCACAGCCCGGGCGCGCTGATCGCCGCCCGCGCGCTGCTCGGGGTCGCCGGGGCCTGCCTGATGCCGTCCACGCTCGCCCTGATCCGCACCCTCTTCCGCGACGAGGCCCAGCGGTCCAAGGCGGTCACGCTGTGGACGACCGTGATGGCGAGCGGGATCTCCCTCGGACCGGTCGTCAGCGGCGCGCTCGTCGAACACTTCTGGTGGGGGTCGGTCTTCCTCATCAACCTGCCCGCGATGTTCCTCCTCCTGATCCTCGGGCCCGTACTCCTGCCCGAGTCCAAGGGGGCGGCGACGCGCGGGCGGTTCGACTGGACCAGCGCGCTGCTGTCGCTGGCCGCGCTGCTGCCGCTGATCCACGGCATCAAGGAGCTCGCCAAGGACGGCTGGCGACCGCTGCCGGCGCTCGCGGTCACGACGGGCCTGCTGATCGCCCTGGTGTTCCTGCGCCGTCAGAGCCGGCTCGCGGAGCCGATGGTGGACCTCGCGCTGCTGCGCAAGCGGGCGTACGGGGGGTCGGTCCTGGTGAACCTGCTCGCCATGGTCGCGACCGTCGGCTTCGCCGTCTTCCTCACCCAGTACCTGCAGTCCGTCCTCGGCCAGAGCCCGTTGGAGGCGGCGCTGTGGAGTCTGGTGCCGTCGGTGGGCGTCATGATCGCCGCGCCCACGGCCGCGGTGCTCGCGGGGCGGGTCGACCGGGCGTATGTGATGACCGGCGGCTTCCTGCTCTCGGCGGTCGGCTTCGCGTCGCTGACGCTCATCGACGCCGACACGCCGCTCTGGGTCGTCCTCGTCGGCGCGACCGTGTACGCCGGCGGCCTCGTCTCGGCGATGACCCTCGCCAACGAGAGCGCCCTGGGCGCGGCCCCGCCGGAGCGGGCGGGCGCGGCGGCGGCGGTCCTCGAATCGGGTACGGAGCTGGGTGGCGCGCTCGGGATGGCGGTCCTCGGCTCGATCGGAGCGGCGGTCTATACGGCCGAGATGCCGTCATCGGCTCCGGCGGCGGCGCGGGAGACGCTGGGTGGGGCGATGGGGCTGCCGGGGGAGGTGTTGGACGCGGCGAGGTCTGCGTTCACGTCTGCGTTGAATGGGGCGGCGTTCGGGGCGGCGGGGGTGATGCTTCTGGCGGCGGTGCTGTGTGTGGTGCTGCTGCGGGGGCGCAGGGCCTGACGGGGCGCCGGGGCCGGGCCTTGGGCACCGGGCCCTTGGAGCGGAGGCGCCTGCAAGGCGCCGTCCCGTGTGCCCACCCGTCTTGCCAGGGGTCCCGCCCGCCGGAGTCCGGGGGAGGGACGATCGCCCCACAACGGGGTTCAACCCACCAGGCTGTCCCGCCAGGCGCGGTGGAGGGTTGCGAAGTGGCCCTCGCCGCTCACCAGGTCCGACGGGTGGCCGTCCTCGACGATGCGGCCGTGTTCCATCACCAGGACCCGGTCGGCGATCTCCACCGTCGACAGGCGGTGGGCGATCACCACCGCCGTCCGACCTGCGAGCACCGTGTCCATGGCCCGCTGCACCGCCCGTTCCCCCGGCACGTCCAGCGAGCTCGTGGCCTCGTCCAGGATGAGGACCGCCGGGTCCGCGAGGAGCGCGCGGGCGAAGGCCACCAACTGCCGCTGGCCCGCCGAGATCCGCCCGCCCCGCTTCCGTACGTCCGTGTCGTACCCGTCCGGAAGCCCCGCGATGAACTCGTGCGCGCCGATCGCCTTCGCCGCCTGCTCGATCTCCGCCCGGGTCGCGTCCGGCCGCCCGATCGCGATGTTCTCGGCGACCGTCCCCGAGAACAGGAACGCCTCCTGCGTCACCATCACCACACCGCGCCGCAGTTCGGGTGTCGCGAGGTCCCGGACGTCGACGCCGTCGAGCAGCACCCGCCCCTCGGTCGGGTCGTAGAAGCGGGCGAGCAGCTTGGCGAGCGTCGACTTGCCGGCGCCCGTCGAGCCGACCACCGCGACCGTCTGCCCCGCCGGGATGGTCAGGTCGAAGCGGGGCAGCACCTCGCCGCCGGTCCGGTACGCGAACCGCACGTCCTCGAACACGACCTCGCGCCCCGGCGTCCCGGTCCGGCGCGCCGGGAGCTCCTTCGGCGAGGCGGCCTCCGGGACGCCCGGCTCCTGCGCCAGCAGGCCCGCGATCTTGGCGAGCGACGCGGCCGCCGACTGGTACGAGTTGAGGAACATGCCGAGCCGGTCGATCGGGTCGTACAACCGCCGCATGTACAGCACCGCCGCTGCCAGCACACCGAGCGCCAGCGTCCCCCCGGCCACCCGGTACGCGCCCCACAGACACATCCCGGCCACGGCCGTGTTCGCCACGAGGCGTGAGCCGACGACATAGCGGGCCATCTCCAGGAGCGCGTTGCCGTTGCTGCGCTCGTGGCGGTGATTGAGCGCGGCGAACTCGGTGTCGTTGGCCTGCTCCCTGCGGAACGCCCGTACCGGCCGGATCCCGTTCATCGTCTCCGCGAACTTCACGATCACGCCCGCGATGGCCGTGGACCGCTCGGCGAAGACGAGGGCCGCGCGCCGCCGGTAGATCCGTACGAGCAGATACAGCGGTACGAAGGAGGCGACGGCCACCGCGCCGATGCCCAGGTCCAGCCAGAGCAGCATCGCCGAGATGTACACGAACGCGAGGACGACGCCGATCAGTTCCTGGAGCCCCTCCGCGAGCAGCTCCCGCAGGGACTCCACGTCCGTGGTGGAGCGGGAGATGAGCCGGCCGGAGGTGTACCGCTCGTGGAAGTCCACGCTGAGGGCCTGGGCGTGACGGAAGATCCGCCCGCGCAGGTCGAGCAGCACGTCCTGGTTGACACGGGCGGCGCCGCGGACGAAGGCGTACTGGAGGAGCCCGGCGGCCGCCGCGCAGAGGAGGTACCCGACGGCGACGGCCACGACGGGCCCGTAGTCCCCGTCGCGGATGGCGGGCACGCCACTGTCGATGGTGTACGCGACGAGCAGCGGACCGGCCTGCACGGCGGCCTGCTGGACCAGCAGCACGAGCGCGGCGACGGCCACGCGCGCGCGGTGCGCGGAGAGCAGCGAACGCAGCAGCGCGCCGGTGGCCCCGGGCGCGGTGGGCAGATCGTCCCGGTCGAAGGGATCCCCGTGGGGCGTACCGGCCGCGGAGGGATCCCCGTCGGGCTTCCCGGGGGCGGCCGTGGACGGATCGCCGTCAGGCTTCCCGGTGGCGGCCCCGGCCCCGGGCGTCCCGGACCCGCAGGGTGCGACCGCCGGTGTCCCCGGCGCCTCACCGGGCGCCGTTCCCTCCGTGTCCGTCGCTGATGTCGTCGTGGGATCCGTCATCGTTCCTCGTTCCCCTCGCCCGACATCAGCCAGGCGTACTCGGCGTTGCTCCGCAGCAGTTCGTGGTGGGTGCCTACGGCCGCGATCCGGCCCTCCGACAGGAGCGCGACCCGGTCCGCGAGCATCACGGTCGACGGACGGTGTGCCACGACCAGCGCGGTCGTCCCGCGCAGGACCTCCCGCAGCGCAGCCTCCACCAGGGCCTCCGTGTGCACGTCCAGCGCGGACAGCGGGTCGTCGAGGACGAGGAAGCGCGGGCGGCCGACGACCGCGCGGGCCAGGGCGAGGCGCTGGCGCTGGCCGCCCGAGAGGCTCAGGCCCTGCTCGCCCACCTGGGTCGCCGCGCCCTCGGGGAGCGCGGTGACGAACCCCTCGGCCTGGGCCACCCCCAGCGCGCGCCGCAGCTCCGGCTCGCCGGCCCCCGCCCCCACGCCCATGAGGACGTTCTCGCCCACGCTCGCCGAGAACAGGGTCGGCTCCTCGAAGGCCACCGACACCAGCGCGCGCAGCCGTTCGCGCTCCATGCGGGCGATGTCCTCGCCGTCGAGCAGGATCCGTCCGCCGGTCGCCTCGTGCAGCCGGGGGACGAGCGCGGTCAGGGTCGTCTTGCCCGAGCCGGTGCCGCCCACCAGCGCGAGGGTCTCGCCCGGCCGGATGTGCAGGTCGATCCCGTCGAGCACGGGCGGTGTGCCCTCGGGAGCGTCCGGGTAGCGGAACGTGACGTTCTCGAACCGCACGCCCTCCGAGGCCGCGGCTCCGGTGGCCGACACCGCCCCGGACTCCGGCCCTCGCGTCTCCTCCGCCTCGTCCATCACCTCGAAGTACCGCTCCGTCGCCGTCGCCGCCTCCTGGCTCATCGCGAGCAGGAAGCCGATCGACTCCACCGGCCAGCGCAGCGCGAGCGCCGTCGACAGGAAGGCGACGAGCGTTCCCGCCGACAGATCGCCGTCGGCGACCTGGACGGTGCCGAGCACGAGCGCCGCGCCGATCGCCAGCTCCGGAATGACGGTGATGAACGCCCAGATTCCGGCGAGCAGCCGGGCCTTGACCAGCTCCGTGCCCCGCAGCCGGTCGGCCAGCTCCCGGAAGGCGAGCGCCTGGCTGCGGTGGCGGCCGAAGCCCTTGACGATCCGGATGCCGAGGACGCTCTCCTCGACGACGGTGGTCAGGTCGCCGACCTGGTCCTGGGCGCGCCGGGCGACGACGGAGTACTTCGTCTCGAACATCGAGCAGAGGATCACCAGCGGGGCGACGGGCGTGAGCAGCACCAGGCCGAGCGTCCAGTCCTGGCCCAGCAGCAGGACGTAACCGGCCAGGATCGTCACGCCGTTGACCAGCAGGAACGTCAGCGGGAAGGCGAGGAACATCCGCAGCAGCATCAGATCGGTCGTGCCGCGCGACAGCAGCTGGCCCGAGGCCCACCGGTCGTGGAAGGCGATCGGCAGCCGTTGCAGACGCCGGAAGAGATCGGCCCGCATCCGCGCCTCGACCCCGGCCAACGGCCGTGCCACCAGCCACCGCCGGTAGCCGAAGAGCACCGCCTCCGCGATCCCGAGCAGCAGCAGATACAGGGCGCCCAGCCACACGCCGCCCGGATCGCCCGCGGCGACGGGCCCGTCGACCATCCACTTCAGGACGAGCGGAATGACGAGCGACAGACACGAGGCGACTATCGCGACGACGGCGGCGGTGGCCAACCGCCCCCGCACCGGTCGTACATAGGGCCACAGGCGCAACAGCGTGCGCACGGCCGAGCGGTCGGGGGAATCCTTGGCGACTGCATCTTCTCCGGGCATCAGGTCCGAGCCTAGGGTTCACCACTGACAACCCTCACCTGGTTTTCTCCCCGCACCCACCCTTCGTCATCCGGTTCCCACCCCTGTGTCCGCACCCCGACTCCGGGGGCGGCCCGTCGCCTCGCCGAGGAGCGGGTCCTGGCGCGGATCGAGACCGAGCACGCGGCGGCGGCGAAAAGCTGACCCCGGGGTCGTACCCACCATCAACCGATCGGTTGATGGCGCTTCGAGCGCGATGGCCGATGCCCCGGGACCGCCTCCGCGGCCACGCTTGAGTCATGCCAATGATCGAAGTTCAGGGCCTGCACAAGGCCTACGGCGGCCGGAAGGTCGTCGACGGTGTCTCGTTCGAGGTCGCCGAGGGGGAGATCCTCGGGTTCCTCGGGCCCAACGGGGCCGGCAAGACCACGACCGTCGAGTGCGTCGAGGGGCTGCGGATCCCCGACGCCGGGACCGTGCGGGTCGGCGGGCTCGACCCCGTCGCCCAGCACGCCGACGTCACCCGGATCCTCGGGGTGCAGCTCCAGGAGAGCGAGCTCCAGGCCAAACTGACCGTACGGGAGGCCCTGGAGCTGTACGCCTCCTTCTACGAGCGGCCCGTCGACTGGCGGAACCTCGCCGAGAGGCTCGGGCTCGACGCCCATCTCGAAGCCCGGTTCGGGAAGCTGTCCGGCGGGCAGAAGCAGCGGCTGTTCATCGCGCTCGCCCTCGTCGGCAACCCGCGCGCCGTCGTCCTCGACGAGCTCACCACCGGGCTCGACCCGCGCGCCCGGCGCGAGACCTGGTCCCTCGTCGAGGACATCCGGGCGGGCGGGGTGACCGTTCTGCTCGTCACCCACTTCATGGAGGAGGCCCAGCGCCTCTGCGACCGGATCGCCGTCATCGACAAGGGCCGGATCGCCGCGCTCGACACCCCCGACGGGCTGATCGGCCGCGCCAGCGCCTCCAAGGTGATCTCCTTCGCCGCCGAGACGCCTCTCGACCCGGCCGAACTCCGCGCCCTGCCGCGGGCGGCGGCCGTGGAGACCAAGGACGGCCGGACCGTCGTCACCGGCACCGACGAGACCGTCAACGCCCTCATCCAGCTCCTCGCCCGGCGTGCCGTCACCGCCCAACAGCTCCGGGTCGTCGACGCCACCCTCGACGACGCCTTCCTCGACCTGACAGGAGCCGACCACCGATGAGCACCGCCACCACCCTCGTCCTCAGGACCGAGGTCCGTCTCTTCACCCGCGAACCCGGCGCGCTGTTCTGGGTGATGGTCTCGCCGACGGTCCTCCTGGTGATCCTCGGTCTGATCCCGTCCTTCCGTGAGGTGTCCGAGGACCTCGGCGGCCGCCGCGTCATCGACCTCTACGTCCCCGTCTCCGTCCTCTTCGCCATGATCATGTCCGGGCTCCAGGCCATGCCCCCGGTCCTCGCCGGCTACCGCGAACGCGGCATCCTGCGACGGATGTCGACCACCCCGGTCCGTCCGGCCTCCCTCCTCACCGCCCAGATCGCCCTGCACGGTGCCGCGGCCCTCGTCTCCTCCGCGCTCGTCATCGTCGTCGGCCGGATCGCCTTCGGCGTCCGGCTGCCGCAGAACCTCCCCGGGTACGTCCTCGCGCTGCTTCTCGCGATCGCCGGCGGCCTCGCCCTCGGCGCCGCCGTCTGCGCCGTCTCCCGTACCCAGAAGATCGCCACGGCGGTCGGGTCGGCCGTCTTCTTCCCGACGATGTTCACGGCCGGCGTCTGGGTCCCCGTCCAGGCCATGCCGGATACGCTGCAGCGCATCGTCCAGTTCACGCCGTACGGCGCCGCCTCGCAGGCGCTCGACGCGGCGACGACCGGCGGTTGGCCCGGGTGGGCGGCGCTCGGGGTCATGGCCCTCTGGACGGTCGTGCTGACCGCCATGGCGGCCCGCTGGTTCCGCTGGGAGTGACGGTAGGGGGAGAGCCCATGAGGGCGACGACGGTCGAGGAACGCTGGCAGCAGTTCTTCCGCTGGGGGCCGCACGGTCTGCTGGCCATCGCCACGGTGCTCGCCGCGGCGGCCGCCGACCTGATCATGGACCGTACGGAGATGGCCACGGCCGCGGTCCTGGTCGTCGCGGTGCTCGCCCTCCAGCTCGGGTGGGACGCCCGCCAACGCCGCGCCAGGGCGGCGGAGTCCGGTCCCGCCGCGTCGACCACCGACGCCGGGGACACCGATACCTCCGCGTCGGACGCCGATGTCGCAGAGGCCGGTCCCGCCGCGTCGGACGCCGGCCTCACCACCGGGTGCGCGCCCGCTTCCGCAGCCGCGGGCACGCGACCCGCCGGGCTCGCCGTCGAGTCCGTACGGCTCGTGCCCGGCGCCCCCAGCGCCGCGTCCTTCCGCTACTTCACCGTCCGTACGGTCCTCGCCTTCGCCCTCACCTGGCTCAACCCCTTCTTCGCCGTCTACGCCTGCATCGGCTACTTCGACGTCGTCCAACTCCTGCCCCGCCGCCTCGTCCGCGCCGGGCTCCTCGTCACCGCCGTCACCATGGCCGGGTCCCAGTCCGGCGGCCTGCCGCCCGCCTCGCTCATGAACTGGATCGCCTTCGGCGGCCTGTTCGCCCTCAACGCCTGCCTCGCCGTCGTCTTCGCCCACCTCGGTTCGAAGGAGGCCGAGCAGGCCGCCGAGCGCGCCGCCACCATCACCGAACTCGCCCGCACCAACGCCCGTCTGGAACAGGCCCTCGCCGAGAACGCCGCCCTCCAGGCGCAACTCCTGCTCCAGGCCCGCGAGGCCGGGGTCGCCGACGAGCGGCGGAGGCTCGCCGCCGAGATCCACGACACCCTCGCCCAGGGCCTGGCCGGGATCATCGCCCAGCTCCAGGCCGTCACCGCCACCCCCGACCCGGAGCTCGCCCGGGTCCACCTCCAGCGCGCCGCCGACCTCGCCCGCCACAGCCTCGGCGAGGCCCGCCGCTCCGTGCAGAACCTGAGCCCGGTCGCCCTGGAGCACGACCCGCTTCCCGAGGCGCTGAAGAAGACCGTCGCCGACTGGTCCGAACGCACGGGCATCACCGCCCGGTTCACCGTCACCGGCACCGCGGAACCCCTGCACGACGAGGTCGCCGCCACCCTGCTGCGGATCGCCCAGGAGGCCCTGGCCAACGCCGAGCGCCACTCCGGCGCCTCCCGGGCCGGCGTCACCCTCTCGTACATGGGCGACGAGATCACCCTCGACGTACGGGACGACGGCCGCGGCTTCGAACCCGGCGCCGTCCCCTCCCGCACCGGCGGTGGCGGCTTCGGCCTCGACGGCATGAGGGCGCGCGCCGAACGGCTCACCGGCACCGTCGCCCTGGAGACCGGGCCCGGCGAGGGAACGGCGATCTCCGCCCGCGTACCGTTGGTGCACCATGGCTGAGCCCAAGCGCATCACCCTGCTGATCGTCGACGACCACCCCGTCGTACGGGACGGCCTGCGCGGAATGTTCACCGCCGCCGTACCGGGCCCCGCCGAACCGGGTTTCCACGTCCTAGGCGAGGCGTCCGGCGGTGTCGAGGCCGTCGAACTCACCCTGCGTCTCGACCCGGACGTCGTCCTCATGGACCTGCGGATGCCCGGCGGCAACGGCGTCGACGCCATCGCCGAGCTCACCCGGCGCGGCGCCCGCTCCCAGGTCCTCGTCCTCACCACGTACGACACCGACACGGACACCCTCCCCGCGATCGAGGCCGGTGCCACCGGCTACCTCCTCAAGGACGCGCCCCGCGAGGAGCTGTTC
The DNA here is from genome assembly GCF_036237275.1 of Streptomyces sp. NBC_01353. Taxonomy (GTDB): domain Bacteria; phylum Actinomycetota; class Actinomycetes; order Streptomycetales; family Streptomycetaceae; genus Streptomyces. Next base: position 2,768,831 of record NZ_CP108352.1, on the reverse strand, counting down.
GCCGCGGTCCGGGCGGCCGCCGAAGGACGTACCGTGCTCTCCCCGGCCGTCGCCTCCCGGCTGGTCTCCCGCGTCCGTACCCCCGCCGCTCCCGTGGACGAGAGCCTCTCCGCGCGGGAACGCGAGGTCCTCGAACTCGTCGCCAAGGGCACCTCCAACCGTGCGATCGCCGCCGAGCTCTTCATCAGCGAGGCGACCGTGAAGACCCATCTGACGCACATCTATGGCAAGTTGGGCGTCAAGGACCGCGCGGCCGCGGTCGCGGTGGCGTACGACCGGGGCATCCTGGGCCGCAACTGACCGACGTGTGACGCGACTCGGGGGAGTCATGGACGTCCACCACTTCACGACCGACGCACTGGACCCGGCCGAACGCTTCGGGCAGTGGCACGACATGACGGCCACGACCCTCCTCCCGACCGTCCTGCGCAGCGAGCACGCGGACGACTTCCACGCAGAGGCGCACGCCCTCGACCTCGGGGCCGTCCAGGTCACCACGATGCGCTACCGGCCCCTGACCAGCACCCGTACACCCCGGCTGATCAGTCTCTACGACCCCGGCTACTACCAGCTCTCGCTCACCCTCAGCGGCGAGATGTGGATCTCCCAGGCCGGCCGTGACACCGCACTCGGTGCCGGCGACCTCATGGTCTACGACTCATCGCTGCCCTTCCACGGCGGTACGCGGAGCGAGGAGGGGTGGATCGGGCACATCGTCGCCCAGTTCCCCAAGGCGCTTCTCCCGCTGCCCGCCCGCGAGGCCGAACGGCTCGTCGCCGTGCGAATGGGCTCGGACTCCGGCTTCGGCGCGATGCTCGCCCAGTTCCTCGTCCGGCTCGCCGCCGACTGGGGGTCCCCCCAGGGCGAAGCCCTTTGGGGAGCCTCCTTCGAGGAGAGCGAAGCGCCCCGCCTGACAAGGGTGATGCTCGACCTCCTCGCCGGCACCGCGGGCCGATACCTCGACGCCGAGGGCGCGCCGGAGCCCGAGAGCCGCCGACACGCGCTGTTCCTGCGGATCCAGGAGTTCGTCCGGCTTCGGCTCGCCGACCCCGAGCTCTCGCCGCACACCATCGCCGCCGCCCACCACATCTCGGTGCGCTATCTGCACCTCCTCTGCCAGGAACACGGCGTCACCGTCTCCGGCTGGATCCGCGACCGCCGCCTGGACCGGGCCCGCCACGACCTCGCCGACCCGGCGCAGCGGGCGACGCCGGTCCACGACATCGCGGCCCGCTGGGGCTTCCGCCACCACGCGGCCTTCAGCCGGGCGTTCCGCACGGCGTACGACTGCACGCCCAGCGAGTTCCGGGAGTGCGCGCAACGTCAATGAGCTGTGCGCTCCAGGCCAAAGACAGCGCCGAACGGACGCGCGGAGACTGGACGGGCACGCGGAGCCGTCACGGGGGATGTCGGGGACGGCCCGCGCGCCGGTGCCCCAGGCGTGCGTGCCGCCACGGCACGCAGGGGGAAGCACCACCCCTTCCCGCATCGGCCACCGCCGTCGCGCCGCGGTGGCCGATGCGGGTCTTCACCCGCATCCGTCACCCCGGGGGCCTGACCCCGCATCCGTCACCCCGGGGGCCTGACCACGCGCCCGTCACCCCGGGGGCCTGACCCCGCGCCCGTCACCGGGGACCCCACCCCCGCGCCCCTCACCCCCCGACCCGCAGCAGAAGCACCGACCGGGCCCCCACGGTCACCGTCTCCCCGCCCCGGTGCACCGTTCCCGGGGACCGGGACTGGTCCTCCAAGGTCGTGTCCAGGACCAGCTCGTACGACTCCGCCCACGGCGGGCCCGGCAGTCGGTACGCGAGCGGGCGCGGGCCCGCGTGGAGGATCGCCAGGAAGCTGTCGTCGGTGATCTGGGCGCCGCGGGCGTCCCGTCCCGGGATGTCGCGGCCCGAGAGGTAGAGGCCCAGAGTGGCGGCGGGGGCGTACCAGTCCTGCTCCGTCATCTCCTGGCCGTCCGGCGTGAACCACGCCAGGTCCCGCAGGCCGTCCGCGCCTTGCGGGCGGCCGGAGAAGAACGCGCGCCGCCGCAGCACCGGGTGGGTGTCGCGCAGGGCGAGCAGTCGGCGGGTCAGGGCGAGCAGCCCCCGTCGCCCGGGGTCCTCGGGCAGTGACCAGTCCAGCCAGCTCGTCTCGTTGTCCTGGCAGTACGCGTTGTTGTTGCCGCCCTGCGTGCGGCCCATCTCGTCGCCCGCGACCAGCATCGGCACCCCGGTCGACAGCAGCAGCGTCGTCAGCAGGTTCCGCAGCTGGCGCAGGCGCAGCGCGCCGATCTCCGGGTCGTCGGTCTCGCCCTCGGCCCCGCAGTTCCAGGCGCGGTTGTCGTTCGTGCCGTCCCGGTTGCCCTCCCCGTTGGCCTCGTTGTGCTTCCGCTCGTATGTGACGAGGTCTCGTAACGTGAACCCGTCGTGGGCGGTGATGAAGTTGACCGAGGCGTACGGCCGCCGGCCGCCCCACGCGTACAGGTCGCTGGAGCCCGACAGCCGGTAGCCGAGGTCGCGTACGTCAGGCAGCGCGCCGCGCCAGAAGTCCCGCACCGCGTCGCGGTAGCGGTCGTTCCACTCCGTCCACAGCGGAGGGAAGGCGCCGACCTGATAGCCGCCGTTGCCGACGTCCCACGGCTCGGCGATCAGCTTGACCCGGCGCAGGACCGGGTCCTGGGCGATGACCGCGAGAAAGGGCGAGAGCATGTCGACGTCGTGCATCGAGCGGGCGAGCGCCGCCGCCAGGTCGAAGCGGAAGCCGTCGACGCCCATCTCCGTCACCCAGTACCGCAGCGAGTCCGTGACCAGCCGCAGCACCTGTGGCTGGACCACGTGCAGCGTGTTGCCGCAGCCGGTGTAGTCGGCGTACCGGCGGGCGTCGGACTGCAGCCGGTAGTAGCCCCGGTTGTCGACGCCCTTCAGGGAGAGCGTGGGGCCCAGTTCGCCCGCCTCGGCCGTGTGGTTGTAGACCACGTCGAGGATGACCTCGATGCCGGCGGCGTGCAGCGCCCGCACCATCCGCTTGAACTCGCCGACCTGCTGGCCGGTGGTCCCCGACGAGGAGTAGCCGGCGTGCGGGGCGAAGTAGCCGATGGAGTTGTAGCCCCAGTAGTTGCGCAGGTCCCGGCGCAGCAGATGGTCCTCGTGGGCGAACTGGTGCACCGGAAGCAGCTCGACCGCCGTCACCCCGAGCCGTACGAGATGCTCGATCGCCGCCGGGTGCGCGAGCCCGGCGTATGTGCCCCGCAGCTCCTCGGGGATGCCCGGGTGGAGCTTGGTGAAGCCCTTCACGTGCAGCTCGTAGATGACCGAGTCCGGCCAGGGGGTCTTCGGTCTGCGGTCGTCCGACCAGTCGTCGTCGTCCTGGACGACGACGCCCTTCGGCACGAACGGCGCCGAGTCCCGGTCGTCCCGCACGGTGTCGGCCACATGCTGCTGCGGCCAGTCCCGGACGTGCCCGTACACCTCCGGCGGCAGCGTGAAGTCCCCGTCGACGGCCCGGGCGTACGGATCCAGGAGCAGCTTGGCCGGGTTCCAGCGGGCGCCCGTCCACGGGTCCCAGCGGCCCCGCACCCGGAAGCCGTACCGCTGCCCGGCCGCCACCCCCGGCACGAAGCCGTGCCAGATCTCATGGGTCAACTCGGTCAGCGGCAGCCGTCTCTCCGTTTCGTTCCCCGCCGGGTCGGTGTCGAAGAGGCACAGCTCGACGGCCTCCGCCCCGCCCGCCCACAGCGCGAAGTTGGTGCCGGCGACCCCGTCGGGCCCCACCCGGCACCGTGCGCCCAACGGGGTGGGCGCCCCCGGCCACACCACGGGCCGGGGCCGCTCCGGGGCAGGGGAGAGCCCCACTCCGTCCCGTACCGCCTCCTGCTCGGCTGCGCTCGACACCTGTCGGCCTCCCGCGGCTCGTCGGGCCCTCCCCCACAGCCACCGGCATGGGAGGTGCCCCCATGTCGCGGAGGGCGCGGCGTCCCGGCCGCGACTCCCCGCACGTGGTCCTCCCACCTGTTCTGCCCGGACGACCGGACTCCCAACATGACCCGCACGCACGTTTCCCCTGGAGGGTGGCTGTCGTTGGGCCAGGCGTGAAACACGTACTGAAGCGGGTGAGGGCCGGTGCGGTGCTCGCCCTGGCGGCGGCGGGACTGGTGGCCGGGCTTGCGGGCTGCACCGACAAGGGTGGCGACGGCGGCGGAGGCATCGACATCTCGCTGCCCGGGAAGGCGCGGGCGCCCGGCGACGTCATCCGGATCAGCCCGGAGGACGGCAGCCGGGCCGTGCCCGCCGAGGGGCCGATCGAGGTGAGGGTCGACAGCGGCCGCCTCGAACGGGTCACCGTCGTCCAGGTCGAGGACGCCCAGCGGATCGCGGTTCCCGGCGCGATCAGCGAGGACGGGCTGCGCTGGCGGCCGAAGGCGGACGCGCGGCTCGCGCTCGCCGCCAAGTACAGCGTGGACGCGGTGGCGCTGGACGCCCACGGCCGCCGCTCCGCCCGGCACACCACGTTCACCACCGTCGTGCCCGAGCGCCGCTTCATCGGCTACTTCAAGCCGGAGAACCGCTCCACGGTCGGCACCGGCATGATCGTTTCGATCGGCTTCAACCGGGCCATCGAGAACCGGGAAGCGGTCGAACGGGCCATCAGGATCACCTCCGTGCCCCCGGTGGACGTCGTCGGCCACTGGTTCGGCGACGAGCGGCTCGACTTCCGTCCTGAGGAGTACTGGCAGCCCGGCACCAAGGTGACCGTCGAGCTCGCGCTGCGCGATGTCGAGGGCGCGCCGGGGGTGTACGGCATCCAGCGCAAGACGGTCGGGTTCACGGTCGGGCGCTCCCAGGTGTCCGTGGTCGACGCGGCCGCGCACACGATGGAGGTGCACAGGGACGGTGACGTCCTCGCGACCGTGCCCATCACGGCCGGGGCGCCGAAGACCACCACGTACAACGGGAAGATGGTGGTCACGGAGCTCTTCGACGTGACACGGATGGACGGCCGCACGGTCGGCTTCGGCGGCGAGTACGACATCAAGGACGTGCCGCACGCGATGCGGTTGACCGACTCGGGGACCTTCCTGCACGGCAACTACTGGGCCGATCCCTCGACCTTCGGCTCGGCCAACGTCAGCCACGGCTGCGTCGGACTGCGGGACGAGAAGGGCGGCAGCCCGGATTCCCCGGCGGGCTGGTTCTTCGACCGGACGCTCATCGGCGATGTGGTGGAAGTGGTCAACTCCCGTGACCGAAAGGTCGCTCCCGACAACGGGCTCGGAGGCTGGAACATGGACTGGAACCAGTGGAAGGCAGGTTCCGCCCTGCGGTGAGCCCCTCGTCGTCCCCTCGCTGACCTGCGTCGCGTGCACGGTTCCTGGATCAACTGGGACTGAACGGTGACATTCGCGTGGAACTTTCGTGTCCTGCGGTGTGATTATCTAGCGCCGTGTGCGCGGAGGATGCGTGCGGGGGTACGGGCCGTGGCGAGACCAGGCCGTGCGAGGGGAGACGACCATTTTGAACGGGCAGCCGATATCGGCCGGGGTGGGGCGTGGACGGCGGCGCGGGGGCGCGCGTCTGCAGGCCCTGGCTGTGGGAGCGTTGCTCCTGGTGCTGACGGCCTGCGGGGGCGGGGACCCGGCGGGCGGCGGCAAGGGTGGACAGGACCCGGCGCAGAGCGGCGGGGGCAAGCAGGGGAACGCGGCGTCGCAGGCGGTCGTCACGATCGCCCCGAAGGACGGCGCCGACTCGGTCGCCACCAGCGGTGTGCTGAAGGTGACGGCCGAGCAGGGCAAGTTGACGACGGTCACCGTCGCCGACACCAAGGGCGTCGAGGTCGAGGGCAAGATCGCCGCGGACGGCGCCAGCTGGACGCCGGTCGGCCACCTGTCCGCGGGTACGCAGTACAAGGTCCACGCGATCGCGAAGGACGCCGAGGGCCGTGAGTCGGCGAAGGACACCACCTTCACCACCCTGACCCCGAAGAACACCTTCGTCGGCCACTACACGCCCGAGGACGGCTCGACCGTCGGCGTCGGCATGCCGGTCTCCATCAACTTCACCCGGGGTATCACCAACCCGGCGGCCGTCGAGAACGCCATCAAGGTGACCGCCGAGCCCGCCGTCGAGGTCGAGGGCCACTGGTTCGGCAACGACCGCCTCGACTTCCGCCCCAAGGAGTACTGGGCCGCGGGCACCAAGGTGACCGTCGAGCTCAACCTGGACGGCGTCGAGGGCCGCCCGGGCGTCTACGGCAAGCAGAAGAAGAAGGTCTCCTTCACCATCGGCCGCCGTCAGGTCTCCACGGTCGACGCCAGCGCGAAGACGATGAAGGTCGAGCGCGACGGCAAGATCATCAAGACGATCCCGATCACCGCGGGCGCCCCGTCCACGACCACGTACAACGGTCAGATGGTCATCAGCGAGAAGTACAAGGTGACCCGGATGAACGGCGCCACGGTCGGCTTCGGCGGTGAGTACGACATCAAGGACGTGCCGCACGCGATGCGTCTGTCGACCTCGGGCACCTTCGTCCACGGCAACTACTGGGCCTCGTCCGGCACCTTCGGCTCGGCCAACGTCAGCCACGGCTGCGTCGGTCTGCGGGACGCGCGCGGCGCCGGCGACGGCTCCACCCCGGCGGCCTGGTTCTACGACCGCTCGCTCATCGGCGACGTGGTGGTCGTGAAGAACTCCAGGGACAAGCAGATCGCTCCGGACAACGGCCTCAACGGCTGGAACATGAGCTGGTCGGAGTGGATCAAGTAGGTCCCTGAGCCACTCCGTACGACGGACCCGGTGCTGTGAGCAACAGCACCGGGTCCGTTGCCGTTAACGACGGCTAACCTGCCGGGTATGACTGTGAACCTCGAAGTCGCCGAAGGCGTCGGCACCATCCGCCTCGACCGCCCTCCGATGAACGCCCTCGACATCGCCACCCAGGACCGGCTGCTCGAGCTGGCCCAGGAGGCGACCGACCGCGACGACGTGCGCGCCGTGATCCTGTACGGCGGCGAGAAGGTGTTCGCGGCGGGCGCGGACATCAAGGAGATGCAGGTCATGGACCACGCGGCCATGGTCAAGCGGTCGCGCGCGCTCCAGGACTCCTTCACCGCGATCGCCCGTATCCCCAAGCCCGTCGTCGCCGCCATCACCGGCTACGCCCTCGGCGGCGGCTGCGAACTGGCCCTGTGCGCCGACTACCGGATCGCCGCGGACAACGCCAAGCTCGGCCAGCCCGAGATCCTGCTCGGGCTGATCCCCGGCGCCGGCGGCACCCAGCGGCTGTCCCGACTGGTCGGCCCGTCGAAGGCCAAGGACCTCATCTTCACCGGCCGGATGGTCAAGGCCGACGAGGCCCTGACGCTCGGCCTGGTCGACCGGGTCGTTCCGGCGGCCGAGGTGTACGAGCAGGCGCACGCCTGGGCCGCGAAGCTCGCCCAGGGCCCCGCCATCGCGCTGCGCGCCGCGAAGGAGGCGATCGACCAGGGTCTGGAGGCCGACATCGACACCGGTCTCGCGATCGAACGCACCTGGTTCGCGGGTCTGTTCGCCACCGAGGACCGCGAGCGCGGGATGCGCAGCTTCGTCGAGGAGGGCCCGGGCAAGGCGAAGTTCGTCTGAGTTCCGGCGGCCTGAGGCGGTCGGCGGACCCTACTCTCCAGTACCGCCGTCCGCCAAGGGCATATGCCGGATGAATTCAGCGGAATTGTCGATTCCGGAGGCTCGATTCCGCCGGAACGGCCCCGTGTTCCGTTCCGTCCGGCCATGATGGGGGCATGGCGGGCCTGGAGGGTGTGGAACAGCCGCGGCAGCACGGCGGTGCGACCGCAGCGCGGTGGGTACCGGCCGCCGATGACGAACAGGCCCTCGAGGCCCTGGAGTTGTACGGGAATCCTGCCGAGGAGGACGTGCGACTGCCGTCCCGTCCCGAGTCCGCCGCCGTCGCCCGCCGGCTCACCCAGTGCGTCGTCCTGCGGCAGTGGGCCCTGTCCCCGCTGATCGCCGAGCACGCCGTCTTACTTGTCTCCGAACTCGTCGGCAACGCCGTCCGGCACACCGGTGCCCGGGTCTTCGGGCTGCGGATGCTGCGCCGTCGTGGCTGGATCCGGATCGAGGTCCGTGACCCCTCGCGCGGACTGCCGTGCCTCATGCCCGTCCAGGAGCTCGACATCAGCGGGCGCGGGCTCTTCCTCGTCGACAAGCTCTCCGACCGCTGGGGCGTGGATCTGCAGCCGCGCGGCAAGACGACGTGGTTCGAGATGCGCGTCTCTGACCGCTGACTGCTGACCGCTGACCGGCCGACCTCTGGCCGTCGGCCTTTGACTACTGCCCGTCGGCCGTCGACCGTTCCCCGGATGCACCGAAGCCCCCGTCCGCCGCGATGGGGCGCCTGGGGGCTTCCGTGAGGACGGCCGTGGATCGGGGGGGGGTGTATCCACGGCCGTGAAAACGACCTGGCCCGGGTCAATGGGGGTCGTGTCTCCGACTATGGCAGACAAGGGCCATCCCGCCAAAAGTCCCTACTGGGGCAATTTCGGTCAAAGCGTGACAGTTCCCCGATGAATCGTTGGTGACCTAGAGCACCTGCCTTGTAAATGGTGAATAAGTATGGGGTTCATCGCTTGTTTCCTCGACTCCTTCACGTGGCGGGCACTGGAGTGCGACCCGTAAACGTCCTGAATTGGCCCAATCGTAAGAAAACGGTCACTACGGGCCTTAAATGGGCGCGTGACCCTGACCGACCGCCGTGGCGCACTCCGGGCGGGCGCGGCGGCCGCCCTCGCGGGAGCGCTCACCACCGCCTGCGGCACCGACGGCCGCCCCGCGCCCGACGGCCCCGCGCCTGCCCCCAAGCCCGCCGCACCGGCCCCCCGCCGCTTCGCCGGCCGGCCCGTCGAGATCACGAACGGGCCGCGCGACCGCCCCCAGGTCGCCCTCACCTTCCACGGTCAGGGCGACCCCGCCCTCGCCCGCGCCGTCCTCGCCGAAGCCGAGAAGGGCGGCGCCCGGGTCACCGTCCTCGCCGTCGGCGACTGGCTCGACACCCACCCCGAGCTGGCCCGCCGGATCCTCGACGGCGGCCACGACCTCGGCAACCACACCCAGCGACATCTCGACGTCAACGCGATGACCGAGGACGAGGCGCACGCGGAGATCAGCGCCTGCGCCACACGGCTGCGCCGGCTCACCGGCTCCATCGGCAGCTGGTTCCGGCCGTCCCGAGGCCGGCACGCGAGCGCGGCCGTCCAGCGGGCCGCCCGCCGGGTCGGCTACCCGCACGTCCTCTCGTACGACGTCGACTCCCTCGACTTCACCTCGCCCGGCGCCGCGGCCGTCGTCCGCAACGTCACGGGGCCGATCCGCAACGGATCGGTGGTGAGCCTGCACCTCGGCTACGCGGACACGCTCGCCGCCCTGCCGCCCCTCCTCGCCGACCTCGACCGCCGCGGCCTGCGCGCGGTGACGACCACGGAGCTGCTGACCTGATGCTGCCACTCACCAAGCGTTCGAAGAGCCTCCTCGCCGCCGCACTGCTCGCCGCGCTCGCCGGGTGCGGTACCGCGGACACCGGGACCGAGCCCCGCGGCGGCGCCAAGAAGGAGGCGGCGCGCCCGGTCGTGCCGAAGAAGGTCGCCCCGGACGGCCTCCCCGGAATGCCACCCCTCCTCGACCCCAAGGACGTCTACGCGGCCGACCGGCCGGGCCGGCTCTCGCCCGTGGTCAAGGACTTCCCGTCCCGGGTCTACGTGCCCAACACCAACTCCAACACCGTCTCCGTCATCGACCCGGCGACCTACAAGGTGATCGAGACCATCCCGGTCGGCATCCAGCCGCAGCACGTCGTCCCGTCGTGGGACCTGAAGACGCTCTGGGTCAACAACAACCGCGGCCACACACTCACCCCGATCGACCCCGCCACCGGAGTGGCAGGCAAGCCCGTCGAGGTCCACGACCCGTACAACCTCTACTTCACCCCCGACGGCAAGTACGCCGTCGTCATGGCCTCCCTCGACCGTGAGCTGGTCTTCCGCGACCCGCACACCATGGACCGGAAGAAGACCGTCCCGGTCTCCTGCTACGGCGTCAACCACGCGGACTTCTCCGCGGACGGCCGGTACTTCGTCGTCTCCTGCGAGTTCTCCGGCGAGCTGCTGAAGGTCGACACGGCGAAGATGGAGGTCATCGGTCAGCAGAAGCTGCCCTTCCAGGGCGCGATGCCGCAGGACGTGAAGATCTCCCCGGACGGAAAGACCTTCTACATCGCCGACATGATGGCCCACGGCATGTGGGTCCTGGACGGCGAAAAGTTCACCACCCCGCAGCTGATGCCGACCGGCAAGGGCGCCCACGGCCTCTACGTCTCCCGGGACTCCAAGGAGATGTACATCCCCAACCGGGGCGAGGGCTCCATCTCGGTCTTCGACTTCGGGCAGAACAAGCTGACGAAGAAGTGGTGGCTGCCGGACGGCGGCTCCCCGGACATGGGCGGCGTCTCGGCCGACGGCAAGGTGCTGTGGCTGTCGGGACGTTACGACTCCGAGGTCTACGCGATCGACACCAAGACCGGCAAGCAGCTCGCCCGCATCCCGGTCGGCGGCGGCCCCCACGGCCTCGCGGTCTACCCCCAGCCCGGCCGCTACTCCCTGGGCCACACCGGAGTGTTCCGCTAGTTTCAGGGCTCGGTTCGCCTCGGGGCCCTTCGGCGCACTCGCCGGGCGCGGGTCAACCTGCTGTGAGCAGGGCCTCCGAGGCCACCGGGCGGTAGCCCGCCGCCTGGAAGACGCGGACGCTGCGGGCGTTGCCCGGGGACTGCTGCGCCCAGACCACGTCGCCCGGTGTCAGATGCCGGGCGGCGAGGGCCAGCGCCCGGCCGATCCCGCGGTGCCTGACCTCCTCGTCGACCTCGATCGCCGCCTCCCAGCGGCCCGCCACGCCCCGGCCCAGGATCACCACGCCGCCGTCGGCCGCCCACACCCGTACGTCGTCGCGGTACTTCATCGCCCGCGCCACCCGGGGATGCTCCGGGTCCTCGATCTCCCGCAGGGGCAGCTCCGGGTCCCCGGGCAGCGCCGTGGCGACCGTCAGCAGGTCGATGGTGTTCATGCGCCGGCCCGTGTGCCGCATCAGGGCGAGGAGGAACCCCGGGTTCATCGAGGCGGCCAGTGGGTCGCTGGAGGCGGCCGCCAGCTCCGCCCGCACCCATGCGGGATCCGCGTCCGTGAAGACGACCGAGTGCGCGGTGAAGGCGAGGACGCCGGCATCCCGGTCGTTCGGCGGCGGGACGACGGTCGTCGAACCGTCGGGCGGCGGGAACTGTCCGCGGGCCGCCGCTGCCAGGATCTGTGCCACGTCGTCGCTCATGCCCCCCATGATCCGCCATGGCCCCTCGTGGCCCGGCGCCCGGCCCCCGGGGAGAGCCCGATAATCTGAGCCCCGTCATCGAAGCATCAAGAAGGGGCGGAAGCTGTGGCGGACATCGAGTCGGCGCGCAAGGCATTCGAGCGGTTCGACGTGGACGGGGACGGTTTCATCACCGCCGCCGAGTACAAGAGCGTCATGGCGCAGCTGGGTGACTTCAACGTCACCGAGACGGTCGCGGAGGCCCTGATCGGCCAGCGTGACGGCAACGCCGACGGCAAGCTGTCCTGGGACGAGTTCTGGGCGGACCTCAACAAGGCCTGACCCCGCCGGGCGAGGACGGGCGGCGCCGTACCGCATTCCGTACGGCCCCACCGCGTACGTACACGTACGTGAGTTGCCGCCGCCCGTCCGGCCCCCGCGCCGATCCCGCCCGGTCGGCCGCTACTGGCTCCGCACGGACATCCAGCCCGCGCTCCGACGGCCGGTACGACGACCGAGGGGCCCGCTTCAGCGGGCCCCTCGGTGCTGTACGCGGACATCGTGACGGGATTCCGACACCCGCGCCGGTCAGGTCCTCAACGTCAGCACTCGATGATGTTCACCGCGAGACCGCCGCGCGCCGTCTCCTTGTACTTGACGCGCATGTCGGCCACATGTGGTGGGGGTTCTGACCTGCTAATTCGGCACGACAAGCGCGCTTTGCGTCATGTCAGGGATTCTTCAGGGACTTCGTGTCGCCGGTGATCTACAAGGTATCCGACGGTGTGTGATATTCCTGAGTGGAGGCAGACGTTTGGCGCCCATGCAGACGTTCGACTACTTCATCGGGTCGCTGTGCGCGTAACGCCGACGGGGTGTCTACACATTTGCTGTGGAGGGTTTCGCCAGGCTTGGTTGCTACCTGGGGTGGCTGCTCGCCAGGCGACCACGATGTTCACCAGCAGCTTGCGGCGGCAAGGCCATTGCTGACGAACATGTTGATGGTCTCGCCCGCGTTCATGCGATCAGAAGCTTCAGAGGCTTGTGTCGGATCGGCCTTCGCGTGACGCCGGAGCTCGCGATCCTGCCTGAGCCAGTAATAGAGATCGTGCACCGCTGCGTCGTCACCCTCTGCGTCGACCTTGATCTGCATCTCCACGACGTCTCCCCCTACGATCCCTGGTGCCCAGCGCTCACGGCATGGAGTAGTAGCCGGTCCAACGCTCCTGCCGCAGCTATCAACCCAGGCAGAAGAATACGTCCCTAACAGGCCTGCTTCTGCGTCGTGTTGGCCGGAGTGATGAGGAGCTGCGTACCGGCTGCGCACTGGCCTTCCGCGCAGCGCTCTGATCCGCGCAAGGGGTGGGTCGAGGCGCGGCCTCACGGTCAGACCTTGATGATGCGGACGCTGGGGCCGCAGAGCATCAGGAGGTCTTCGGGGTCCGATGTCAGGACGGTCACTGGGGCCGGCGAGGTGAGCGCGGTGGCGGCCACGATGGCGTCGAGGGCGTACTTGTGGCCGTGCAGTCCGGCCGTGGCCAGGAGCTTGCTCGCAAGGCGGGCGATGGCTTCGTTGGGCGGGATGATGTTCACTCGGGAGACGGCATAGTCGAAGCGGGCTTGGTCGACCTTGGGGTCGCGTGCTTCGACGAGGGTGACGGAGCTGGTGACGACGCGGATGTCTTCGGCTTCGGCTGCCGTCAGCCACTCGGTGATCTCAGGTGTGCGTCGTACCAGTTTGGACAGGCCTTCGCAGTCCAGGACGAGCGTGCCGCTCACGCGGCGTCCGCCGAGCTGGCCGTCTCGCCGCGGAGGACCGCACGTTTGGCGTCGACGGCCGACTGGTCGACCGGGCCATGGTCGGCTTCCGCGTCCTCGATGAGTTCGCGCAGTCGGTCCCGCTCCAGTTGGCGCTGAATGAGGGACTCGACGTAGGCGGACATGCCTCGCTTGCCTGTACGTGCCTTGAGGGCAGCGATGGTGCCTTCGTGGAGCGAGACGGATACGGGTCGGACGGGTCCTTCGCCGGGCGCCGGGGAGGTAGCCATGGGCCCCAGTTTAACAAGACTCTTGTTATTGGATGGGGTGATTGTTCGATCCGCTGTGCCCGAGGGACATCATCGCTGCTCGGGTGCCGCGAACTTCCAGGTCACACGCCCATCGGTGGGGGATCCGCCAGGGACTTCTCAGGGACTTTCACGTCTGTCCCAGGGAGGTTCCAGGGACTTTCCGCCGTGCAGGCAGGGAAGGCCCTGACAGCGCTGAAAGATACAAAAGCGCTGGTCAGGGCCCAGAATCTCAGCACTCGATGATGTTCACCGCGAGACCGCCGCGCGCGGTCTCCTTGTACTTGACCGACATGTCCGCGCCGGTCTCCTTCATGGTCTTGATGACCTTGTCGAGGGAGACCAGGTGGCTGCCGTCGCCGCGCATCGCCATCTTCGCCGCCGTGACCGCCTTGACCGCCGCCATGCCGTTGCGCTCGATGCACGGGATCTGGACCAGGCCGCCGACCGGGTCGCAGGTCAGGCCCAGGTTGTGCTCCATGCCGATCTCGGCCGCGTTCTCGACCTGCTCGGGGGTGCCGCCCAGGACCTCCGCGAGGGCGCCGGCCGCCATCGAGCAGGCGGAGCCGACCTCGCCCTGGCAGCCGACCTCGGCGCCGGAGATGGAGGCGTTCTCCTTGAAGAGCATGCCGACCGCGCCCGCCGCCAGCATGAAGCGGACCACGCCGTCCTCGTCCGCGCCGGGCACGAAGTTCATGTAGTAGTGCAGGACCGCCGGGATGATGCCCGCCGCGCCGTTCGTCGGGGCGGTGACCACGCGGCCGCCCGCCGCGTTCTCCTCGTTCACGGCCATCGCGTAGAGCGTGATCCACTCCATCGCGAGCGCGGCCGGGTCGCCCTCGGAGCGCAGCTTGCGGGCCGTGTTCGCGGCGCGGCGGCGGACCTTCAGGCCGCCCGGCAGGATGCCCTCGCGGGACATGCCACGCGAGACACAGGCCTGCATGACCCGCCAGATCTCGAGCAGGCCCGCGCGGATCTCGTCCTCGGTGCGCCAGGCCTTCTCGTTCTCCAGCATCATCGCCGAGATCGACAGGCCGGTCTCCTTCGCCAGGCGCAGCAGCTCGTCGCCCGTACGGAAGGGGTACTTCAGGACGGTGTCGTCCGGGACGATCGGGTTCTCACCCTGGACCGCGTCCTCGTCCACGACGAAGCCGCCGCCGACCGAGTAGTACGTCTTCTCCAGGACCAGAGCGCCCTCCGCGTCGTACGCGAAGATCGTCATGCCGTTGGCGTGGTACGGCAGCGCCTTGCGGCGGTGCAGGATCAGGTCCTCGTCGAAGTCGAAGGGGATCTCGTGCGCGCCGAGCAGGTTGATCTTGCCGCTGGACTTGATGCGCTCGACCTCGTCGTCCGCCGTCTCGACGTCGACGGTGCGCGGGGAGCTGCCCTCCAGGCCCAGCAGGACGGCCTTCGGCGTGCCGTGGCCGTGCCCCGTCGCGCCCAGCGAGCCGTACAGCTCCGCGCGTATCGAGGCGGTGTGGGCGAGGAGCCCCTCGTTCTTCAGCCGGCGGGCGAACATCCGGGCCGCGCGCATGGGGCCCACCGTGTGGGAGCTCGACGGGCCGATACCGATCGAGAACAGGTCGAAGACCGAGATGGCCACGGGGAACTCCTTGTGGGGGGCTGACGCCGTTGTCTGCCGGGGTGGTGCAGAACAGCAGGAAAAGGGGGTGGGGCACCGTGCCCACTGTCCAGTGTGCGCGGTGCCCCGGAGCTGTCGTACGAACGAAGCTGGAACTAAAGCGTACGAAATTACTTCAGGCCGGGGTACAGCGGGTGCTTCTCCGCAAGCGCGGACACCCGGGCCTTCAGCGCCTCGGCGTCGAAGCCGGGCTTCAGGGTCTCCGCGATGACGTCGGCCACCTCACGGAAGTCCTCGTCACCGAAACCGCGGGTCGCGAGCGCCGGCGTACCGATGCGCAGGCCCGAGGTGATCATCGGCGGACGCGGGTCGTTCGGGATCGCGTTCCGGTTGACCGTGATGCCGACCTCGTGGAGACGGTCCTCGGCCTGCTGGCCGTCCAGCTCGGAGTTGCGCAGGTCCACCAGGACCAGGTGCACGTCCGTGCCACCGGACAGGACCGAGACACCGTGCGCGGTGACGTCGTCCTGGACCAGACGCTCGGCGAGGATCCGGGCGCCGTCCAGCGTGCGCTGCTGGCGCTCCTTGAACTCCTCCGAGGCCGCGACCTTGAACGAGACGGCCTTGGCCGCGATCACGTGCTCCAGCGGGCCGCCCTGGAAGCCGGGGAAGACCGAGGAGTTCAGCTTCTTCGCGAACTCCTTCTTCGCGAGGATGATGCCGCCGCGCGGGCCGCCGAGCGTCTTGTGCGTGGTGGAGGTCACCACGTCCGCGTACTCGACCGGGTTCGGGTGCAGACCGGCCGCGACCAGGCCCGCGAAGTGGGCCATGTCGACCCACAGGTACGCCTCGACCTCGTCGGCGATCCGGCGGAACTCGGCGAAGTCCAGCTGACGCGGGTAGGCGGACCAGCCCGCGATGATCACCTTGGGGCGGTGCTCCTTGGCCAGGCGCTCCACCTCGGCCATGTCGACCAGACCGGCGTCGTCCACGTGGTACGCGACCACGTTGAACTGCTTGCCCGAGAAGTTCAGGCGCATGCCGTGGGTCAGGTGGCCGCCGTGGGCCAGGTCCAGGCCCAGGATCGTGTCGCCGGGCTGGGCGATCGCGAACAGCGCGGCCTGGTTCGCGGAGGCACCGGAGTGCGGCTGGACGTTGGCGTACTCGGCGCCGAACAGGTCCTTGATCCGGTCGATCGCGATCTGCTCGGCGACGTCGACGTGCTCGCAGCCACCGTAGTAGCGGCGGCCCGGGTAGCCCTCGGCGTACTTGTTGGTGAGAACGGAGCCCTGGGCCTCCATGACCGCGACCGGAGCGAAGTTCTCCGAGGCGATCATCTCGAGGGTGGACTGCTGGCGGTGGAGCTCGGCGTCGACGGCGGCGGCGACGTCCGGGTCCAGCTCGTGAAGAGGGGTGTTCAGCACAGACATGAATCGATCCCTAAGGGGTCTCAGTTCCCGGCGGAGAACTCGGCGTACGCGTCGGCGGAAAGCAGGTCGTCCGGCTCACCCGTGACGCGCACCTTGAACAGCCAGCCACCCTCGAACGGAGCGGTGTTCACCAGCGACGGGTCGTCCACCACGTCCTGGTTGGCCGCCACGACCTCACCGGTGACCGGGGAGTACAGGTCGCTGACGGACTTGGTCGACTCCAGCTCGCCGCAGGTCTCGCCCGCGGTCACCGTGTCACCGACCTCCGGAAGCTGGGCGTAGACGACGTCACCGAGCGCGTTGGCCGCGAACTCCGTGATGCCGACCGTCGCGACGCCGTCCTCGGCGGCCGACAGCCACTCGTGCTCCTTGGTGTAGCGCAGCTGCTGGGGGTTGCTCATGACCTGATTCTCCTGGATCGAGGGAGTGCTGATGAACGTGGGTCTTGCGGGGTGAGACACGGAGCGAGACGGATGCGTCACTTCTGGCGCTTGTAGAACGGCAGCGCCACGACCTCGTACGGCTCGTGGGTGCCGCGGATGTCCACACCTACACCCTGCGTGCCGGGCTCGGCGTGCGCCGCGTCCACGTACGCCATGGCGATCGGCTTTCCGAGGGTGGGGGAGGGGGCGCCGGAGGTGACCTCGCCGACGACCTCACCGTTCGCGACGACGGAGAAGCCGGCGCGCGGGACGCGGCGGCCCTCGGCGATCAGGCCGACGAGCTTGCGCGGCGGGTTGGAGGCGGCGCGCTCGGCGGCGGCCTCCAGCGCCTTGCGGCCGACGAAGGCGCCGTCGTTGGTCGTCTTCTCGAACTTCACGACCCGGCCGAGGCCCGCGTCGAACGGGGTGAGGGAGGTGGTCAGCTCGTGCCCGTACAGCGGCATCCCCGCCTCCAGGCGGAGCGTGTCACGGCAGGACAGGCCGCACGGGATCAGGCCGACGGGGGCGCCCGCCTCGGTCAGCGCCTTCCAGACGCCCACGGCGTGCTCGGGCTTCAGGAAGAGCTCGAAGCCGTCCTCGCCGGTGTAGCCGGTACGGGCGATCAGCGCGGGGACCCCGGCGACCGTGCCCGGGAGGCCGGCGTAGTACTTCAGACCGTCCAGGTCGGCGTCGGTGATCGACTTCAGGATGCCGGGGGACTCCGGGCCCTGGACGGCGATCAGGGCGTACGCGTCACGGTCGTCCCGCACCTCGGCGTCGAAGCCGGTCGCGCGCTCGCTCAGCGCGTCGAGGACGATCTGCGCGTTGGAGGCGTTGGCGACGACCATGTACTCGGTCTCGCCGAGGCGGTACACGATCAGGTCGTCGAGGATGCCGCCGTCCTCCTGGCAGATCATCGTGTAGCGCGCGCGGCCCAGGCCCACCGTGGAGATGTTGCCGACCAGCGCGAAGTCGAGGAGCTCGACGGCCTGCGGGCCGGTGACGGTGATCTCGCCCATGTGGGAGAGGTCGAAGAGGCCCGCCTTGGTGCGGACGGCGTTGTGCTCGTCGCGCTCGCTGCCGTAGCGCAGCGGCATGTCCCAGCCGGCGAAGTCGGTCATGGTCGCGCCCAGGGAGCGATGCAGCGCATCGAGGGCGGTCAGACGGGGGGCGGCAGTGCTCATGGGTGTGGCTCCCGGGTCCCAAGGCAGAAAAATCATGACGGACGAGGACGATCCTCCCCATCTGTCATGGAACCTGAGAGGTTCACCGAGAGCATCCTCGGCTTGCACCTTGGGTGGAGCCGCACCGGGCACGCCGGGGCGGTTCGCTTTTCAGATCTGCCTCATCCACGCGGTACGGGGCCTGAGAGATTCAAGGGAGGGTCTTGCTCCTTCGGCGCCCGGGGCCCACCGTGGTGGTTCCGGGACTCTCCCGCGCGGATTCGAGCGGCCGGTATGAGGTTGTGTGCGCTTGGCGCGCACATCATTGCACGAGGGGTCTGATCGGCAAATCGCTTGTGCCTCATTACCGCTTCTTTACACTTTGTGGGCAAGGGTTCCCGGGAACCCGACTGGGGGAGAAGCGATGACGTTCCAGCACACCGGCGCCTACGCCACAGGGACGGGGATACCGTCCCCGCGCGCCCGGGCCAGGACCCGCAGGCGCCGCTCCGCCATGCCTCTGCTGCGCGATCTGCGCGAGCGGGGCGGCCGTGGGCCCCGCGCGCTCTCCTTCGCCGCCGGTGACCTCGTCGTGGTCTCCGGCCTGCCCGGCAGCGGCAAGTCGACGCTCATGCGGCGCGCGGCCGGCGGCCTGGGCATCGATTCGCAGGACGCCCGTGAGCGCTGGGAGGCACGGCTGCCCCGCTTCCTGCCGTACGCCGTCTACCGCCCGCTGGCCCGCATCGCCCACTACGCCGGGCTGCGCCGGGCGCTGCGCTCCGGGCGGAGCGTGGTCGTCCACGACTGTGGCACCCAGTCGTGGGTACGGAACTGGCTCGCCCGCGAGGCCCGCCGCCGTGGCGGCGCCCTGCACCTGGTCCTGCTGGACGTCACCCCGGCCGCCGCGCGGGAGGGGCAGCGCGAGCGTGGCCGAGGCGTGTCGGGATACGCCTTCGCCCGGCACCGCCGGGCCGTCGGCCGACTCCTGAGCGCCGTCGAGTCCGGCCGCCTGCCGAGGGGCTGCTCCTCGGCGACCCTCCTCGACAGGGACGCGGCGGGCGCCCTGCGGAGAATCACCTTCCGACCCACGGACTGACTGCGCCCGCACCGGCCCGACCGAGCGCGGCGCACCGGCCCGACCGAGCGCGGCGCACCGGCCCGAGCCGTTTCCGGTCTATCCGGACCGGGGTGCTCCGTGCACTTTTGGCCACGGCGGTGCCGGGGCGGCGTTAGGGTTCTGCCCCGAGGGCGCCGCGACCAGGGCGTGCGAGACGCGACCAGGGCGCGAGAAGGGGAACCGAGAACCGTGGACGTCACATGGCCGGGCAATGAGCTCGAAGAGGTGCTGGCCGCCTCGCTCGGCAACCCCGCAGCCGGAGGCCGGCTCGTCGAGGTGCTCGGACGGAGCCCCGTCTGGGTGCCCCTCCCCAACGGCGGCAGCCCCGAGAGCCGGGACCTCGATCTGCCCACAATGGAGATCGACGGACTGCCGTACGTCCCCGTCTTCAGCTCTGAGCAGCAGTTCCTGGCCTGTGTCGGCGGTCACATGTCCTTCACCGTAGCCCCCGCCCGAGACTTCGCCCGCGGTCTGCCCCCGCAGCTCGGCATCGCCGTGAACCCCGGCGGCACCGTCGGCGCCCCGTTGCCCCCGCCCGCCGTCGCCGAGCTCTGCCGGATCGGCCGCACCCCGCTGGACGGCCCCGCGTCCGGCGGCCGCGTCCGGCTCTTCGAGCCCGACTGGCAGGACGATCCCGTCGACTTCCTCGCCGCCGCGTCCGCGGAGTTCGAGGCCACCGGAGTCGTCGTCACCGCGCGCCGCGCCCTGGCCAGCGTCGAAGGCATGGAGCCGGCGCTCTTCGTCGGCGTCCAGCTCGCCACCTGGGACGGCGTCGACCGCAACGCCCCGCTCGACGCGCTCGGCCGCGCGCTGGGCCGGGTCGAGGTGGCCTGGCCGGTCAATCTCATCCTGCTGGACGTTGCGCAGGACCCGGTCGGCGACTGGATGCTGGAGCGGGTGCGCCCCTTCTATCAGCGGGCGTCCGCGTAATTAAGCTGGTTCGGTGGACGGAAGAGGGGCGGGACCCAGGGTGAGCGCGTCGAGCACCGCTGCGGCCGGACAGGTCGAGCACATGCTGCGCCAGGTGGCACCGGGACGCTACGACGCGTACGAGAAGCTGTTGCACGCCCTCGCCGAAGGCGATGTCTGGATGCTGCTCTGGCAGGGCGCACCCGGCTCGCCCGACGCCCAGTACGGGAACATGGAGGTCGACGGCTTCGGGTACGCCCCGTGCGTCACCTCCGCGCAGGAGCTCGCCGCCTCCGGCTGGAACCGCGCCCACGAAGTGGTCACAGGACGCGACATCGCGCGCTCCCTCTACCCGGACCGCTGGGGCATCTGGCTCAACCCGCACGACCCGGGCGGCGGCGTCGGCATCCCCTGGGCCGATCTCCGACGGATCGCCACCGGTCTCGACCGGATGCCCGCCGGACCGCTGCGGCTCTCCGAACCCTCCCTGGAGATCCCGCAGTTCTACGCCCTGCTGACCCAGAACGCCCACCGCACCCCGGCCGTACGGGCGTTGCGCCGCGCCTGGGTGCAACCCGCGCTCGGCTCCCCGTACCTGGCCATCGGTCTCGACCTCTACGACACCTCCACCGCCTCGGTCGAGGCGGTGCGGGCCATGATGCGCCAGTCGATCGCATCGGTCCCCGACGGGCTGCCCGTCTCGACCGTCGCGATGTCCGACGAGTACGACCCGGTGACGATGTGGCTGCGCGCCAACGCGCGGCCGTTCTACGACCGCGACGCCCACGTTCCCGTCTATCGCTGAGCCCTGACAGCGCGTCCGCATCGCGAGACGCCTGTCCGAAAAGGCCGCACCGAGATCCTCGGTGCGGCCTTCGTCGTCCTCGGCGAATCCACCCAAAAAGCAGCCAGGAACGCCCTGTTGGCCGTGATGTCCGTTCTGCGCCGAACGGGCGGTGTTGCTTCGCTCAGCAGATCGCCCGGTCCGGATAACGGAAGGCTCCGGGCCACATCACGGTTGCGCATCACATCCCGAGCAGGTCTGGCGGGTGATCGTGAGCCCGATGAAGACTCCCCCCAACCGAGAGCCGGACGGCCCGCGACCACCAACTCTTCACGCGCACTTCAGACGCTCTTCGCAGCAATCCACACGTAACAAACGCACCCGTACGCACCATCAGCGACACCGATGTGAGACAAGCCGCTACAGCGGCGGGCATGGGCCGGCCACCGTCGGCCGAGAGGGGTCCCCACCACGATGACGGCACCACTGCACGACACAGCCGCGGACGAGATCGCAGCTGTCGCCGCCAAAGTCCCTGCCAAGGCCATCGAGGGTCGTTCTCCCGGCCGTATCGCCTGGACACGCCTCAAGCGCGACAAGATCGCACTGACGGGCGCGTTCCTCGTGCTCTTCCTCATCCTCGTCGCGATCTTCGCGCCGCAGATCGTCAGTCTCTTCGGCCACCCGCCGAACGAGTTCCACGAGGAGATGCTCGACCCCGACCTGGGCATCCCCAAGGGATCCTTCGGCGGTATGAGTTCCGACTTCCTGCTGGGCGTGGAGCCGACCAACGGGCGCGACGTCTTCAGCCGCATCGTCTACGGCGCGCGGATCTCGCTCCTCGTGGCCTTCCTGGCCGCCTTCGTCTCCGTCGTCATCGGCAGCGTGCTGGGTGCCATCGCCGGCTTCTTCGGCGGCTGGGTCGACGCGATCATCAGCCGTCTGATGGACCTGCTGCTCGCCTTCCCGCAGCTGCTCTTCACCATCGCGCTGGTCTCCGTGGTCCCCAACTCGCTCTGGGGGCTGACCGGCACCGGCGTCCGCATGGGCGTACTGATCGTCGTCATCGGCTTCTTCGGCTGGCCGTACATCGGACGCATCGTCCGCGGCCAGACGATGTCGCTGCGCGAGCGGGAGTACGTCGAGGCCGCCCGGTCGCTCGGAGCGGGCCGCGGCTACATCCTCCGCAAGGAGCTCCTGCCCAACCTGGTCGCCCCGATCCTCGTCTACACGACGCTGATCATCCCGACCAACATCCTCACCGAGGCGGCCCTGAGCTTCCTGGGCGCCGGCGTCAAGCCGCCCACCGCGTCCTGGGGAAAGATGCTCTCCGACGCCGTCCCGATCTACCAGGCGGACCCGACGTTCATGGTGGTTCCCGGTATCGCGATCTTCATCACCGTCCTTGCGTTCAACCTCTTCGGGGACGGGCTGCGTGACGCACTCGACCCCAAGGGCAGCTGAACCGATTCACCTGATTCACCTGAATCCATTCCTGGGAGGTTGGAACATAGTGATCCGCAGAAAGAAGGCAGCAGCGCTCACCGCGCTGGTCGCCGCTCTCTCCCTCACCGCGGCATGCGGTGGCGGCAGCGACGACGGCGGCAAGGGCAAGGGTTCCGCCGGCGCCGGGTTCGACGCGGCGACCAAGGGTGTCGTCAACGTCTCCGACAAGAAGGGCGGCGAGCTCAAGCTCTGGTCGCCCCAGGATGTCGACTACCTGGACCCGGCGCGCGCCTACTACGGCTTCGTCTGGAACCTCCAGCGCCTGTACGTCCGTCAGCTGCTCGCGTACGACAGCAAGCCGGGCGACGCGGGCACCAAGCTGGTCCCGGACCTCGCCGAGGCCCTGCCGGTCCTCAGCAACGGCGGCAAGACCTACACGCTGAAGCTCAAGGACGGCGTGAAGTTCGAGGACGGCACGCCGGTCACCTCGAAGGACATCAAGTACGGCGTCGAGCGCGTCTTCGCGCAGGACGTGCTGTCCGGCGGTCCGACGTACCTGATCGACATCCTCGACCAGGGCCAGAAGTACCCCGGCCCGTACAAGGACAAGGCCGCCGACAAGCTCGGCCTGAAGTCGGTCCAGACGCCTGACGACAAGACCATCGTCTTCAACCTGGCGAAGCCGAACTCGGACTTCTCCTACCTGCTGGCGATGCCGTCCTCCTCGCCGGTCCCGATGGCCAAGGACACGGGCGCGAAGTACACCAACAAGCCGCTGTCCACCGGCCCGTACAAGGTCACCAGCTTCACCGCGGGCAAGGGCGCGACCTTCGAGCGCAACCCGAACTGGGACCCGAAGACCGACACGATCCGCAAGGGTCTGCCGGACAAGGTCTCCTTCACGGTGACCACCAACGCCGAAGACATGGACCAGCGTCTGCTGTCCGGTGACATCGACCTCGCGGTCGACGGCACGGGTGTCCAGGACGCCGCGAAGATCAAGATCCTGCAGAACCCGAAGCTGAAGGCCAACGCGGACAACCCGTTCACGGGCTACATCCGTTACATGGTCTTCCCGCAGACGGTCGCGCCGTTCGACAACGTCGAGTGCCGCAAGGCCGTCATCTACGCGGCCGACCCGAAGTCCCTGCAGACCGCCCGTGGCGGTCCGACCTCCGGTGACCTCGGCGCCAACATGCTGCCGCCCGGCATCCCCGGCTCCGACAAGGCGTTCGACCCGTACGGCCTGACCGCCGGCAAGCCGCAGATCGACAAGGCCAAGGCCGCCCTCGCCGCCTGTGGCAAGCCGAACGGCTTCAAGACCACGATCGCGGTCCGCAACAACCGCAAGGCCGAGGTCAAGACCGCCGAGTCCCTGCAGGCCGCGCTGAAGGCCGCGGGCATCGACGCCTCGATCGACCAGTACGACGGCAAGCTCTCCTCCTCCACGATCGGTTCGCCCGAGAACGTGAAGAAGAAGGGCTACGGCATCATCGTCATGGGCTGGGGTGCCGACTACAACTCCGGCGCGGGCTTCCTGCAGCCGCTGGTGGACGGCTCGTTCATCCTGCCCAACGGCAACAACAACTACTCGATGCTGAACGACCCCGAGGTGAACGGCCTGTTCGACAAGGCCGCCGACGCCCCGACGCCGGCCGAGGCCGCGCCGTTCTACACCGAGATCAACAAGAAGATCATGGACAAGGCGCTCTACCTGCCGATCAACTTCGACAAGGCGCTCGTCTACCACAACCCCCGTCTGACGAACGTCTACTTCAACGAGTCGATGGGCAAGATCGACCTCGCCACCGTGGGCGTCGTCAAGTAACAGCAGGACATGTGCCTTCACCCCACATGCGCTAGTTCGAAGGGCAGGTGAAGGCCGCAGGCGGCGGCTGTCGTCCCCACAAGGGGCGGCAGCCGCCCGCCCCGAGCGGCCGACTGCAGTGCTCGTCTACCTCATCCGGCGGCTTTTCAACGTCGTCGCAACGCTGCTGGTGGTCTCCGCGGTCACCTTCGGCATCTTCTTCGCGGTGCCGAAAATAACCGGCAGCGACCCGGCGCTCATGTACGCAGGCCGCGAGACCAACGAAACCGCTCTTGCGGGCATCCGCGTGAAGATGGGCTTCGACAAGTCCATCCCCGAGCAGTACGGACTGTTCCTCAAGGGCATAGTCGCCGGCCGCGACTACAACCAGGGCACGGAGGTGACGCACTGCCCCGCGCCGTGCTTCGGTTACTCCTTCAAGGCGGAGCAGCCGGTGTGGGAGCTGCTGCTCGACCGCATCCCGGTGACGCTCTCCCTCGCCAGCGGCGCGGTGGTCCTCTGGGTGATCGGCGGTGTCCTGACGGGCGTGATCTCGGCCTTGCGCAGAGGCACGATCTGGGACAGGGCGACGATGGTGACGGCCTTGGCCGGCGTCTCGCTGCCCATCTACTTCACCGGAATGCTGGCGGGCGCGGTCTTCGTCTACTCGCTGGGGTGGCTGGACGAGAGCAACTACAAACCCTTGGCGGAGGATCCAGGGGAGTGGCTCAACAGCATGATCCTCCCCTGGGTGACACTGGCCTTCCTCTTCGCGGCCACCTACGCCCGCATCACTCGCGCCACCATGCTGGAAGTCCTCGGTGAGGACTACATCCGCACGGCCCGCGCGAAGGGGCTCAAGGAGAACGTGGTCATCGGCAAGCACGCCCTGCGTTCGACACTGACCCCGGTCATCACCCTCGTCGGACTCGACCTCGGCGGCCTCCTCGGCGGCGCCGTGCTCACCGAGACGACCTTCAACTTCCAGGGCCTCGGCACCGCCGCGGTCGGCGCCATCGGCGCCGGTGACCTGCCCGTCATCATGGGCGTCACCCTCATCGCGGCCTTCTTCGTCGTCATGGCGAACCTGATCGTGGACATCATGTACTCCATCGTCGACCCGCGCGTGAGGCTGACGTGACCGAGACCCCGCTGAACAGCGACAGCCCCGCAGGCGCCACCACCGGTCCGGTCGGCGTCCCCGTGCAGTCCGGACCCAAGGACGACGCGTACCTCTCGGTGCGCGACCTCAAGGTCCACTTCCCGACCGACGACGGCCTGGTCAAGTCCGTCGACGGGCTCTCCTTCGACCTGGCCCGCGGCAAGACCCTCGGCATCGTGGGCGAGTCCGGCTCCGGCAAGTCGGTCAGCTCGCTCGCCATCATGGGCCTGCACCGCACCGGCCACAGCCGCAACCGGCCGGTGATCGAGGGCGAGATCTGGCTGGACGGCGACGAGCTGATCCGCGCCGACGCCGACGAGGTACGGCGTCTGCGCGGTCGCAAGATGGCGATGGTCTTCCAGGACCCGCTGTCCGCGATGCACCCGTACTACACGGTCGGCAACCAGATCGTGGAGGCGTACCGCACCCACAACGCCGTCGACAAGAAGACCGCCCGCAAGCGCGCGGTCGAGATGCTCGACCGGGTCGGCATCCCCGAGCCCGACAAGCGCTTCGACGCCTATCCGCACGAGTTCTCCGGCGGTATGCGTCAGCGCGCGATGATCGCGATGTCGCTGGTCAACAACCCTGAACTGCTCATCGCGGACGAGCCGACCACCGCGCTCGACGTGACCGTGCAGGCGCAGATCCTGGACCTGATCCGGGATCTGCAGAAGGAGTTCGGCTCCGCGGTCATCATGATCACGCACGACCTCGGCGTCGTCGCCGAGCTCGCCGACGACATCCTCGTGATGTACGGCGGCCGGTGCATCGAGCGCGGTCCGGCCGAATCGGTCTTCTACGAGCCGCAGCACCCCTACACCTGGGGCCTGCTCGGCTCGATGCCGCGGATCGACCGGGAGCAGACCGACCGGCTCATCCCGGTCAAGGGCTCGCCGCCCAGCCTCATCAACATCCCGAGCGGCTGCGCGTTCCACCCCCGTTGCCCGTACGCGGACGTGCCCAAGGGCGGCATCACGCGCACGGAACGCCCCGAGCTGCGGCTCGCGCCGAGCGGTGAGGCCCCCGGCCGTCACTACTCCGCCTGCCACATGTCACCGGAGGAGCGGACCCGGATCTGGACCGAAGAGATTGCGCCGAAGCTGTGAGCGACAACAAGAGCACTGAGCCCCTGCTCAAGGTCAACGGCCTGGTGAAGCACTTCCCGATCAAGAAGGGGCTGCTGCAGCGCCAGGTCGGGGCGGTCAAGGCGGTCGACGGCATCGACTTCGAGGTGCTGCCCGGCGAGACCCTCGGCGTCGTCGGCGAGTCCGGCTGCGGGAAGTCGACGATGGGCCGGCTCATCACCCGGCTCCTCGAACCGACGGGCGGTACGGTCGAGTTCGAGGGGGTGGACGTCTCGCACCTCGGTGTGGCCAAGATGCGTCCGCTGCGCCGCGACATCCAGATGATCTTCCAGGACCCGTACGGCTCGCTCAACCCGAGGCACACGGTCGGTTCGATCATCTCGGCGCCGTTCAAGCTCCAGGGCGTGGAGCCGGAGGGTGGCGTCAAGAAGGAGGTCCAGCGCCTGCTGGGCCTGGTCGGCCTGAACCCGGAGCACTACAACCGCTACCCGCACGAGTTCTCCGGCGGTCAGCGCCAGCGCATCGGCATCGCCCGGGCGCTCGCCCTGAAGCCGAAGCTGGTCGTGGCCGACGAGCCGGTCTCCGCGCTGGACGTCTCCATCCAGGCGCAGGTGGTGAACCTCCTGGACGACCTCCAGGAGGAGCTGGGCCTCACGTACGTGATCATCGCCCACGACCTGTCGGTCATCCGGCACGTCTCGGACCGGATCGCGGTGATGTACCTCGGCAAGATCGTGGAGCTGGCGGACCGCAAGTCCTTGTACGAGTCGCCGATGCACCCGTACACCAAGGCCCTGATGTCGGCGGTCCCGGTACCGGACCCGCGACGCCGTGGCGCGAAGAGCGAGCGGATTCTCCTCCAGGGCGACGTCCCGTCCCCGATCGCCCCACCGCCGGGCTGCCGCTTCCACACCCGCTGCTGGAAGGCGACGGACGTCTGCAAGACTGTGGAACCCCCACTCCTGGAACTCCGCCCGGGCCAACGGGTGGCGTGCCACCACCCGGAGAACGCGGAGGGGCTGACGGTGCCGTCGGCCAGGGATTCGGTGGAGGTGTCGGGGGCGAGGGCCGTCGCGACGGCGGAGGCCCCGGCTGAGCCGGAGGCACCGGCGAAGGACACCCTCGCGAAGGCGGACGCTCCCGCCGAGACGGAGGCGGCGGCCGCACCGGCCAAGGCGGCGAGCCCGACGCAGGGCGAGGAGCCCGAGGCGCCCGAGGCCGCGGAAGCGCCGGACACCGAAGGCGACGCGCCGCCGAAGGCGTAGCCGCACGAGCAATGCCGCGAGGCCCCGGACGACCACCGTCCGGGGCCTCGCGGCGTGCGCGGCGCGAAGCCGCCGCAAGACGGGGATTCGGGGGAGGCCCCGGGCCACCGTCGGCCCCGGGCCAGCGTCGGCCCCCGGGCCACCGGGCGGCAGGGCGGCCTACCCCCGCGGAGCTGCCGCGCCGCGGGGGTGCGGGGGCGGAGCCCCGGTCCCGTCAGGTTTTCGGGGAGGGGCGGGGTGGGGCGCCTCCCGTCTTTGCCGGCGTCCCGCCCGGCCCCTGGGTGCCCGCTGTGCAGTGCCGCCTCGCAACCCGGTACGGCGCCGGCTGCCCCCGCCGAGCCGTCGCCCGCACGGGGCCGAGCCGCCCCCGTCGCTCCGCCCCCGCCACCACCTGGCCGCCGCCCCCGCCAGGACCCGGCACAATTGCTCGGTGCTCCACGACCTCTTCAGCCCCTCCGTACAACACGCCCTCGACCTCGTCGGCATCTTCGTCTTCGCCATCTCCGGCGCCCTCCTCGCCGTCCGCAAGAACTTCGACGTCTTCGGCATCGCCGTCCTCGCCGAGGTCACCGCGCTCGGCGGCGGTATCTTCCGCGACCTGATCATCGGCGCCGTACCCCCCGCCGCCTTCAACGACCTCGGCTACTTCCTCATGCCGCTCGTCGCCACGGTCCTCGTCTTCTTCCTCCACCCCGAGGTCGAGCGCACCCAGAACGCCGTCAACGTCTTCGACGCCGCCGGCCTCGGCCTCTTCTGTGTCACCGGCACCGTCAAGGCGTACGAGTACGGCCTCGGCCTCACCTACTCCGCCGTCCTCGGTCTCGCGACCGCCGTCGGCGGCGGTGTCCTGCGCGACGTCCTCGCCAACGAGGTCCCCTCGCTCCTCCGCTGGGACCGGGACCTCTACGCCGTGCCCGCGATCGTCGGCGCCACGATGGTCGTCCTCTGCATCCGCTTCGACGTCCTCAACGCGTACACCAGCGGCGTAGCCGTCGCCACGGCCTTCGTCCTCCGCCTCCTCGCGATGCGCTACCACTGGCGCGCGCCCCGCGCCTGGAACCGCCGCTCCTCCGCCCGTGAGGAGCCCGAAAAAGCTACCGCTCAGTAGTTTCCTGCTGTACCGTCGAAACCATGAGCACGAGCATCGAGACGATCGCGGGGACCAGCGAGTTCGACCGCGACACCGCCGTCACCCTCCGCGCCCCCGGCGTCTACGACGCCGATCTCTCCGCCGGGTGGACCATCATCAGCGCCGTCAACGGCGGCTACCTCCTCGCCCTGCTCGGCCGCGCACTCGGCGACCACCTCCCGCACCCGGACCCGTTCACGATCTCGGCGCACTACCTCACGCCGTCCGTGCCCGGCCCTGCGGTGATCCGCACCGAGACCGTCCGTACCGGCCGCACCCTCTCCACCGGCCAGGCGTCCCTCTTCCAGTACGCCGAGGACGGCACCGAGGTCGAGCGCATCCGGGTCCTCGCCTCGTACGGCGACCTCGACGCGCTCCCCGACGACGTCCGCACCGCCGCCACGCCCCCCGCGATCGCGCCCATCGAGCACTGCTTCGGCGCCTCCGACGGCCCCACCCCCCAGATCCCCGGCTCCAGCGCCATCACCGAGCGGCTCGACCTCAAGCTCGACCCGGCCACCGTCGGCTGGGCGATCGGCGCGCCGTCGGGCAAGGGCGAGATGCGCGGCTGGTTCGGCCTCTCCGACGGCCGCGAGCCCGACGCGCTCTCCCTGCTCCTCACCGTCGACGCGCTGCCGCCGACCTCCTTCGAGCTGGGCCTCAAGGGCTGGACCCCGACCGTCGAGCTCACCACCCACATCCGCTGCCGCCCGGCCCCCGGCCCGCTGCGCGTCTCCATCACCACGCGCAACCTGGCCGGCGGCTTCCTGGAGGAGGACGCGGAGGTCTGGGACAGCGCGGACCGGCTCGTCGCCCAGTCCCGCCAGCTGGCCCGAGCGCCGCGCGGCTGACGGCGGCGCCCTCCTGGGCGGTGAGGCTTCGGGGCGGCCGCCCTCCCGCCACCACCCCGGAGTTAGCCTCGGCCGGTGAAGTCCGACAGGCTGCTCTCCCTCCTGCTGCTCCTCCAGACCCGGGGCCTGGTTCCTGCCACGGAGCTCGCCGAGCGCCTCGATGTCTCCGTACGCACCGTCTACCGGGACGTCGAGGCGCTCTCGGCGTCCGGTGTGCCCGTGTACGCCGAACGCGGCCGGCACGGTGGCATCGCCCTCCTGCCCGGCTTCCGTACGGATGTCACGGGGCTGACGGCCGACGAGTCCCGTGCCCTGTTCGTACTCGCCGCCCAGGGCGCCCACGCGGCCCTCGGCCTCGACCGGGCCCTCGGCTCCGCCCTGCGCAAGGTGATGGCCGCTCTCCCCGAACCCCACCGGCCCGCCGCCGAACTGACGAGCCGCCGCATCCTCGTCGACCCGGACCGCTGGATGCGTACGCCCCTTCCGGCCGTGGACCTGGACGTCCTCAACCGGGCCGTCTTCACCGACCGGCGCCTGCGACTGCGGTACCGGAGCAGCGGGGCACCGGCCCCGAAGACGTACACGGTCGACCCGTACGGCCTCGTCGTGAAGGCGGGTGTCTGGTACCTGGTTGCCGACCACAGGGGCGAGCCCCGGCTCTTCCGTGCCGACCGGGTGCAGCGGGCCGAACTCCTCGACGACCCGGTACGGCGCCGGGAAGCCGCCGAACTGGCCGAGGTGTGGGAGCAACTGCGCCGCCGCGTGGAGAACCGCCCCGCCGGCGTCCTGGTGCGGGCCCGGATCCGGCACGACCGCCTGGACCGCTTCCTCCGCCTCCACGGCGACCGCCTGACGTCGCCGCCGGGGGAGCCCGAAGGGGAGTGGACGGAGGTGGACCTGGCCTTCCCCGAAGCGGGCGACGCTCGCCCGCTGCTTGCCCTGGGCGGCAGCGTGGAGGTCCTGGAACCACCGGAGGTACGAACCCTGCTGGCGGAGGCGGCAGTAGAAGTCCTCGCCCTGCACGCAGACCCTCTCTGAGGGGATTCCTGCGCTGCGCCGCGACCGACGGCCGCGCCGACGGACCCTGGGGCCGGCTCGGTCACGAGCCTCATGGGCGGGCCAGGCCGACGGCCCGGTGCACGAACCCCGCCGACCGGCGGCGGCTTCGCACCGCGCCCGACGGGGCTCCGACGGGCCCGCGACGAGCCGCGCCGGTGAGCTCGACCGACGGCCCCGTCGCGAGCGTCGCCGACGTGCCCCACCGACCGGCAGCGGCTCCGCATCGCGCCCCCGGCCGCTTCCCTCCGTGCCCCCGCCCGCGCCCAACCCCCCAAAGGCCACCCCACCCTCCCCGGGCCCCCGACCAACCGCCCCCCGCGCCCTCGTAGAATCTAGGCACCATGGCTTACCTCGACCACGCCGCGACCACGCCCATGCTTCCCGAGGCGATCGAGGCGATGAACGCCCAGCTCGCCGTGACCGGCAACGCCTCCTCGCTCCACGCGGCCGGGCGGCGCGCCCGGCGGGCCGTCGAGGAGGCGCGCGAGACCCTCGCCGCCGCCCTGGGCGCCCGGCCCAGCGAGGTGGTCTTCACCTCCGGCGGCACCGAGGCCGACAACCTCGCCGTCAAGGGCCTGTACTGGGCGCGCCGCGACGCCGACCCCGCCCGCACCCGCGTCCTCGCGAGCCCCGTCGAGCACCACGCCGTGCTCGACGCCGTGGACTGGCTCGCCACCCACGAGGGCGCCACCGTCGAGTACCTCCCGGTCGACCGGTACGGCCGCGTCCACCCCGACGCCCTGCGCGAGGCGATCGCGCGCGAGCCCGAATCCGTCGCGCTCGCCACCGTCATGTGGGCGAACAACGAGATCGGCACGATCATGCCGATCCGTGAACTCGCCGACGTGGCCCGCGAGTTCGACGTGCCGCTGCATGCCGATGCCGTCCAGGCCTTCGGCCAGATCCCCGTCGACTTCGCCGCCTCCGGCCTCGCCGCCCTGACCGTCTCCGGCCACAAGATCGGCGGACCCTACGGCATCGGCGCACTGCTCCTGGGCCGTGAGTACAGCCCCGTACCCGTCCTGCACGGCGGCGGCCAGGAGCGCCATGTCCGCTCCGGCACCCTCGACGTACCCGCCATCGCCGCCTTCGCCGTCGCCGGACAGCTCGCCGCCGAGCGGCGCGAGGAGTTCGCCCGCGAGATCGGCGCCCTGCGGGACGAGCTCGTCGCCGCCGTCCGCGCCGCCGTCCCCGACGCCATCCTCGGCGGCGACCCGGACGACCGGCTCCCCGCCAACGCCCACTTCTCCTTCCCCGGCTGCGAGGGCGACTCCCTGCTCCTGCTGCTCGACGCCCAGGGCATCGAGTGCTCCACCGGCTCCGCCTGCACCGCAGGCGTCGCCCAGCCCAGCCACGTCCTGCTCGCCACCGGCACCGACCCGGACCTCGCCCGGGGCACCCTGCGCTTCACCCTCGGCCACACCTCCACCAAGGAGGACGTCGCGGCGGTCGCCGCAGCCATCGGCCCGGCCGTCGAGCGGGCACGCACCGCCGGCCTGGTCTGACGAGTCAGGAGTCCGAGTCCCGTCGGGCGTCCACTCAGGTGACCTTCTTCGAAGCCTCCCGTACGAGCTTCATGTAGCGGTCCCAGTCCCAGTGCGGCCCGGGGTCCGTGTGATCGGTCCCCGGCACCTCGACATGCCCGATGACGTGCTCCCGATCGACGGGGATGGCGTACCGGGCGCATATCCCGGCCGTCAGCCGCGCCGACGACGCGTACATCGCCGGCGTGAAGTCCTGAGGCCGGTCGACGAAGCCCTCGTGCTCGATCCCGACGCTCCGCTCGTTCATGTCCCGGTTCCCGGCGTGGAAGGCCACGTCGAGCTCGCGGATCATCTGCGCCACATGCCCGTCCTTACGGACGACGTAGTGCGTGGCGGCGCCGTGCCCCGGATTCTTGAAGACCTTCAGCGCGCTCGCGTAACTGCCCTGGACGACATGGATCACCACCCGGTCGATCGTGTAGTCGGCGGGCCGGTCGGCCCGCCGCCAGTTCGCCCGGGACGCGGCCGACCAGTCGGCCCCCTTGTGGTCGAGCTCGCCCTCCACCCGGTCCTTCTCGGTGCCGGGCAGCCGCCACCACGCGCGCGCCAGCTCGTCGCGGGCCAGCGCCGCCGTACCCAGCACGGCCACGCCGCCGCCGAGCAGGACGGCTCGCCGCCCCACCCCCCGCTTCTTGTCAGTCCCCATGTGAACGTGAACGCATACTCACGCGACCACGGTTCCCGGAGCCCCGTACCCTGGTAGGGCTATGACTCAGACTCCGCCGCAGCGCCCCCTCCGTGTCCTCGCCGCCATGTCCGGCGGAGTGGACTCCGCCGTCGCCGCCGCCCGCGCCGCCGAAGCCGGGCACGACGTGACCGGAGTGCACCTGGCGCTCTCCGCGAACCCGCAGTCGTTCCGTACCGGCGCGCGCGGCTGCTGCACCATCGAGGACTCCCGCGACGCCCGCCGCGCGGCCGACGTCATCGGCATCCCCTTCTACGTCTGGGACCTCGCCGAGCGGTTCCGCGAGGACGTCGTCGACGACTTCGTCGCGGAGTACGAGGCGGGCCGCACCCCCAACCCGTGCCTGCGCTGCAACGAGAAGATCAAGTTCGCGGCGCTGCTCGACAAGGCGCTCGCGCTCGGCTTCGACGCGGTCTGCACCGGCCACTACGCCACCGTCGCGCTCAACGAGGACGGCTCGCGCGAGCTGCACCGGGCGTCCGACATGGCCAAGGACCAGTCGTACGTCCTCGGTGTCCTGGACGAGAAGCAGCTCGCCCACGCGATGTTCCCGCTGGGTGACACCCTCACGACCAAGGACGAGATCCGGGCGGAGGCGGAGCGCCGCGGGCTCGCGGTGGCGAAGAAGCCCGACAGCCATGACATCTGCTTCATCGCCGACGGCGACACCCAGGGCTTCCTGGCCTCCCGGCTGGGCCGGGCGGAGGGCGACATCGTCGACGAGTCGGGTACGAAGGTGGGCACCCACGAGGGTGCGTACGGCTTCACCATCGGACAGCGTAAGGGCCTGCGGATCGGCCACCCGGCGCCGGACGGAAAGCCGCGCTACGTCCTGGACATCTCGCCGGTGAACAACACGGTCACGGTGGGCCCGGTCGAGGCGCTCGACGTCACCGGCCTCACGGCGATCAAGCCCCGCTGGTGCGGCACGGCCCCGGAGGGGTCCGGCCGCTACACCGCCCAGCTGCGCGCCCACGGCGGTGAGACGGCGGTGACGGCCGCCCTGGAGGACGGCGAGCTGACGGTCACCTTCGACGAGCCGGTCCGGGGCGTGGCCCCCGGCCAGGCGATCGTGCTGTACGACGGCACGCGCGTGGTGGGCTCGGCGACGATCGCGACGACGGCACGGAGCACGGCGGCGGCGGTCTGACGCCGTAGCGGCGATCCGACCCCGAACGGCGCCGCCCCTCTTCCTACTCCTCCTCGAAGAACTCCTCCAGAGCCGGTGCCAGGACGTGCGGTGCCACCTGGTGCGTCTGGCCCGTCAGGGTGCGGTGGCGGCCGCGGGGGAGGGACGTCGAGACGACATGGGCGGCCCGGCGCATCCAGGCGGGGCTGGCGCCGCCGTCGACCACCAGCACGCGCGCGTGGACCCGCCGCAGGCGCTTGGCGGGCACCGCACCGTCGCCCAGCACCGCGTGGTCGTAGGCCAGGGTGTGCGCCACGGCCTCAAGCCGTGCCCACTCCGCCCCGCCGCGCATCCCGGCCGGCGCCCCCGGCGGCATCGCGTCGGCGAGGAACAGTTCGAGCGCCGCCGCCCGCTGCCCCCGGTCGAGGAGCTCCATCAGCCGGCGCCGGTGCGCGGCGTACGTCTCGCGCGCCCCGGCCTCCGCGGAGAACGGCGGCTCGTAGACCGACAAGCGGTCGATCGGCAGCCCTGCGCCCGCCGCGGCCAGCGCCAGCGCCCCGCCCGAGGACGTGCCGTGCACGATCACCCGGCCACCCACCTCGTCGATCAGCGCCGCCAGATCGTCGATCTCCCGCTCCACGGTGTACGGGCCGGTGTCGCCGCTCCCGCCGCGCCCCCGCCGGTCGTAGCTCACGACCGAGAAGCGCGGCGCGAGGAGATCGGCCAGGGGCGCCTCGGTCTCGGCGGTGCACAGGGCCCCGCCCACCAGGATCACCGGCTGTCCCTCCCCGCGCCGCTCGTACGCGATCCGCGTGCCGTCCCCCGATGTGACCCGTCCCCGCGACCTGCTCAGCGTGCTGTTCACCTCGTCCATGCCAGAGAGGACCGGAGCCGCTCCCGGAACTCATCGCGACTCGGCGGGATTTCCCGGAAGTTCTTGGAAGTCGCAGGTCGGCGCCTACGGTGGAGGCCATGAACATCTGCGTCTTCCTCTCCGCCGCCGACCTCGACGAGCGCTACACCGCCCCTGCCCGCGACTTCGCGGAACGCCTCGGAAAGGACGGCCACACACTGGTGTGGGGCGGCTCCGACGTCGGTCTGATGAAGGTCGTCGCGGACGGCGTGGAGGAGGCGGGCGGCCGGCTCGTCGGTGTCTCGGTCGACTTCCTCGCCGCCAAGGCCCGGCCAAACGCGGACGAGATGATCGTCGCCAAGGACCTCGCCGAGCGGAAGGCGCTGCTTCTGGCCAAGTCCGACGCGATCGTGGTCATGGTCGGCGGCACCGGCACCCTCGACGAGGCCACCGAGGTCCTGGAGTTGAGGAAGCACGGAAAGCACACCAAGCCGGTGGTGCTGCTGAACACGGCCGGGTTCTACGACGGTCTGAAGGCCCAGTTCCACCGCATGGAGGAGGAAGGCTTCCTGCCGCTGCCCCTCACCGACCTGGTGTTCTTCGCGGAGGACGGCGTGTCCGCCCTCGCCTACCTGGAGGCTGCGACATCAGCGGCTGCCGCCGGGGGCATCGCCGCACGGTGATGGGACCATGGTGCCCATGGCTACACATGTGATCACCGGGGCAGGTTCCGGCATCGGCGCCGCCGTCGCTCGTCGTCTGCACGCGCGCGGGGACGAGCTCGTGCTCCACGCGCGCGATGCCGGCCGGGCCAAGGAGCTCGCCGCCGAGTTCCCCGGCGCCAGGACCCTTGTCGGAGACCTCGCCGACCCCGACCGGCTCTCCTGGGCGTTCTCGCACCAGAGCCTGCCCGAGCGGGTCGACACCCTTCTGCACATCGCCGGCGTCGTCGACCTCGGGCCGGTCGGCGACCTCACCCCGAAGACCTGGCGCCACCAGCTCAACGTCAACCTCGTCGCCCCCGCGGAGCTGACCCGGCACTTCCTGCCCCAGCTGCGCGTCTCCCAGGGACACGTGGTCTTCGTCAACTCCGGCGCCGGGCTCAACGCCCATGCCGAGTGGAGCGCCTACGCCGCCTCCAAGCACGGTCTGAAGGCGCTCGCCGACTCCCTGCGCCACGAGGAGCACGGCAACGGGGTGCGCGTCACCTCGGTCTACCCGGGGCGGACCGCCAGTCCGATGCAGGCCAAGGTGCACGCGCAGGAGGGCAAGGAGTACGACCCCTCCCGGTGGATCGACCCGGAGTCCGTCGCGACGACGATCATCACGGCCGTCGACCTGCCGCGCGACGCCGAGATCAATGACCTGACAGTCCGTCCGGGACGGTAGGAACAGTGAGCGAGACCAGCGAGCAGGCAGAGTTCACCTGGGGGCCCGCCACCGGCGTCGGCTCCATGCCCGGCGGTGACGCCCGCGAGGCGGCCAGGACGGTCGCGGGCTCCTTCGAGGACTTCCCCTTCCTGGCGGAGCTCCCGGCCCGCGGGCCGGGAGCCGACATGATCGGGCGGACCATCGGGATGCTCGTCGAGATGTACGCGCACGTGGAGCCGAGCGGGTGGCGGGTGAGCGACCGGCCGGGCCGCGACACCCGGCGCGCCCGCTCCTGGCTCGGCGAGGACCTCGACGCCCTGGAGGAGTTCACCCAGGGTTACGGAGGCCCGCTCAAGGTCCAGGCCGTAGGCCCCTGGACGCTCGCCACCGCCCTGGAGCGGCGCGGCGGCGAGGCGGCGCTCGGGGACCCCGGCGCCTGCCGGGACCTCGTGGGCTCCCTCGCCGAGGGGCTGCGCAACCACCTGGCCGAGCTCCACAAGCGGGTCCCCGGCGCCCGGCTCGTCCTCCAGCTCGACGAGCCCTCCCTGACGTCCGTGCTGCGTGGACAGGTCCGTACCGCCAGCGGCTACCGCACCTACCGCGCCGTAGACCGGCAGGTCGTCGAGAGCGCGCTGCGCGAGATCATCGCGGTGCACGACGGCCCGGTCGTCGTGCACTCCTGCGCCCCCGACGTCCCGTTCGGACTGCTGCGCCGTGCCGGCGTCGCCGGGGTCTCGTTCGACTTCGGGCTGCTCACCGAACGTGACGAGGAGTCCATCGGCGAGGCCGTGGAGTCCGGCACGAAGCTCTTCGCGGGCGTGGTGTCCTCCACCGACGCCCCATTGTCGGACCCGGGCGGTAGCGTCATGGGTGTCAGGACGCTGTGGCGCAGGCTGGGGCTGAATCCGGGGACTCTCGCCGAGTCCGTCGTGATCACTCCGACGTGCGGGCTCGCGGGTGCTTCACCGGCATATGCCCGGGCGGCGCTGGCCCACTGCGCCCGGGCGGCGAGATCGCTCGCGGACAACCCTGAGTGACGGGGTCCGAGTCAACGGGAGGACGAGTAACGGTGGCAGTCGAACAGGGGGCCCTGCCCGCCGAGGCACGGGAGAAGCACGCCGAGCTGGCCGAGCAGGTCGAGGAGCACCGCTTCCGCTACTACGTGAAGGACCAACCCGTCATCAGCGACGGCGAGTTCGACAGGCTCCTGCGCTCCATCGAGGCGTTGGAGGAGGAGTATCCCGAGCTGCGCACGCCGGACTCGCCGACCCAGAAGGTCTCGGGGGACTACGAGACGGGCCTGGCCAAGGTCGACCACCGCGAGCGCATGTACTCGCTGGACAACGCCTTCGACGACGCCGAGCTGTCCGCCTGGGCGGAGCGGGTGGCCAAGGACGTCGGCACGTCCACGTACCACTTCCTGTGCGAGCTCAAGGTCGACGGCCTCGCGATCAACCTGACGTACGAGAAGGGCCGGCTCACCCGGGCCGCCACCCGGGGCACCGGCGTCACCGGTGAGGACATCACGCCCAACGCCCGGACCATCCACGGCATCCCGGACCGGCTGTCCGGCGACCGGATCCCGGACCTGGTGGAGATCCGGGGCGAGGTCTACTTCCCGATGGAGGCCTTCGCCGACCTCAACGCCCGCCGGGTGGCAGCCGGCGAGCAGCCGTACGCGAACCCGCGGAACTCCGCCTCCGGTTCGCTGCGGCAGAAGGACCCGAAGGTCACGGCCACGCTCCCGCTGCGCATGGTGGTCCACGGCATCGGCGCCCGCGAGGGCTTCGACATCGACCGCCTCAGCCAGGCCTACGACCTGCTGCGTGAGTGGGGCCTGCCGACCGCCCAGCACAACCGGGTGGTCGGTTCGCTCGACGCGGTACGGGAGTTCATCGCGTACTTCGGCGAGAACCGGCACTCCGTCGAGCACGAGATCGACGGGGTCGTCGTCAAGCTGGACGAGATCCCGCTCCAGGGCCGGCTCGGCTCCACCGCGCGCGCCCCGCGCTGGGCCATCGCCTGGAAGTACGCGCCGGAGGAGGTCAACACCAAGCTCGTCGACATCAAGGTCGGGGTCGGCCGGACGGGCCGGGTCACTCCGTACGCCCAGGTCGAGCCGGTCAAGGTCGCCGGCTCGGAGGTCGAGTTCGCCACCCTCCACAACCAGGAGGTGGTGAAGGCCAAGGGCGTGCTGATCGGCGACACGGTCGTGCTGCGCAAGGCCGGTGACGTCATTCCGGAGATCCTCGGCCCGGTCGCCGATCTGCGGGACGGCACCGAGCGGGAGTTCGTGATGCCGGCCGAGTGTCCCGCATGCCGGACACCGCTGCGGGCCATGAAGGAGGGCGACATCGATCTGCGCTGCCCCAACGCGCAGACCTGCCCGGCCCAGCTGCGTGAACGTCTCTTCTACCTGGCCGGCCGCGAGTGCCTGGACATCGAGAACTTCGGCGCGGTCGCGGCGGCCGCGCTGACCCGCCCGCTGGTGCCCTCCGAGCCGCCTCTCGTCGACGAGGGCGATCTCTTCGACCTCACCGTCGAGCAGCTCCTTCCCATCAAGGCGCACGTCCTCGACCAGGACAGCGGGCTGCCCAAGCGGGACCCGAAGACCGGCGAGGAGAAGGTCGTCACGGTCTTCGCCAACCAGAAGGGCGAGCCCAAGAAGAACGCGCTCGCGATGCTGGCGAACATCGAGGCGGCCAAGGCGCGGCCGCTCGCCCGGTTCATCAACGGCCTGTCGATCCGCCATGTGGGGCCGGTGGCGGCCCAGGCGCTGGCCCGCGAGTTCCGCTCCCTGGAGCGGATCGAGCAGGCGACCGAGGAGGAGCTGGCGGCCGTCGACGGGGTCGGCGGGATCATCGCGGCCGCGGTGAAGGACTGGTTCTCCGAGGAATGGCACCGGGAGATCGTGCGCAAGTGGCGCGCCGCCGGGGTCACGTTCGAGGACGAGGGCGCCGGCGAGGAGCAGGGGCCGCGTCCGCTGGAGGGAATGACCGTCGTCGTGACCGGCACCCTGCAGAACTTCACCAGGGATGGCGCAAAAGAGTCGCTCCAGAACCTCGGGGCGAAGGTGACCGGTTCCGTTTCGAAGAAGACCGACTTCGTGGTCGTCGGTGACAACCCTGGTTCGAAGTACGACAAGGCGATGCAGCTGAAGGTTCCGGTTCTGGACGAGGACGGCTTTGCGGTGCTGCTCGCAGAGGGTCCCGAGGCCGCTCGGGAGGCGGCGGTCCCGGTAGAGGGTTAGCCGGGAGAGAGGCAAGGGACAGCCGGGAACGTCACCCGTTCGGCGCATACCAGATCGTTACGGGTGGGCTGCTCGCATTCGGGCAAGACATGGAGAGCGCTGCCCGTCGGAGCCCTCCGCGGCCTACTGTTGAGACCGTGCGCCTGCAGTGCACGGCCGTGTGAGGGCTCTGCCGGTCGTGGAGGCATGGCAACGGCCCATCGCGTTGCGACGGCACCGCCGGCTGTGAGAGGGACGGAATGAAACCGACCGAGAGTGCCGCCCGGGTCTCACGGCCGCGTGGCCGTGAGACCTTCGTGGGCATCACCTCCGGGCTGCCCGGAGTCGTGGTGGGCGTCGCCGCCGTCGTGCTCGCCACCGGCTTCTACCGGGCCCTGAGCACCGGCCACGGACTCTTCCCCGACGGCGCCGCGGGCTGGTCCCTCGCCATCCTCACCGGGCTCATCGTCGGACACCTGGTCGCCCTCGGCCGCGACCGCTGGTGGGGCGGCACCGGCTCCGGCGCCGCCCTCACCCTGGCGGTCCTGCTGCTCTACGGCTGGGTGCCCGCCGGCCTCGTCTCCATGGCCGTCGTCGTCCTCGTCGGCGCGGCCCGCTGCCACCGCTGGCGCCAGGGACTCCTGCACGGCGCCGTGGACGTCCTCGGCATCGGCGCCGCCGCCCTGGTCCTCGCCGCCTTCGGAGACGTACCGACCGTGGAGCGCCCCTGGCAGCCCCTCGACTGGGGGATCGCCGACGTACCGGAAGTCGCGCTCGCCGCGGCCGCCTACCTCGTGGTGACCCGGCTGCTCCTCTGGTACGCCCTCTCGCCCCAGGGCGGCGGCCTGCCGACCGTCGCCCGCACGGCCCTGCTCCGGCAGGGACTCGTCGCGGTGGCGCTGCTCGGCATCGCCCCGCTGATCTGCGTCGTCGCGGTCTCCCAGCCGGTCCTGCTGCCGCTCTTCGCCGTCCCGCTCATCGCCCTCGACTCCACCCTCTGGATCGCCCGCGCCCGTGCCGAGGAGCAGCTGCGCGACCCGCTCACCGGACTGCCGAACCGCCAGTGGCTCCTGGAGCGGGCCTGGACGGCCCTCGAGGAGGCCGAGGGGGAGGGCGCGCGCTCCGCCCTCGTCCTGATCGACCTCGACCGTTTCCGATCGGTCAACGACACCCTCGGGCATCTCGCCGGAGACCGACTGCTGCTCCAGATCGCCGAGCGGCTCAAGCTCGCCCTGCCGCGCGGGGCGGAGGCCGCCCGGCTCGGCGGCGACGAGTTCGCCGTCCTGCTCCCCATCGCCGACTCCACCACCAGCGCCCAGCGCGTCGCCCGCCACCTCGTCGCCGAACTCTCCTCGCCGCTCGACCTCGACGGGCTCACGCTCGTCCTGGAGGCCAGTGCCGGCGTCGCCGTCTTCCCCGACCACGCCCTCGACGCCGAGGGGCTGCTGCGCCGGGCCGACGTGGCGATGTACCAGGCCAAGCGGGACCGTACG
Source organism: Streptomyces sp. NBC_01353 (assembly GCF_036237275.1). Taxonomy (GTDB): domain Bacteria; phylum Actinomycetota; class Actinomycetes; order Streptomycetales; family Streptomycetaceae; genus Streptomyces. The sequence continues at coordinate 2,727,920 of NZ_CP108352.1, read as the reverse complement.
GGCGTGGAGGTGTACGAGTCGAAGCGCGACTCCAACACCCCGGACCGGCTCGGACTCCTCGGCGACCTGCGCCGCGCCCTTGACGCCGGCGAGGTCGAGCTCCACTACCAGCCCAAGGTCCGCTTCGACGGACAGGTCGCCGGCCTTGAGGCCCTGGTGCGCTGGGTGCACCCCGAGCGCGGCCGGGTCCCCCCGGACGAGTTCATCGCGATCGCCGAGTCCTCGGGCCTGATGCCCCACCTCACCGAGTACGTCCTCGAGACCGCGCTCGCGCAGGTCGCCCGGTGGCGAGCCCAGGGGTTGAACGTTCCTGTCGCCGTCAACGTCTCCCCACGCGACGTCCACACCCCCGGATTCGCCGGTGCCGTCGCCGCCCGCCTTGCCCGCCACGGGGTCCCGGCCGGCGCGCTGCAACTGGAGATAACGGAGCACGTGCTCCTGGAGGACCCGCAGCGGGCCGCGGACACCATGGCCGGCCTGACCGGCCACGGCGTGAAGATGTCCCTCGACGACTTCGGCACCGGCTACTCCTCCCTCGTACACCTGCGGCGCCTCCCGGTGAGCGAGCTGAAGATCGACCGCTCCTTCGTCGCCCGGCTCGCCGTCGACGCCGAGGACGCCGAGATCGTCCGCTGCACCCTCGACCTCGCCCATTCGCTCGGCCTCCTCGTCGTCGCGGAGGGCGTCGAGGACGACGAGACCTGGGAGCGCCTGCGGGACCTGGGCTGCGACGCCGTCCAGGGCTGGCTGGTCGCCGCCGCGATGCCGCCCGGCGAGACCACGGCCTGGCTCCGCGCCCGCGGCGAGCACGGCTGGCGCCGCCCCTCGGAGGAGGCCGCGCTCCAGGCCGTCGACCAGCCCTCCGGACACGTGGCGCAGTAGCGGTCCGACGCCCCGGGGGGGCGCGCCCCCGGGGCAGCCGCGGCAAACCGTTTCACGGGTAGAGGTGCGGGCCCCATAGGATTGGGCCCAACACCATCAAACTCACCCCGTGAGGATCGCATGCCTGGCATCACGCGCGAGGAGGTCGCCCACCTCGCACGGCTGGCGCGTCTGGAGTTGAAGGGCGAAGAGCTCGATCACTTCGCCGGTCAGCTCGACGACATCATCGGCGCGGTCGCCCGCGTCTCCGAGGTCGCCGACCAAGACGTTCCGCCGACCTCCCACCCGCTGCCGCTGACGAACGTCATGCGCGCGGACGAGGTCCGTCCGTCGCTCACCCCCGAGCAGGCGCTCTCCGGCGCCCCGGCCCAGGAGCAGCAGCGTTTCAAGGTGCCGCAGATCCTGGGGGAGGACTAATCACATGACGGACAGCACCATCATCAAGCTCACGGCTGCCGAGATCGCCGGGAAGATCGCCGCGGGCGAGCTCACCGCGGTCCAGGTGACCGAGGCCCACCTCGCCCGTATCGAGGCCGTCGACGAGAAGGTCCACGCCTTCCTGCACGTCGACCGCGAGGGCGCCCTCGCCCAGGCCCGCGCCGTGGACGAGAAGCGCGCCAAGGGCGAGAAGCTCGGCCCGCTGGCCGGCGTCCCCCTCGCGCTCAAGGACATCTTCACCACCGCCGGCATCCCGACGACCGTCGGTTCGAAGATCCTCGAAGGCTGGATCCCGCCGTACGACGCGACGCTGGTCAAGAAGCTGAAGGCCGCCGACGTCGTCATCCTCGGCAAGACCAACATGGACGAGTTCGCCATGGGGTCCTCCACCGAGAACAGCGCCTACGGCCCCACCGGCAACCCCTGGGACCTGACCCGGATCCCCGGCGGCTCCGGCGGTGGCTCCTCCGCCGCCCTCGCCGCGTACGAGGCCCCGCTCGCCATCGGCACGGACACCGGCGGCTCGATCCGCCAGCCCGCTGCCGTCACCGGCACCGTCGGCGTCAAGCCGACCTACGGCGGCGTCTCCCGCTTCGGCATGGTGGCCTTCTCCTCCTCTCTCGACCAGGGCGGCCCCTGCGCCCGTACGGTCCTGGACGCGGCGCTGCTCCACGAGGCCATCGCCGGACACGACCCGCTGGACTCGACCTCCATCGACGCCCCGGTCCCGCCGGTCGTCGAGGCGGCCCGCAACGGCTCCGTCGCCGGAATGCGCGTCGGTGTCGTCAAGCAGTTCCGTGGCGAGGGCTACCAGGCCGGCGTCGTCCAGCGCTTCGACGAGTCCGTCGAGCTGCTGAAGTCGCTGGGCGCCGAGATCGTCGAGCTGGACTGCCCGACCTTCGACCTCGCCCTTTCGGCGTACTACCTGATCGCGCCGTCGGAGTGCTCCTCCAACCTGGCCCGCTTCGACGCCATGCGCTACGGCCTGCGGGTCGGCGACGACGGCACCAGGTCGGCCGAGGACGTCACCGCCCTCACCCGTGAGGCCGGCTTCGGCGACGAGGTCAAGCGCCGCATCATCCTCGGTACGTACGCGCTGAGCTCCGGCTACTACGACGCGTACTACGGCTCGGCGCAGAAGGTCCGCACCCTCATCACCCGCGAGTTCGAGAAGGCCTTCGAGCAGGTGGACGTGATCGTCTCCCCGACGACCCCCACCACCGCCTTCCCGATCGGCGAGCGCGCCGACGACCCGATGGCGATGTACCTCGCGGACCTGTGCACCATCCCGACCAACCTGGCCGGCAACTCGGCCATGTCGCTGCCCTGCGGTCTCGCGCCGGAGGACGGCCTGCCGGTCGGACTGCAGATCATCGCCCCCGCAATGAAGGACGACCGGCTGTACAAGGTCGGCGCCGCCGTCGAGGCCGCCTTCGTGGAAAAGTGGGGTCACCCGCTGCTTGAGGAGGCTCCGTCGCTGTGAGTGCCATGGCAAAGAAGGCCAAGAACTTCAAGAAGTCCAAGACCGGCGTCTACGTCTCGCTGGCGACCACCGCGTTCGGTGCCATCAGCGTCGCGAAGCAGGCCAAGATGGCCCGCAACGACAACGACATGCTGCGGCTGATCGACTCCGCCGTGTCCGCCGCCGCCATCGTTACCGGCCTGGCGATCCTCTACCGGGAGCTGAAGCGCCTGGGCGACGACGACGTCCTGCTGGGCTGAGAGGGAAAGTCTCACTGTGACCGTCACTGAACTGCTGTCGTACGACGCGGCGCTCGCTGCGTACGACCCCGTCATGGGCCTGGAGGTCCATGTCGAACTCGGTACGAAGACCAAGATGTTCTGCGGCTGCTCGACCGAGCTGGGTGCCGAGCCCAACTCGCAGACCTGCCCCACCTGTCTCGGTCTGCCCGGCTCGCTTCCGGTCGTCAACGCGATCGGCGTCGAGTCGGCCGTCAAGATCGGTCTCGCGCTGAACTGCGAGATCGCCGAGTGGTGCCGCTTCGCCCGGAAGAACTACTTCTATCCGGACATGCCGAAGAACTTCCAGACCTCGCAGTACGACGAGCCGATCGCCTTCAACGGCTATCTGGACGTCCAGCTGGAGGACGGGGAGATCTTCCGCGTGGAGATCGAGCGCGCCCACATGGAGGAGGACACCGGCAAGTCGCTGCACGTCGGCGGTGCCACCGGCCGCATCCACGGCGCGTCCCACTCCCTGCTCGACTACAACCGGGCCGGCATCCCGCTCATCGAGATCGTCACCAAGCCCATCGAGGGTGCGGGCGAGCGCGCTCCCGAGGTCGCCAAGGCGTACGTCGCCGAGCTGCGCGAGCTGATCCGCGCGCTGGACGTCTCCGAGGCGCGGATGGACAAGGGCCAGATGCGCTGCGACGTGAACCTGTCGCTGCGCCCGCACGGCACCAAGGTCTTCGGCACCCGCTCGGAGACGAAGAACGTCAACTCGCTCCGTTCGGTGGAGCGGGCGGCGCGCTTCGAGATCCAGCGCCACGCGGCCGTCCTCCAGTCGGGCGGCACGATCGTGCAGGAGACCCGTCACTTCCACGAGGAGGACGGCTCCACCACGTCCGGTCGGATCAAGGACAACGCCGAGGACTACCGGTACTTCCCGGAGCCCGACCTCGTCCCCGTCGCCCCGGCCCGTGAGTGGGTCGAGGAGCTGCGTGCCGGGCTGCCCGAGCTGCCGCGCGTGCGCCGCAACCGGCTCCGCGAGGAGTGGGGCGTGTCGGAGCACGACATGCAGTCGATCCTCAACGCGGGCGCGGTCGACCTCATCGTCGCGACCACGGACGCCGGTGCTCCGGCGGACCAGGCCCGCAAGTGGTGGATGGGTGAACTGGCCCGCTCCGCCAACGAGTCGGGCACGGCCCTGGACGAGCTGCCGATCACCCCGGCGCAGGTCGCCCGGGTGACCGAGCTGGTGGCCTCCGGCGACCTCACCGACAAGCTGGCCCGCCAGGTCATCGAGGGCGTACTCGCCGGCGAGGGCGGCCCGGACGAGGTCGTCGAGAAGCGCGGCCTGAAGGTCGTCTCCGACGAGGGCGCGCTCGGCACGGCGGTCGACGAGGCCATCGCGGCCAACGCCGCCATCGCCGACAAGATCCGCGGCGGCAAGGTCGCGGCGGTCGGCGCCCTGGTGGGCGCGGTCATGAAGGCCACCCGCGGCCAGGCGGACGCGGCGCGCGTGAAGGACCTGATCCTGGAGAAGCTGGGCGTCAGCGAGGGCTGATCGGCTGGTTTCGTACGGGGGCGGCCCGCACCGGAGGTTTCCGGGGCGGGCCGCCCTTGTCATGGGGAGGGCTTTGGCTTGATAGGCAAGTGGCTGCTTGCCTATGGTGGTGGATATGACGGAGGATGTCTTCAAGGCGCTGGCCGATCCCACCCGACGGCGCATCCTCGATGAGCTGGTGGAACGGGACGGTCAGACCCTGTTCGAGATATGCACACGGCTGGTGACGAAGCACGGTCTGGGGCTGTCCCGCCAGGCGATCAGCCAGCATCTCGCCGTACTGGAATCTGCGGGTCTGGTCGTCTCGCGGCGGCAGGGCCGTTACAAGTTCCACGATCTGAACACCGAACCCCTTGAGCGCATCGCGAGCCGGTGGCTCAGGCCCGAAACACCGGAGAGCACCCCATGAGGATCCACATCACCAGCGTCTTCGTCGACGACCAGGAGAAGGCCGAGCGCTTCTACACGGATGTGCTCGGCTTCGTGAAGAAGCACGACGTCCCGCTGGGTACGGACCGGTGGTTGACCATGGTCTCGCCGGAAGACCCCGAGGGGACCGAACTGCTGCTCGAGCCCTCCCGTCATCCCGTGGTGCAGGCGTACAAGACGGGGCTGGCGAAGGACGGCATCCCGGCGGTCTCCTTCGCCGTGGACGACGTGCAGGCGGAGTTCGACCGACTGCGCGGGCTCGGGGTCCAATTCACCCAGGACCCGCTGGAGATGGGCCCGTCCACCACGGCGGTCCTGGACGACACCTGCGGCAACCTGATCCAGATCGTGCACGTCGAGTAGGGGCGTGACGCAGGCGGCGTCGCGCCCACTGTTCGGAGAATCCGCTTGGACTTCCGTCACGACCTGATGGACGTTCACCACCCCGCCGTCGCCGGGTCTTCTCACCGTCATTCGGTCTCACTACCGTCCCCCGCGTACCACCCAATGGCTCGAAGGCGAACCATTGGCCGTCGTCTGGAGGTCGTTCGTGTCACCCGAGATGTCTCGCAGAAGGCTCCTCGCGCTGGGCGGTGGCGCCCTCGGCGTTGCCGCCGCCGGGTCGCTGCTCCCACCGTCGTTGCAGGAGGCCATGGCCGCGGGGCCCCCGGCCGGCGGGATGTCGGCGGTGAAGCACGTCGTGATCCTCATGCAGGAGAACCGGTCCTTCGACCACTACTTCGGCACCCTCCGCGGCGTCCGCGGATTCGGGGACCGCAACGCCGTCGAGCTCCCCTCCGGCAAGCCGGTCTTCGAACAGCCCGCCGCGCTCGGCCGGACCGTGCTGCCGTTCCCGATCAGGAACGCCGCCGAGGCCCAGCAGAAGGACCTCCAGTACATAGGCGACCTCGACCACTCATGGAGCGGGGGCGCCAAGGCGTGGCGCGACGGTTGGATGGACGGCTGGGTCTCCGCCAAGACCGCGGCGACGATGGCGTACTACGACCGCCAGGACATCCCGCTGCACTACGAGCTCGCCGACACCTTCACCATCTGCGACGCCTACCACTCCTCCATCCACACCTCGACGAGCCCCAACCGGAACCACCTGTGGTCCGGCTGGACCGGCTTCGAGGCCGACGGCAGCCGTGCCGTCACCAACGCCGCGTACGCCGAGGGCACCCACCCCGGCTACTCCTGGCCCACCTACGCCGAGCGCCTCGAAGCGGCCGGGCGAAGCTGGAAGACGTACACGGAGTGGGAGAACTTCACCGACAACAACATCGAGTTCTTCACCAGCTTCAAGAAGATCGCCCGCAAGGCGCTCGCCACCACCGGCGGGCACACCTTCATGGAGTCCTTCTACGCCGCCGTCCGCGACACGGACGACGCCGCCGAGCGGACCCGGCTCCTCGCCGCCCTCGAGGACGGCGTCGCCACCCTCACCGCCGCCGAGCGCTCGCTCTTCGAGCGTGGACTGCGCCGCGTCGAGACCGGCAAGCTCGCCGACGCGTTCCGTGCCGACGTGGCCGCCGGGACGCTGCCGGAGGTCTCCTACCTCGTCCCCTCCGCGATCGACTCCGAGCACCCCGGCTCCTCCTCGCCGATCGCCTCCGCCTCCCTCGTCTACAAGGTGCTCGACGCCCTCGGCTCGCACCCCGACGTGTGGCGCCACACCGTCGTGCTGATCAACTACGACGAGAACGACGGCTTCTTCGACCACGTCCCGCCGCCCGTCCCGCCGGCCGACAACACGGACGAGCGCTACAAGGGTCTGCCCACCGGCCTAGGCATCCGCGTCCCGCTGCTCGTCGTCTCCCCCTGGTCGGTCGGCGGCTACGTCTGCTCCGAGACCTTCGACCACACCTCCGTGATCCGCCTCCTGGAGAAGCTCACCGGCATCCAGGAGCCCAACATCACCCCGTGGCGCCGCGCCGTCACCGGCGATCTGACCTCCGCCTTCGACTTCCGCCGCGGTCACCGCCGGCCCGAGGTCGAGCAGCCCGGCCCGATCCCGCCGTTCTCCGGCCGCTGGCGGCCGCAGCCCCCGCTCGTCCAGCAGATGCCGGTGCAGGAGCCGGGCACCCGCCCCGCTCGCCCGCTGCCGTACCAGCCGGACGCCGCCGCGAAGGTGGGGGAGAAGGAGATCACCGTCGCCCTGCGGAACAGCGGGAAGGCGAGCGTCCACTTCGCTCTCTATCCGTACGCAGGAGAGTTCACCGTCCCCCAGCACAAGGATGTAAGGGGCGCGGCGGAATGGGCGGTACCCCTTACGCGTGATCATTACCGGTTCACGATCACCGGTCCGAACGGCTTCCGCCGCGAGTTCGAGGGCCCGGCGGCGGGCGGCGCCGAGGCCGCCTCGCACATCGACCATCATGACCGTGACCTGCATCTCACCGTACGGAACACGGGCGCCGCCCCGGTCTCCTTCACCGTCCGCCCGCTCGGTTACGTCGACCGGGACGACCTCCGCGACTGGACCCGCACCGTCACCGTCAAGCCCGGCAGGAGCCGTACCGTCGTGCACTCCGCGGCCGACGCGCACGGCTGGTACGACGTCGAGGTGACCGCCCCCGGCGGCTTCCGCCGACGGCTCATGGGGCACATCGAGAACGGGCGGGCGAGCGTCTCCGGCTGAGGCCGCGAACAAGATCTTCCGAACGCGCTGCGCGGGAGCCCGGGGCCAATGGTCTGAGCTTCTGCGCAGCGCTGTGAGTAACGACACGAAAGGGGCAAAGGATCTCTTAAGGCTGCAAGAGTGACCTCACGTAGGTCATGCGTTCTTTGCGGGCTGTTCCCCGGTAAAGATCCACGAACCACCCACCAGGGAGCACGTCCTTTGGCAGCCATCGCACGGTGGTGCATCAAGCACCGCCTCGTCGTCGTTCTGCTCTGGCTCATCGCCCTCGGCGGAGCAGTCGCCGGCGCAGCGGTCGCGGGCAACGCGTACTCCAACGACTACGAGGTACCAGGCACCGAGTCCGGCCGTGCCACCGCTCTCCTCGATCAGGGGTTCCCCGGCGCGGGCGGTGACAGCGACACCATCGTCTGGCACACCGACACGAGCAGTGTCCGCGCCACCGGCATCGAGCAGCGCATGACCGAGATGCTCGACGAGGTGGCCGAACTGCCCGGCATCGCGTCGGTGACCTCCCCGTACGGCGACAGCCCGGCCGCCCAGGCACAGATCAGCGAGGACGGGCACACCGCCTACGCAGCCGTCACCTTCCACGAGCAGGCCGACGACATCCCGAAGGCCCAGGCCCAGGCGCTCGTCGACACGGCCCGCACGGCCGCGGGCGACGGCGTCCAGGTCGAACTCGGCGGCACCGCCATCGCCCTCACCGAGGCCCCCGGCGGACACACCGCCGAGGCCGTCGGCGTCGTCGTCGCGGCCGTCGTCCTCTTCCTCGCCTTCGGCTCGCTCGCCGCCTCCGCGCTCCCCATCGCCACCGCCCTCGTCAGCGTCGGCATCGCGTACTCCGGGATCGCGCTGCTCGGCCACGTCATGACGGTCGCCGACTTCGCACCCATGCTGGGCCTGCTCATCGGCCTCGGCGTCGGCATCGACTACGCCCTGTTCATCGTCACCCGGCACCGCAAGGGCCTCAAACGCGGGCTCTCGGTCGCCGAATCCGCGCAGATCGCCGTCGCGACCACCGGCCGTGCCGTCGTCTTCGCGGGCGCGACCGTCTGCATCGCACTGCTCGGCATGTTGATCCTCAGGCTCAGCTTCCTCAACGGCGTCGCCATCGCCGCCTCGCTGACCGTGGTCCTCACCGTCGCCGCCTCCGTCACCCTGCTGCCCGCGCTGCTCTCCCTCATCGGGATGCGTGCGCTCAGCCGGCGCGAACGACGACACCTCGCCGAGCACGGCCCGCAGCCCGAGCTGCCGACCGGCTTCGCCGCCCGCTGGTCCGCCTTCGTGGAGCGCCACCCCAAGCTGCTCGGCGCGGTCGCCGCCGTCGTCATGCTCGTCCTGGCCCTGCCGACCCTCTCGCTCCATCTCGGTACGTCCGACCAGGGCAACGGCTCGGCCACGGCGACGACGCGACAGGCGTACGACCTGCTCGCCGAAGGCTTCGGGCCCGGCGTCAACGGGCCGCTCACCCTCGTCGCCGAGATCGACGGCGCCGATGACCGGGTCGCGCTCGGGGAGCTGCCGGCCGAGCTGGCGAACACCCGAGATGTCCAGTCCGTCTCGCCGATCACGTACAACAGCGCGGGGGACACGGCCGTCCTGACCGTCGTACCGGACTCCTCCCCGCAGTCGAAGGCGACGAGCGAGCTCGTCGACCGGCTGCGCGCGGACGTGCTGCCCGCGGCCGAGCAGGGCACCTCGTTGGACGTGCATGTCGGCGGCGTCACCGCCTCGTACGACGACTTCGCCGAGATTATCGTCGGCAAGCTGCCGCTCTTCGTGGGTGTCGTCATCGCGCTCGGCTGTCTGCTGCTCCTGCTCGCCTTCCGGTCGATCGGCATCCCGCTGAAGGCCGCGGCCATGAACGTGGCCGCCGTCGCCTCCTCCTTCGGGATCGTCGTCGCGATCTTCCAGTGGGGGTGGGGGAGCGAGCTGCTGGGGCTCGGCAGCGCCGGCCCGATCGAACCCTTCCTGCCCGTGATCATGGTGTCGGTGCTCTTCGGGCTCTCCATGGACTACCAGGTCTTCCTGGTCAGCCGGATGTACGAGGAGTGGCTGGAGACCGGCGACAACCGTCGAGCGGTCCGGGTCGGGCTCGCCGAGACCAGCCGGGTGATCAACTCCGCGGCGGTCATCATGATCTCCGTCTTCCTCGCCTTCGTCCTGAGCGGGGACCGGGTCATCGCGATGTTCGGCATCGCGCTCGCGGCCGCCGTCGCCCTCGACGCCTTCGTCCTGCGGACGCTGCTCGTCCCGGCACTCATGCACATGCTCGGTGGGGCGAACTGGTGGCTGCCGCGCTGGCTCGACCGTCGACTGCCCCGGATCAGCATCGAACCCGCCGAGTCCCGCGCCGCCGCCGACGCACGGGACGCCGAACGGGACGACGACCGTGCGAAGATCCCCATGCAGCGTGTGACGGTTTCGAACGCGGAGGACAACGAGGATGTTCGCGATATCGCTGGGTGACGACGGTGCCGAGCTGAGGCAGCTGGAGCCTTCGCACGCCGAGGAGTTCCTCACCCATATGAACCGCGGCCGGGAGTACGTCGGACAGCACATCGCGCTCGCCGACGTCGTGGCGGACCTCGACTCGGCCCGCTCCTTCCTCACGGCGTACGCCGAGAAGGCCGCGAACGACGCCGGCCGGATCTACGGCATCTGGACCGAGGGCACCCTCGTCGGTGGCGTGCTCTTCCGCGCCATGGACGTGACCCTCGGGACGGCCGAGGCCGGGTGCTGGCTGGAGCCGTCGGCGGTCGGCAAGGGCCTGGTCACCAGGGCCGCGCGCACCATCATCGACTGGGCGATCGTGGAGCGCTCCATCCACCGCGTCGAGTGGCTGGTCTCCTCGAAGAACGAGGCCAGCATCGCGGTGGCCCGGCGGCTCGGTATGACGAAGGACGGCGTGCTGCGGGAGAGCTACCCGTACCGCGGGCAGCGCCTCGACATGGAGGTGTGGTCGGTGCTCGCGCCGGAGTGGAAGACGTTCAGGGCCGGCCAGGCTTCTTAAGGCCCTTCTCATGCGCGGCACCTAGCGTGCGGTGCATGACTGCCAAGACTGACGAGAACACGGAAGCCGAGAAGACCGCGGAGGCCGCGACCGCGGAGGACGTGAAGACCGCGCAGGCCGTGAAGACCGCGGAGGCCGCGGACGCCGGCGATGGCCTCGACGCCGTCGACGAGCTGGACGAGCAGGGAGACCTGGACGACCTGGACGAGCTGGAGGCGGCCGACGAGGTTCCCGCCGCCTCCAGCGGCGTCGGCGCGGGCGCCGCGGCCGTCGTCTCCGCCGCCCTCGGGCTCGCCGCCCTGAGCGGCACCTGGGTCGGGAAGGTCGGCAGCGAGCGCGAGACGCTCATCGGCCAGATCAAGGCCCAAGGCGGCACCGCCGCCCAGCAGATCTCCGAGATCTACGGCGACGCCTGGCACACCACCGCACTCGTCAACGGCCTCTTCTCGCTCCTCGCCCTGATCACCGCCGTGGTCGTCCTCACCCGCCCGCAGCGCCCCGTCTGGATCCGGGCGGTGGCCGTCGCCGGTGCCGTACTGGGCGGGATCGGACTGTTCCTGTCGGCGGGCATGTACTTCGACCTGTTCCTGAGTCTCCCTTCGGCGCCCTAAGTACCCCCTAGGACCCTCCTAAGGCCCCCCGTACCCCGAACATGCGGCACTCTCCCGATGTGGCGACACCCCCTGGGAAACGAAAGTAGAGGCATCGCAAGGAGCGATACCGACACCAGGGAGCATCGAATGTTCGCGTACGAACTGCACCGCATGAACCACGACGAGCGCGTCCGTGAGGCCGCCGCCGAGCGCCTGGCCCGCCAGGCCGTCAAGGCGCGGCGGGCCGCGAAGGCGGCGGCCCGGTCCGGGGGCCATGACTCCGAAGGGCGGGTGGGAGCCGAGCGAGGCCGCTTCGTCCGGGCCGCGTGACCCCCGTAGTGAGCACGACCCCGGACGTCTGTGCGATGCTCGGCGCCGTGGAGACCAGGTCAGTCAGCCCCGTGTTCGTCGGCCGGGCCGGCGAACTCACCGCCCTCACCGACGCGCTCGCCCGCGCCGGTGAGGGAGAGCCCCAGGCCCTGCTCATCGGCGGCGAGGCCGGCGTGGGCAAGACGCGGCTCATCGAGGAGTTCGTCGCCGCGGCCTGCGACCGCGGTGCCTTCGTCGCGGTCGGCGGCTGTGTCGAAGTCGGCGCGGACGGGCTGCCGTTCGCGCCCTTCTCCACCGCCCTGCGCGCGCTGAGCCGCCGGCTCCCCGACGAACTGGCGGCCGCGGCCGCCGGGCAGGAGGGCGAACTCGCCCGCCTCCTCCCCGAACTCGGCGACGTCGGCAGCCACGAGCCCTCCAACGAGGACTCCACCGCCCGCCTCTTCGAGCTGACCGTACGGCTCCTGGAGCGGCTCGCCGCCGACCGGACGATCGTGCTCGTCCTGGAGGACCTGCACTGGGCCGACGCATCGACCCGGCACCTCCTCGCCTACCTCTTCCGCACCCTGCGCCGCGGCCGGATCGTGGTCGTCGCCACCTACCGCGCCGACGACATCCACCGCCGCCACCCGCTGCGCCCCCTCCTGGCCGAACTGGACCGGCTGCGGACCATCCGGCGCATCGAACTCGCCCGGTTCACCCGCGCGGAGGTCCGCCGCCAGCTCACCGGCATCCTCGCCGCCGAACCCGACGCCGCCCTGGTCGACGAGGTCTTCGACCGCTCCGACGGCAACGCCTTCTTCGTCGAGGAACTCGTCGTCTCCCACGAGTCCGGCTGCGCCCCCGGCGCCCTCACCGACTCCCTGCGCGATCTGCTGCTCGTCCGGGTCGAGACGCTCCCCGAGGACGCCCAGCGGGTCGCCAGGATCGTCGCCGAAGGCGGCTCCACCGTCGAGTACGCGCTGCTCGCCGCCGTCGCCCGGCTCTCCGAGGACGACCTCATCGAGGCGCTGCGCGCCGCCGTCGGCGCCAACATCCTGCAGTCCGTCCCGGACGGCGACGGCTACCGATTCCGCCACTCCCTGGTCCGCGAGGCCGTCAGCGACGACCTGCTGCCCGGTGAACGCTCCCGCCTCAACCGGCGCTACGCCGAGGCCCTGGAGGCCGCCCCCTCCCTCGTCCGCGCCGACGAACGCGCCACCAGGGCCGCCAGCTACTGGTACCACGCCCACGACCCCTCCCGGGCACTGCCGGCCGTGCTCCGCGCCTCCGTCGAGGCGCGCAAGCGCTATGCGTACGCCGAGCAACTGCGGCTCCTCGAACGGGCCATGGAACTCTGGGACGAGGTCCCCGCCGAGGTGCGCGGCTCCCTGCGGCCGATGGACTACGCCGAGGCGTACCCTCCGTGCGGCTGCGATCCCGAGACCACGCCGCTGCGCTATCTCGACCTGCTCGCCGAGGCCGCGTACGCCGCCCGGCTGTGCGGGGAGCGCGAACGCGCCCTGAAGATCGGCAAGATGGCCCTGCGGCTCCTCGAAGGGGAGGAGGACGAGGACCGCGACCCGCTGCGCTCCGCCTGGTTCTGGACCGAACGCTCCCGCATCGTCTCCGGACTCGGCCGCTCCGACGGCTGGGACGAGATCGCCACCGCCCAGGAACTCGTCAAGGGCCTGCCCCCGTCCGGCGTGCACGCCCGCATCCTCGCCGTGGCCGCGGGCTGGGGGATGCTCCACAAGCCCGGCCCGGAGAGCCTCGCCGCCGCCGAGCGGGCCGTCGAATACGCCCGCCTCGTCAAGGACGAGTCCATCGAACTCAGTGCTCGCCTGACCCTCGGCACCCTCCAGGTCAGCGCCGGCGACCGCGAGACCGGACTCGCCACCATGTACGAGGTACGCGATCGCACGCGCGCCCTCGGCCTCCACCACGAGTCCGCCCGCGCACACGTCAACCTCTCCCACGCCCTGGAGAACCTCGGCCGATCCCAGGAGGCCGTCGATGTCGCGGAGGACGGCATCCGCCTCACCCGCGACCACGGGCTCCTCGACAGCCAGGGCTGGATCCGCTCCAATCAGGCGGAGTCGCAGTTCTCCCTTGGGCTCTGGTGCGACGTCCAGCGCAACTGCGAGTGGCTCGAGCAGACCGGGATCCGGTCCAAGCCGCGCGGCTCGGCGGCGCTGCGCCTCGCCCAACTGGCCCTCGCCCGGGGCGAGCTGGACATGGCCGCCACCCAGCTCGCCGCCGCCCGCGAGCACTTCGGCGAGGCCGACCCCATGCCGCAGTACACCGTCCCCACGCGCATGGTCGAGCTGAGCGTCGCCGCCGCGGGCGGCCGGATCCAGGACGTGCGGACCGTGCTCGCCGCCGCCGCGGAGACCGGCTTCCCGCCCGGCACCCACCGCGAGGGCTGGCCGCTGCTGCTCGCCGCCGCCACGGCGGAGGCCGACGCGCTCGGCCTGCCCGCCGCCGAGGAGGGCCGCACGGAGGCGATCGCCCTGATCCGCCGCTGCGTACGCGGGCTGGCGACCCCCGCGCCCGTCTGGGAGGCGTACTCCCTGTACGCCTCGGCGGAGCTGGACCGTGCGGAGGACCGCCGACCCGTCGCACGCTGGGCCGAGATCGTCACCTCCTACGAGCAGTTGGAGTGCCCCTACCTGCTCGCCCAGGCGCGTCACCGCCTCGCCGACGCCCTGCTCACCGAGGGAGGCCGCCGCGAGGAGGCGGCGGCCCTCCTGCGCGAGACCCATGCCACGGCCGTCCGCCTCGGCGCGCACCCGCTCCGCGAGGACGTCGCACTCCTGGCCGCCCGGGCCCGTCTCTCCCTCACCAGCCCGGATCACGCCCCCGAACCGGAGCCGGGAGACGACGCCTTCGGCCTGACCCCCCGGGAGCAGGACGTCCTGCGCCTGGTCGCCGCCGGCCGCACCAACCGCCAGATCGCCGAGGAACTCTTCATCTCACCGAAGACGGCGAGCGTCCACGTCTCCAACATCCTCGCCAAGCTGGGCGTCTCCGGCCGCGGCGAGGCAGCCGCCCTCGCTCACCGCCTCCGCCTCCTGGAGCCGACTCCCTAGGACGTGCCTCACCCTGGGCTGCCCAGGCGCCCTGGGAGCCGCTAGGCGTCCCGATCCTCCGTGCCGGCCTGGCTCGGGACGCGTATCGTCACGCGGCCCGAGGTCAGGTCGATCGGCCCCTTCCCGGGATCGCCGTCGCCCTGGTCCTCCCTGGTCAGGGCGAGCCGCTGACGCTCGTCGTCGGTGTGCTTGCGGCCCGGTGCGAAGAGCTCTTCCGCCAGGTTGAACATCTGCCCGCCCCTATCTCACCTCCAGCCGGAGGATCTTGTCGTCGCCGGGCCCGGGCGTGCCCCGGGAGTCGGTCTCGCTCGTCGTCAGCCAGAGCCGGCCGTCACCCGCCGCCAGGACCGTGCGCAGGCGGCCGTACTCCTCCACGAGGAACGCCTCGGGCTCCCCCGCGCGTTCCGCCCCCGAGAGCGGGATACGCCACAGTCGCTCGCCTCTGAGCCCGGCCATCCAGATCGCGCCCTCGGCGTACGCGATACCGCTCGGTGAGGCCTCGTCCGTCTTCCACTCGGCCACCGGGTTCACGAAGTCGGACACGTCCGACGAGCCCTCCACCTGCGGCCACCCGTAGTTCTTGCCGGGCTGGATCAGATTCAGCTCGTCCCAGGTGTTCTGGCCGAACTCGGCCGCCCACAGCCGTCCGTCCGTGTCCCAGGCCAGGCCCTGCACATTGCGGTGACCGTACGAATACACCAACGAGCCGGGGAACGGATTGCCGGGCGCCGGCTTCCCCTCCGGTGTCATCCGCAGGATCTTGCCGCCCAGCGACTCCAGGTTCTGCGCGAGGCCTGTCTCGCCACGCTCGCCCGTCCCCGCGTACAGCATCCCGTCCGGACCGAACGCGATCCGCCCGCCGTTGTGCACATTCCCCTTCGGGATGCCCGACAGGACCACCTCGGGCGCGCCCAGCCGGTCCGTGCTCCCGCCTCCGTACGGCATCCGGACGATGCGGTTGTCCGACTCGGCAGTGAAGTAGGCGTACACCAGGCCGTCCCGCACGGCGAGGCCCAGGAGTCCGCCCTCACCGCCGGGGACCACCCCCGGCACCTCTCCGACCGGCGTCTTCTTCCCCGTCTTCGTGTCGACGCGGGTGATCGTCCGCTCGTCGCGCGAGGCGACGAGAAGATCCCCGCCGGGCAGCGCTGCCACGCCCCACGGCGACTCCAGATCCTCGGTCAGCGTCCCGGCGACCCGCACCTCGGCCGGCGCC
The DNA here is from genome assembly GCF_036237275.1 of Streptomyces sp. NBC_01353. GTDB lineage: Bacteria > Actinomycetota > Actinomycetes > Streptomycetales > Streptomycetaceae > Streptomyces. The sequence continues at coordinate 2,712,057 of NZ_CP108352.1, read as the reverse complement.
CCACCCGTCCCCGTCCCCGACGGCGACGCGGACGCGGACGCGGACGCGGACGTGGGCGAGGACGCGGGCCCGCTCCCGCCCTCGCCCGACGAGCACCCCGTCACGAGCCCCAGCACGGCGGCGGCACACACAGCTCCCACAAAAGCTCGGCCCACGGTCCCGATCCCTTCGAACGGCGCTCACTACCCTTGATACACCGCTCGGTCCGATCAGGTTCCCGCGCTCAGTCCCACGATCCCCGCGCTCAGTCCCACGATCCCCGCGGTGCGGGCAGCCGCGCGATCTCCGCCAGATCCGTGGCCGTCAGCACCAGATCCGCCGCCCGCGCGTTCTCCACCGCCCAGACCTCCCGCTTCGCCCCCGGGATCGGCACCACGTGCGGCCCCTGCGCCAGCGCCCACGCCAGCGCCACCTGGGCCGGAGTGACCTTCACGCCGTGCCGGGCCGCCACCCGCCGCAGACCGGCCACCAGCGGCTGGTTGGCAGCCATCATCTCGGCGGTGAAGCGGGGGTGCCGGGCCCGTGGGTCGTCCGGCTCGAAGCCGCCGCCCGGCGTCAGCGTCCCGGTGAGGAAACCGTTCCCCAGCGGCATCGCGGCCAGGAACCCCACACCCCGTGCCTCGCACCACGGCAGCAGCCGCTCCAGCGCCTCGGGCGACCACACCGACAGCTCGGCCTCCACCGCGCTCACCGGGAAGACCTGCTGGACCCGCTCCAGCTGCCGGATCGTTCCCTCGTGCAGATGTGCTGCTCCACCGCGCCGGGCCGCACGGGCCCCCACCGCGCAGAATCCGAGCGCCCGCACCTTGCCCGCCGACACCAGGTCGGCCATCGCGCCCCAGGTCTCCTCGACCGGCACCTCGGGGTCGGCCCGGTGCAGCTGGTAGAGATCGATCACATCCGTCTGCAGCCGGCGCAGCGAGGCGTCGCAGGCCCGCCGTACGTATCCCGGCCGGCCGTTGGCCACCACGTGCTGATCGCCCACGAGCAGACCGCATTTGGTCGACACGAACGCCTCTGCCCGGCGTTCCTTCAGGGCCCGTCCCACCAACAGCTCATTGGTGAACGGCCCGTACATGTCCGCGGTGTCGAGCAGGCTCACCCCGGCGTCCAGTGCCGCGTGCACCGTGCGCAGCGAGCGGTCGCCGCGCTGCTGCGAGGCGTTGTAGGCCCAGTTCATCGGCATACAGCCCAGGCCGACCGCGCCCACGTCGAGCGCCGCCGCCCCGATTGTCCTGCGCTCCACCTGCCGGTACCCCTCCCTGTGCCGCCCCCAAAGTAACCAATGGTGAGCGGGGTTCATCGCATAGCCTCCCGGTCATGACACTCGATGACACGACCGCTGACGTGTGGCTTCCGATTCCCGCGGACGAGATCGAAGGGCTTCCCGCGCCGGGCGAGTCGGGGCTGAACTACCGCTTCTGGGACGGCGGTCCCGACTTTCCCGCCGATCCGGCCCGCTGCGTGTTCTACGTGGTCCCGTACATGAAGGGCACGGAGGTCGCCGTTCGGCCGCTCGCCGGGATGACCTCGCTGCGCGCCGTACAGACGCTCTCGGCGGGCACGGACCACGTGAGCCCCGGGCTCGGCGCGCTGGGGCCCGGGGTCGAACTCTGCAACGCCAAAGGCGTCCACGAGGCCAGCACCGCCGAGCTGACGCTCGCCCTGATCCTCGCCTCGCTGCGCGGGATCCCCGGCTTCGTCCGCGGTCAGGACAAGGAGGAGTGGCTGGGCGGGTTCTATCCGGCCCTCGCCGACAAGTCCGTGCTGATCGTCGGGTACGGCTCGATCGGTGCCGCCATCGAGGACCGGCTCGTGCCGTTCGAGTGCGCGCGGGTGGCGCGCGTCGCGCGCTCCGCACGCACCACGGAGCGCGGTCCGGTCCAGCCGATGTCCGCTCTGGCCGACCTGCTGCCGCAGGCGGATGTCGTCGTGCTGTCCACCCCTCTCACGCCCGAGACCAGGCATCTCGCCGACGCGGGGTTTCTCGCGCGGATGCGGGACGGGGCGCTTCTGGTCAACGTCGCCAGGGGCCCTGTGGTGGACACTGCCGCGTTGCTCAAGGAGGTCGAGAGCGGCCGGATCGCCGCCGCGCTCGATGTCACCGACCCCGAACCGCTGCCGCCCGGCCACCCGTTGTGGCACGCTCCCGGTGTCCTGGTGAGTCCCCATGTCGGCGGTTCCACTTCGGCGTTCATGCCCCGTGCCAAGCGGCTGATCGCCGGCCAGCTGACGCGGTTCGCGGCGGGGGATCGCCTGGCCAACGTGGTCCTGACCACCTGAGTCGCAGGGCTCGAGGCGCGCGCCCCCTCGGTGCGCCCGCCGTGAGCCCCAGGGCCGTCACTGAGAGTACAGCACCCCTGTCCCTGAGTGACGGTCCTGGTGTATCGTCCCGGAGCGGGGGGCTGCGTCGAGTACGAGCTGGCGCTGGGGAGCGAAGTGACGGGTCAACAGAATCCGAGGGGGGCGACGGGTGAAGTACGGCCGATGGACCGACGATCCGACGCGGCGGGGCCGCCGTCGACGACCCTCGCGCGCCCCATTCCGGCACAGGAGGCGCCCGAAGGTGACGGCGCACGCAGGGGAGCCCCGGTGACCGCCCCCGGAGCGCTCATCGGCCGCAACCCGGTCGCCGCGGGCGCGGCCCAGGGCGGCACGGCGACGGGCGGTGCCGCGTCCGCGTCCGCGTCCGCGAGCGGCACTCCGACGAAGAAGGCGGGAGACGGTGCGAGCGGCACCCGAGTCCCGGACCCGACACCGTCCGACACCGGCGGCGTCGTCACCCAGGTCGTCCTCGGGCTGATCTGCGCGGGCTTTGCGACAGGAGCCGCCCTCGGCTGGGGATCCGAACAACTGGCGCTGATCATGGGCGACTTCGGCCTGAGCGCGGCCGCCCTCGCCGCAGGCGTCTCCTGCTTCCTCTACGCCCGCCTCCGCGAGAGCCGCTTCCGCCCCGCCTGGATGTTGTTCGCCTTCTCCTCCACGATGGCCGCCGCCGGTAACGGAGTCTGGGGGTGGTACGAAGTCGTGCTCGACCGGGAGGTGCCCAGCCCGTCCATCGCCGACCTGTTCTTCCTGCTCTTCGCCCCGCCCGCCATCGTCGGCCTGCTCGTCCTCGCCAAGAAGCCCGTCACCCGGGCCGGCTGGGTCTGCCTCGGGCTCGACGCCTGGCTCATCGGCGGCTCGCTGCTCACCCTCTCGTGGAGCCTCGCCCTCGCGCACACCGCGCACTTCCAGGGCGAGAGCGTCGCCGAGGCCGCCCTCTCGCTCGCGTACCCACTGCTCGACATCGTTCTCGTCAGCATGGTCCTGGCCCTGCACTTCCGCCGCTCCAACGTGAACCGCTCGGCGACGAACACGGCCATCGCCGCCCTCGCCCTCACCGTGCTGTGCGACGCCCTCTTCACCTCCCCGCTGTTCCGCGAGAACTACACCTCCGGGCAGCTGCTCGACGCCGGCTGGTTCGCCGGATCGCTGCTCCTGGCGTACGCCCCCTGGGGGGTGCGCCGGAGCGTCGAGAGCACCCCCTCCCCGCGCGGCCAGCGCCTCCCGAGCCGCCCCGTGGCCGGCTCGCTGGCCGCCCTCACCCCGTATCTCGCCGCGGCGGTCTGCACGCTCGGCATCCTGTACAACGTCGTCGAGGGACGCAGAGTGGACCGCGTGGTCGTCTTCACCGGCTGTACGGTCGTCCTCGCCCTGGTCGTCCGGCAGGGCATCATGCTCCTCGACAACATCGCCCTCACCCATGAACTGGCCCAGAAGGAGAACCACTTCAGGTCCCTGGTGCAGGGCTCCAGCGATGTCATCATGATCGCCGCGCCCACCGGCATACTCCGGTACGTGAGCCCCGCCGCCTCGGGGGTCTACGGGCGTGAGGCCGAGGATCTGATCGGCTCCGAACTGGCCTCCCTCATCCATCCGGAGGATCTCGGCGGCGTGGTCCACGAGGTGCGCCGGTTCCTCGCCGCTCCTCCTTCGGAGGAGCCGACGACCCGGATCGAGTGCCGCTTCCGCTCAGGCCGCGGCGACTGGCTCAATGTCGAGTCCACGGTCAACCGCCACCAGGGCGGGCTCATCTTCAACAGCCGCGACGTCACCGAACGGGTCCGTCTCCAGGAGCAGTTGCAGCACAACGCCGAGCACGACCCGCTCACCGACCTGCCCAACCGGGCGCTGTTCACCCAGCGCGTCCGCAAGGCCCTCACCGGCCGACGCTCCTCCGACCCCGGCACCGCCGTGCTCTTCATCGACCTCGACGGCTTCAAGGGCGTCAACGACCGGCTCGGCCACCAGGCGGGCGACGAGCTCCTCGTCCAGGCCGCCCGCCGCCTCCAGGACTCCGTACGGGCCGGGGACACCGCCGCCCGTCTCGGCGGCGACGAGTTCGCCGCGCTCATCCTCGGCGACGGCTCACGGGACACGTCGGCCCGCGAGTACCAGGTCCACGAGATTGCCGACCGGCTCCGCCTCACGCTCTCCCAGCCGTACCGCCTCGACGGCGGGAACGAGGTGCGGGTCGCCGCCTCCATCGGCGTCGCCTTCGCCGAGCCCGGCATCAGCGCGGGGGACCTGCTCCGCAACGCCGACCTGGCCATGTACCGGGCCAAGGCCGCCGGCAAGGACCGCGTCGAGATGTACGCGCCGCAGATGCAGGCCGAGGTCGTCCGCAGGACGGAGTTGGCCACCCGGCTGCGCACCGCCCTCGACGACGGTGAGTTCGCCCTGCTCCACCAGCCCGTCGTGGACCTCACCAGCGGCCGTATCACCGCCGTCGCGGCCCAGGCCCGCTGGCGCTCCGCCCAGGGCATCCTCTTCACCCCCGCCGAGTTCCTGCGCGTCGCCGACGACAGCGAGCGCGTCTCCGAGCTCGGCCGCTGGCTCCTGGAGCAGGCCGTCGAGCAGGCCGCCGAACGGGCCGGACTCGGCCATCGGACGCCGGTCTCCGTGCGGCTCTCAGCCCGCAGGCTCCTGGACCGCTCGCTGCCGCTCGCTACCGTCGAGGCGCTGCTGACCCGCCACGCGCTCCCCTCGGGCTCCCTGATGATCGAACTCGCCGACAGCGATCCCCGGGTCTCCTTCGACGACCTGGAGCAGCGCCTGGTCGTCCTGCGCCGCCTCGGTGTACGGATCGCCCTGGACGGCTTCGGCAGCGGCCACGCGGCCATCAACGCGCTGCGGCGCCTCCCCGTCGACGTACTGAAACTGGACAGAGGTCTGGTCGAGGGTGTGGTCGAGTCGGCCCGGCTGCGCAAGATCACCAGCGGGCTGCTCCGGATCGCCCGCGACCTCGGGCTGCAGTCCGTCGCCGACGGCGTGGACGTCCCCGAGCAGGTGATCGCCCTGCGTGCCATGGGCTGCACGCACGGCCAGGGCATGGCCTTCTCGGGTCCGCTGGACGAGTACCGGCTGCGCCGCGCGCTCGTGCGGGACGAGTACCCCGTCCCCGGCGGGGTGGCGATTCCAGCCGGAAGTCATCCCCCGTTCCGCTCAAATAGTGAGACGCCCGTCCCACCCCCTTGACACTGATGGTGCGTCGGGGAGAGGGTCAGTGCCATGCGCACCCGAATTCTCGTACTTGGAAAGCGCGTCGGCTGAAGCAGGGCCATAGAAGGCCCGGCTTGAACGCTACCGACGCGCTCCCCTCGCTTGCCTCCCGGCACGAGGGGTTTTTTGTTGCACCGGCTCCCCCCAAACCCTCGCAAAAACCCTCTGCTTCGAGAAGAGAATGCTGATGACCGAGCAGGCCTCCGGGCACCATCCGCAGCCGCGGGCCCGTAGCGGCGGACAGTCCGCCACCACCGTCGAGCACGTCACGGGCGCGCAGTCCCTCATCCGTTCTCTCGAGGAAGTGGGGGCCGACACCGTCTTCGGTATTCCGGGCGGCGCCATCCTCCCTGCGTACGACCCGATGATGGACTCCAAGAAGGTCCGCCACATCCTGGTCCGCCATGAGCAGGGCGCGGGCCACGCCGCCACCGGCTACGCCCAGGCGACCGGCAAGGTCGGCGTCTGCATGGCGACCTCCGGCCCCGGCGCCACCAACCTGGTGACCCCGATCGCCGACGCCCACATGGACTCCGTCCCGCTGGTCGCGATCACCGGCCAGGTCGCCTCCAAGGCCATTGGCACGGACGCCTTCCAGGAGGCGGACATCTGCGGCATCACGATGCCGATCACCAAGCACAACTTCCTGGTCACCAAGGCCGAGGACATCCCGAGGACGATCGCAGAGGCGTTCCACATCGCCTCCACCGGCCGTCCCGGCCCGGTCCTGGTCGACATCGCCAAGGACGCCCTGCAGGCGAAGACCACCTTCAGCTGGCCGCCGCAGACCGACCTGCCCGGCTACCGCCCGGTGACCAAGCCGCACGCCAAGCAGATCCGCGAGGCCGCCAAGCTGATCGCCGCGGCCAGGCGCCCCGTCCTGTACGTCGGTGGCGGCGTCCTTAAGGCCGGCGCCACCGCCGAGCTGAAGGTCCTCGCCGAGCTCACCGGCGCCCCCGTCACCACCACCCTGATGGCGCTGGGCGCATTCCCCGACAGCCACCCGCTGCACGTGGGAATGCCGGGCATGCACGGTGCGGTCACCGCCGTCACCGCGCTGCAGAAGGCCGACCTGATCGTCGCCCTCGGAGCCCGCTTCGACGACCGCGTCACCGGCAAGCTGGACAGCTTCGCCCCGTACGCCAAGATCGTCCACGCCGACATCGACCCGGCCGAGATCGGCAAGAACCGCGCCGCCGACGTCCCGATCGTCGGTGACGCCCGCGAGGTCATCGCCGACCTGGTCCAGGCCGTCCAGGCCGAGGCCGGCGAGGGCAACAAGGGCGACTACACCGCATGGTGGAGCGACCTGAACCGCTGGCGCGAGACCTACCCGCTCGGATACGACCTGCCGGAGGACGGCAGCCTCTCGCCGCAGCAGGTCATCCAGCGCATCGGCCAGCTCGCGCCCGCCGACACCATCTACGCGGCCGGCGTCGGCCAGCACCAGATGTGGGCCGCGCACTTCATCGACTACGAGAAGCCGGCCACCTGGCTCAACTCCGGCGGCGCCGGAACGATGGGCTACGCGGTCCCGGCCGCCATGGGCGCCAAGGCCGGTATGCCCGACCGCCCGGTCTGGGCGATCGACGGCGACGGCTGCTTCCAGATGACCAATCAGGAGCTGGTCACCTGCGCGCTCAACAACATCCCGATCAAGGTCGCCATCATCAACAACGGCGCCCTCGGGATGGTCCGCCAGTGGCAGACCCTCTTCTACAACCAGCGCTACTCCAGCACCGTCCTGCACGCCGACGACACCGGTCACGAGGCCGCCGGCTCCCAGGTCGGCGCGAGCACGGCGCCCCGCAAGGGCACCCGCATCC